>MVRP01000312.1 GCA_002067405.1 Syntrophorhabdaceae bacterium PtaU1.Bin034 | reverse complement strand
CAGCCGCTCTTCGACGACTACGTCAAAAACATGAAGGCCAAGAACCTGCCCGGCGACGAGGTGCTTAAGTTTGCGCGCGATTTCCTGAAGAAGAATCCCAGGTAAGTTACGAGACACCCGCTTGCAGGTTCGCGTAGAAGGGGCGACGCGGGCCGGCTTAATGCCTCTTCCTTTTGTTGAGGGGAAGGCAACGGTGCCGAGGAGCAGAGGGACAACGGTGAACAGGCATTTTCTCCTCCGCTCCCTATCTCCTCCGCACCTCAGCATAGCAGGAGGCGACCGGGTACCCGCTTGCGGGTGTCCCAATAATTGATGACGACCGGGGAGCGCATGTTCTCCGGTCGCGGTTAGGAGGTCCAATGGCTGCATTCGTTAAGGTGTTCAGAAAGCTCGTCGGCTGGATGAATGGGCTGGCGGGAATTGTTCTCTTTCTAATGATGATGCTCACAGTCGCAGATGTGGTGCTGCGGATTTTTGGCACGGCTATTCTCGGGACGTATGAACTCGTGGCCGTTTCGGGCGCCATAGTTGTCGGGTTTGCGGTTCCCCAGACCTCATGGGAAAAAGGACACGTCAGCGTTGATTTCCTTGTCGAGAACCGTTCGGAGGGGGTAAGAAAGGTGATTTTCATTATAACGAGGCTTTTGGGTATATGCCTGTTTGCCCTTCTCGCATATTACCTTTTCCTGAAAGGGATTCACCTGTACAAGACCGGCGAGGTCTCTCTGACCCTCCAACTACCTTATTTCCCGGCTGCCTTTGGTTTATCGTTCTGCTTCCTTATAGAGTGCATCACGCTCGTGGCCGATATTTGCAGGATATTCATAGTGGAGAAAGAAAATGGATGAGATTACGGTCGGAATCATCGGATGTGTTTTGTTGTTGGGATTGTTTTTAACAGGCATCGAATTGGCGTTTGCTATGGCCATCATAGGTGTAGCGGGCTATGCGATAGTCGTTGGCCCGGGCCCTGCCATGAATATACTGGCAAACGATTTCTACGACGCTCTCGAATCATACAGCCTGACCGTAGTGCCTCTCTTTGTGCTCATGGGCCAGATCGCGTTTAACGCGGGAATAGCCAAAAGGCTCTACGATAGTGCACACAAATTTCTTGGCCATATTCCGGGGGGCCTCGCAATGGCAACCGTTGCAGGCGCGACGGTCTTCAAGGCGATCTGCGGCTCCATAGTCGCCACGTGCGCGACTTTTGCAAGTGTCGCAGTCCCCGAAATGGATCGCTTCAATTACAGCAAGAAACTGTCGACCGGGATAGTGGCAACTGTGGGAACGCTCGGGGTGCTCATCCCTCCCAGCGTCACGCTTATTCTGCTCGGCATCATAACCCAGCAATCCATAGGAAAGCTCTTTATGGCGGGTGTTATTCCGGGACTCATGCTCTCCGCCAGCTTCGCTATCGTGATCTTCGGATGGGCCCGGATAAACCCGCAAATAGGACCCGCCTGCGAGCGGTTTACCTGGAAAGCGAGGGCCTCGTCCCTGCCTTCCGTAATCTGGCCCATCGTCATCTTCCTTGTTATCATCGGGGGGTTGATGAAAGGCTTCTTCACACCCACCGAAGCAGGCAGTATCGGAACGTTTGCAGTGCTTGTCCTGTGTGTTCTGAAGAGGGATATAAACTTCGCAGGCATCAAGCTTTCCGTGCTCGAAGCTCTTCGAACATCATGCATGGTCCTTCTCATCGTCGCATCCTCCAACGTGCTGGGCCATTTCGTTGCCGTGACGAATATACCGGATATCGTGGCACAATGGGTGGTGGGACTTCCCTTTAATCGTCACCTCATCATGGCCATTATATTTGTTATCTATCTCGTGGGCGGATCGTTCATCGACGATCTGGCCTTCATGATCCTCGCCACGCCGATATTTTTCCCGGCGATCACGCAAATGGGGTATGATCCGATCTGGGCCTGTATCATGGTCTCCCTCACTGTCTGCGTCGGCTCGGTTATTCCTCCCGTCGCCATGTGCGTCTTCGTGGTAAGAAACATCACAAAAGTGCCTATGAACATGATCTATGGGGGTGTATACCCATTCCTCATCTCACTGATCATTTGCATCGTCCTCTTGTTCATATTCCCACAGTTAATACTGTATCTGCCGTCTGCGGTCATGAAATAGGGTCCAGGCTCTCATTCCCGAAGGGGGAAGCTTACGCAGTTTTCAGCCCGGTTTCCTCCTTACCGGGCCCCTGATCCATTCTCCTGATTTTGTTCTGAATTGTGGGATAGAGTTCAAACACTGTCCGGACAAGGTAAGGTCAAGACAACCCGGTGGGAGCGGGAATTACTTTTCCTCTGCCCGATGCAGGAAATCCCGTACCGTCTTTAAGGTACAGGTCGGTCTTTTCAATGAATCCTTCCGGTACATGTTCCATGTTTACACCTTTGATCCTCTATTTCCTGGATTTCCCTTCTTTACGGACATCTCAGGAAGTGTCGGAAGGACGGCCTTTTATATCTCAAAGCCCCTCACCTTATTGACAAAAAGCTCCATCTTCCGATGATCCTTCTTCCCCGGCGAGGATTCTATGGAGCTGACAAGATCTACTCCAAACGGATTCAACCGCAGGACCTCTTCAACATTCTCGCTGTTGATCCCGCCGGCGACAAACGCCCGGTCGAGAACAGGGCACGTTTTCAGGAGACTAAAATCGAATGACGTTCCTGAACCGCCGTACCCTGCCGCATAGGTATCGAAGAGCATGAGCCCTTCTCCGATATGGTCGGGCAATCTGTCGGCGATACGGTACACGGTAATCTTGTTTATGATCGAGGACGGGCGATAGACCTGAGCAAAATCCAAAGAACAGTAATCGAGAATATCGGCTATCTGGTCATCACTTTCTTCCACAAATACGCCGACCGTCTTAATCTTCCCATCGAGCTTTTCTATGATCCGTCTGGCACGGGCAGGCAATATATAACGCCTGCTTTTTACATAGAACACAAAACCTATGAAATCCACCGAAAGATCGACCGCTTCCATGCAATCATCCAGATTGGTCATACCGCAGAACTTTATCCTAGCCATATCACAGCTCCTGAAATATCAACTTTCTGATCTTTCAATCTCCTCCATACCTCAGAATCATCACTGTTTTTCGGGATTCTCACGGTTCGTTGGCAAATCTTCCCATCGTACGCAAACACCCCGTTACCTTGGTCTATTTCCGCTACATCGGATAAGAAGGCCGCTCCAGTCCAAAATCCAGTGTCATGTATTGAACAGCCAAGACGCCGGGGATCGCTGAAAGCTACCCCGTCACCACCCATTTGCCACCAGTCTGGCATTGCAGATAAAACGATTTGATGATGCCTTTTAACACACAAAAAATAGTCGTGTCAACCTTTTTTCCTCCTTTTTCGTTGCTTTTTGTTCCTTTTGGTTCCGCCCTCGCCCTCCTTGCCAAAGAGGAGGTCGGGTAACGGTTGGATGGCGGAGAGAGTGACGGATGACGGGTGATCGGCTGCCCCGTTGGCCAGCCATACGAAGCCACCGTTTGACCGGCCAACGGGTATGCTTACACGGCAATGATGGTAAAAAAATCACCCTGAATTGCTTGACAAGAGGGATAGAATGCTTTAAAGTAAGAACCATGCAGAGCGCAGAGAATTTTTCCGGATATTATTATTTTTATTTCTGGTATAGAGGAATGCACCCGGTGCGTCCTTAATCCGGACAGCGGAAATTAGGGGCCATGGGTGCAAAACCCATGGCCCTTTTCTTTTGAAAAGGCCATGGAAGAATACCATGGCCTTTTTTTATGCAGCACTTCTCAAAAGAGGGGGAAATCATGAC
>MVRP01000311.1 GCA_002067405.1 Syntrophorhabdaceae bacterium PtaU1.Bin034 | reverse complement strand
TTCGTGGACGCGAGCTCACTCATTAAGACGTTGCGACAGATTAAGAGCCCCTTCGAGCTTGAGCAGATCAAGCGATCGGGTGAGATCCTCCGGCATGTCTTCGCAAAGGCAAAAGAGGTAGTCAAGGAAGGTACGACCGAATTGGACATCGACGCTGAGCTTGTCGCGGAGGGCAGGAAGCGGGGACATCAAGGGTTCTTGCGAATGAGGGGGCTTAATCTTGAGATGACGACTATCACGGTTGCTGCGGGGTTGACGGGAGCAATGGCATCGTGCTCAGACGTATCTGTGGGAGGGGTGGGCCTTACGCCTGCGGTACCGCTTGGGTCATGTCTAGAGCGCATCGAGAAAGGTATGCCGGTCTGCATCGACTATGGAGGAGGATACAACGGATACGTGACCGACGAAACGCATGTATTCGTGATCGGACGGCTGAAGGAGCTATTCAGAAAGCCTTATGAAGTTTCGAGGCACATCGTGGAGGATGCGCTGACCTACGGAAGGGAGGGGGTAGATGCAGTCGAGCTTTACGACCGGGCTGCATCTATGGCAAAGAAGGCCCGTCTGGAGGATAATTTTCTGGGGTTCGGAGAGGGCCGGGTTTCTTTTGTCGGTCACGGCCTCGGTCTGGAAATTAATGAGCTACCGGTTATTACACCAAAACACCATGCCGTTCTGCAGGAGGGGATGGTGTTTGCTTTTGAGCCAAAGTTTGTCCTTCCGGGCAAAGGCGCCATAGGAGTAGAGGTGGACTTTATCGTGAGAAAAGATCGCCTGGAACCGGTGACGGACGTTCCCCTGGACATCGTATATGTGTGAACCGATTGGGATATTGTTAAGAGTTCTCGCGGACGTCCTCCCATGGCAGGACAGCGATGTGCGATTGCAATCGTGAATCATAAACAACGACGCTGACGCTTTCTTTTCATCCGGTCAGTCTATCCTCATATTTCCTCAATAATACGGCGTATTTCTGCAGGTGTCAGGTTAAAGGTGTTTTTTATTTTTTTCTTTCACATTTTTTTCTTGACATTGTTACGAGTAAGACTGATATAGTAATGTCAGACGTTAGATTATAGGGGTTTAAGCATGGAATTTTCAAAAATAAGGGAAAAGAGGGTATTTGAAAAAATAGTCGACCAGATCAGGGATGCCGTTCTGTCGGGATCGCTCAAGCCGGGAGATGCCCTGCCGACCGAGAGCGAACTGGCCGGCCAGCTCGGTGTCAGCAGAGCAGCATTGCGCGAGGCCTTACGGGTTCTCGAGCTGTCGGGGGTTGTGGTCATCAGGAAGGGAAACAAAGGCGGTACCTTTATACAGAATGTCCCCTCCAACAAGAAACTGTTTGACTACTTTTCCGATCATTTGATGCTCGGAAATATCGACCTCGAGCAGCTTACGGAAATGAGATACTGGATCGAATCAACAATAATCGACATCCTGTCGAAGAAAGCGACAAAAAAGGTTTTTGATGCTTTAAGACAATCGATTCAACGGGCCGAAGACCTCTATCGCAAGGGTTGCCAGGAGGAGAAGCTGTACGAAAACTTCAATTTCCACATGATAATGGCAAAGGCCACGGAGAATCGGATAGTTGTGGACATGCTGTCGGCCATCTGCGACCTCATTTCGTACCTGATGGTTAAGATGAAACCGAGCAACAGAATGGCCGAGAAGGCATTTGAGTCCCATCGCCAACTGGTGGACCTCCTAGAAGCAGGAGATTGGGAAAAGGCAAAGTCACTGAACGGCGCTCATATCAAAGAGCTCAGCGTGAACTATCCGGAATTCCGCCTGCGGCTTCCCGTTAACCCTACTTATTCGTTGTCGTCGCTTGAAATACAGGACAGCAGGGTAGAAAGACTTTCCGGGGACGGGGTGGATAAAACGATATTATTGCAATAACTAAGGAAGGAGGCGATGAGGAAGTAAGAACAAAAGAACCGCAAACCGAAGCGGGGAGAGAAACAAAAGGATAACTACCGCAAAAGAGAAGCCTAAAATGAGGGGGGAGAGTCATGAGAGGTTTGAGACTTTGTTTGCTGGTATTAGTTATGTTTTCTGTCATCAGTTCATCGGATCTTGTTTCTGCAAAAGAAGTTGTTCCTGTGTATACGCCGGGCGCAGGAGGTACCCTCTATTTTCAGGGCAGTGCGCTTAGCAAGGTGGTGAATAAATATGTACCTGAAGTTCAACTGATGGTTGAACCCACCGGAGGGACCGCGGCCATAGCCAGATTGATCGATCAGAAATACGAAAAGAAACAGCCTGTAGTGGCGACCTGCGACTCAAAGAATAACGATGCCGCTTACAGAGGCAAAGCACCGTTTACGAAAGAGGTGAAAGGATTGAGGGCAATAACGTTCCTCCACGGCACCGGCCTCAATCTGGTCGTTGATGCCAAATCGCCGATCAAATCCTACCATGACCTCAAGGGCAAGAAAGTAGCCATGGGGGCTGCGGGCAGCGGTACTGCGGAGATCGGCATGACGGTAATCGCTGCTCACGGTATTACCAGGGATATGTTTAAGCCGTTATGGCTTGGATACAAAGAAGTCGTTGAAGGTATCCAGGACGGGAGCATCCATGCGGGATTTATCTCCGGTGTCTACCCGATTCCCGCAATGAAAGAATTGAGCGTGAGAAGAAAGATACGCGTCATTCCGGTGGAGAGCCAGGTACTGAAAAAACTTGTGGCCGACAACCCGTATTTTTACGCGGAAAACCTCAAGGCAGGCTGCTATAACGGCGTCGAAGCGGACACTCCCCTTCTGTTTTTCGGTTCCATACTCGTAACCCATGCCGCGATGGACACAGAGGTGGTCTACAAGATCACCAGGGCGATCTTTGAACATAGAGACGAACTGATAGAGATCCATCCCGTCTCAAAAGAGATAGATATCAGGACAGCGACGAAGACAATAACATTCCCTCTGCATCCGGGTGCCGAAAAGTACTTCAAGGAAGTCGGTACGCCCAAGAAGTAGCTCCCACAGCCAACACCGAGAGGTTACGAATGGTAACGACGAAGAGAGTGATAACAGTCACTGCAATACTAATGTCTCTTTACCAGATCTACACTG
Organism: Syntrophorhabdaceae bacterium PtaU1.Bin034; assembly: GCA_002067405.1. The sequence goes on along the minus strand of MVRP01000311.1, from coordinate 808 downwards.
CCGGCATCCAGCAGCTTCCGGCAATGCAGCAGAGGACTATCCATCTCTGTTTCGGTCTGATCCTTGTCTTTCTGTTCTTTCCTCTAAAGAAGAACTTCAAGGATAGATTTGTCGGGATCACCCTGACGATTGACTATATCCTTGTGCTTTTCAGCGTGTTTATCGGCCTCTATGTGCTTACGCAGTACGAAGCGATATCCGGACGGGCCGGGATGCCGGATACGTTGGACTGCATTGTCTCCACCGCGGCAATCGTACTGGTAACGGAGGCAACACGAAGGGTCATGGGCCTCACCATGTGTGTCCTGGTCATGCTCAGCTTCGCCTACGTCACCTTCGGGGCATATCTTCCGCCCATGTTCGCGCATAGCGGCTACACGTTTGAACGGGTCGTTTCCCAGATGTTCCTCGGAACCGAGGGAATACTGGGAACGGCAGTGGGTGTCTCCGCCACGGTTATCATCACTTTTCTCATTTTTGGAGCGTTCCTCGAACAGACCGGTGGAAGCCGGGCTTTTACGAACATCGGGTTCGGGCTATTCGGTATGTTTAAGGGCGGTGCCGCGAAGGCGGCGGTGCTCGGCAGTTGTCTCTTCGGTATGATGACCGGCAGCCAGACCGCCAATGTCGCTGCAGTCGGTACCTTAACGATACCGCTGATGATACGCTCCGGTTATAAGCCCATGATGGCTGCAGCCATCGAAGCCCTTTCTTCTACCGGGGGCATGCTGGTACCGCCGGTCATGGGAGCGGCAGCCTTCATAATTCCTGAAATCGTGGGCGGCAGCTACCTGGATGTGATGAAAGC
>MVRP01000310.1 GCA_002067405.1 Syntrophorhabdaceae bacterium PtaU1.Bin034 | reverse complement strand
GATCAGGCTGCCGTTCGCCCGGTCCTTGAAAGCAAGCTGGGCGATTCCCGTCACGAAGAGAGGATAGGCCAGGCCGGTCCCAACGGCAAAGACTACGAAAACGAGCAGTGCACGCCTTAATTCCTTCATAGCTCGCCTCCTTAAGCGAGGTGGAGAAAAATGACCAGAAGATCGATGAGCTTTATGCCGATGAAGGGCGTGATCAAGCCTCCAAGACCGTAAATGATAAGGTTGCGCCACAATAACGCCTGGGCGGTGATAGGCAAGTACTTGATGCCTTTGAGGGCAAGCGGGATAAGGAGCGGGATGATAAGGGCGTTAAAAATGATGGCCGATAGCACCGCACTCTGCGGTGTCGCCAGCCGCATGACGTTAAGGACACCGAGGACCGGGAACACCTGCACGAAGATCGCAGGGATTATGGCGAAGTACTTGGCCACGTCGTTCGCAACGCTGAACGTGGTCAACGCACCCCGCGTCATGAGAATTTGTTTGCCGATCTCAACAATATCGAGGAGCTTTGTCGGGTTGGAGTCGAGATCGATCATATTCGCCGCTTCCCTTGACGCCTGGGTTCCCGCGTTCATGGCCACGGCCACATCTGCCTGCGCAAGGGCGGGGGCATCGTTTGTCCCGTCGCCGATCATTGCTACCAGATGGCCCTCTGCCTGGTACTTGCGTATAAGTTTCAACTTCTCTTCCGGGCGGGCCTGTGCCACGAAATCATCGATCCCTGCCTCTGCTGCAATAGCCGCTGCAGTGAGGGGATTGTCACCGGTGATCATCGTGGAGCGGATACCCATGAGCCGAAGCTGGTGCAGGCGTTCCTTTATCCCTTTCTTGAGCACGTCCTTCAGCTGGATTACGCCGAGGGCCCGTGAGGAATCGGCCACCACGAGCGGGGTCCCGCCCTCCCGTCCGACCTTCTGGACCGCCTGAAGTATACACTCGGGCATGGTGCCCCCGTGGCCGGTCACGAAGGCTACCACCGCATCCGCTGCACCCTTGCGAATCTCCCTTCCGTCGAGAGTAACGCCGCTCATGCGCAGTTCCGGGGTGAAATGCACAAAACACCCGGGATCAGGGGTCTTTATATCCCGTCCGCGCACATCGAGGCGGTGCTTCGCGAGCGCCACGATGCTCCGCCCCTCCGGTGTCTCGTCCGCGAGGGACGCAAGGAGCGATGCCTCGATCATCTCCTCGGCTGAAATGCCGTCAGCGGGGATGAAATCGGTTGCCATCCTGTTTCCCAGGGTGATCGTGCCGGTCTTGTCGAGAAGGACTATGTCCACGTCGCCTGACGCTTCCACTGCCCGCCCGCTGAGGGCAACAACGTTATGCCTGATGAGCCGGTCCATACCCGCGATCCCGATGGCCGGGAGCAGGCCGCCGATAGTGGTCGGTATGAGGCAGACGAGGAGCGCGACGAGGACCGTCACGGTCACCTCTACCCCGGCATATCGGGCAAAAGAGAAGAGGGTGGCAACCACGACAATGAAGAGAATGGTGAGACCGACCAGCAGGATCTCCAAAGCCGTTTCGTTCGGGGTTTTCTGTCGTCTTGCGCTTTCGACCATGGAGATCATGTGATCAAGAAATGTTTCGCCGGGATTGGCAGTGATGACGACCTTTATTCTGCCGGAAAGGACACGGGTCCCTCCTGTGACCGCGCTCCGGTCTCCTTTCGCTTCCCTTATAACCGGCGCAGACTCGCCGGTAACCGCGGCTTCGTCAACCAGTGCGACCCCTTCCACAATCTCCCCGTCGCCCGGCACAGGGTCTCTGTCTTCGATCAAGACGATATCGCCCTTTCTGATGGAGAGGGCCGGCACCTCTTCGACCTGTCCGTCTGCCTTTATCCGCCTCGCGTATGCTTTACTCTGGGCCTTCCTCAAGGACTCTGCCTGCGCCTTTCCCCGTCCTTCGGCCAATGCCTCGGCAAAATTCGCAAAGAGCACCGTGAACCAGAGCCAGATGGATACCTGCATGTTGAACAGGAACGGGCCGCCTGAAACAAGGTTGCCCGCTGCAATGATCGTCGTGACGGCAGAAACGATCTCTACCACGAACATGACGGGGTTATGCCACAGGAGACGTGGATCGAGCCTTCTGAAAGAGCCTGTAATCGCCGGCTTCATGAGTCCGGATCGCCATATGGTGACATTCTTCGTTTCCATGGCGTGCTCCTAAAAAGCCCTTCCGGCGATGACCAGCAGATGCTCGAGTACAGGGCCAAGAACGAGGGCAGGAAAAAAGGTAAGCGCTCCCACGATGATGACCGTGCCCGTCAGCATTCCCGTGAACAGGGGGCTTGCCGTGGGGAACGTGGCTGAACCGGGAGGTATGGCCTTCTTCATCACGAGCGACCCGGCAATGGCAAAGGCAGGCAGAATGGTGGCAAACCTTCCGACGAGCATAACGAAACCTCCTGCCAGGTTATAGAAGGGCGTATTCGCATTCAGGCCGGCAAAGGCAGACCCGTTGTTTCCCGCACAAGAGAAGAAGGCGTAGAGTATCTCTGAGAGTCCGTGAGGCCCGGCATTATGCAGACTGCCGAGACCCGTCCTGGTTGCCGCTGCTATCCCTGAAAATATCAGGGACGAAATGGCGGGCGCCACGACAACGATGACCGCCATGATCATCTCCCTCGATTCCAGCTTCTTTCCGAGAAATTCCGGGGTACGCCCGATCATGAGACCAGCAAGGAACAGGGCGAGTATGGCGTACATGAGCATGCCGATCATCCCGACCCCGACGCCTCCGAAGATGACCTCCCCTACCGCCATATTGAACATATAGACCAGGCCGGTCAGCGGCATTGCACTGTCGTGCATGCTGTTCACCGAGCCGTTCGAGGTGGCTGTAGTCGATTGACCCCACAGGACCGACTGTCCCACGCCGAAGCGCACCTCCTTCCCCTCCATATTGATCCCGTCCGTGATCCCCAACTTTGTTAAAGCAGGATTTCCTCGCCACTCGGCCGCCATGACGATGCCGAGTCCGACAAGAAATAGGACTGCCATGGCGGCAAAAATGGCTCTTCCCTGGCGTCGATTGCCGATCATCCTTCCGAAGGTGAATGGCAGTGCCGCAGGTATGAGCAGGATTGCAACTACTTCTATGGCATTGCAGAATGGTGTCGGGTTCTCGAAAGGATGTGCAGCGTTGGCGTTGAAAAACCCTCCGCCGTTAGAGCCGAGTTGCTTGATCGCAATCTGCGAAGCAGCCGGCCCGACCGCAATAACCTGTTCGCCGCCTTCGAGGGTCCGGGCCCTGACATACGGCCCGAAGGTCTGTACCACACCCTGAGACACGAGCAAAAAAGCCAGTAACAGGCTCAAGGGGAGCAGCACATAGAGCAGCGACCGGGTCATGTCGACCCAGAAATTGCCGACAGTGTCTTTGATCCGATAGACGAATCCGCGGATGAGCGGCAAAAGCGCAGCCATGCCTGCAGCGGCCGAGAGGAAGTTCTGGACGGTCATGCCCATCATCTGGGTCAGGTAGCTCATGGTCGATTCGCCGCCATAGGCTTGCCAGTTCGTGTTTGTGACGAAAGATATCGCGGTGTTGAGCGCCGTATCCCACCTGACAGCGCCGAGGCCCTGCGGGTTAAAGGGCAGCCGTCCCTGGACAAGCTGGAGTGCAAAGAGGACAATGAGCCCGATTCCATTAAAAAGGAGAAATGCGAAAGAATACTCTTTCCACGTCATCCCTGCGTTTTCGTCAATTCTGCATAATCGGTAGATCGCCGCTTCAACAGGTCGCAGCACGCTGCTCATCATCGTTCGCCTGCCTTCGAAGACCGCGGCCATGTAGCGGCCGAGGAAAGGCGCGAGGAGCATGACGACTGCGAGAAAAACTACTATGTACATGATGTCCTGAGCCATAGATAGGAACCTCCGTTATGATTACGGTGTAACAAGTACATCTAATT
>MVRP01000309.1 GCA_002067405.1 Syntrophorhabdaceae bacterium PtaU1.Bin034 | reverse complement strand
AGGCGACGGAGCATTGATTGGACCATGCCGATCAGCACTTCCTCATCATCCACAAAGAGCACATGCTCCTTTCCCGGTTGCTGTGCTGCCGGCGCGGTCTCTTTGCCCGGTTTTGCCCTTGCCGCGGACGACTTGGGCTTGGGGAAGTACACCGTGAAAGTGGCGCCTTTATGCCTTTTGCTCGTGACGTTGATCGCTCCTCCGTATGCCTTTACTATACCGTAGACGACGGTCAGCCCCATACCCGTGCCGTGGCTCACTTCTTTTGTCGTAAAGAAAGGCTCGAATATCCTTTTTCTGACTTTTTCCGTCATGCCTTCGCCGGTGTCACTCACTGCCAGCACCAGGTACTCCCCCGGTGTCATATCGAGGTGGGGCAGGGAATCCTGATTGTCGAAGAAGACGCTGAATAGACGCGTGGTGATTGAACCCGCTTTTTCACCTATTGCATCGACTGCGTTCGTGATGAGGTTGAGGAGCACCTGCTGGATCTGGATCGGATCCGCCTCGAGAATATCCGGTTCCTCGTCGACGATTAAGGACATGTCTATTGAAACGGGTATGGATGCCCGGAGAAGGGCGAAGGTATCCCGGATAAGGGGAGCGATCGCTATCCACTTTTTTTCTCCTTTGCCTTTTCTTGTGAAGGTCAGGATTTGCCGGATCAGGTCCCGGCCCCGCACGGCTGCCTTCAGTATCTGTTCCAGATTGTGGCTGCATTCCGTTCCTGCCTCGACGTCCTCGAGGGCAAGCTCGGCATTCCCCATAATAGCGGCGAGAACATTGTTGAAATCGTGGGCGATACCGCCTGCCAGCGTTCCTATGGCTTCCATTTTCTGCGACTGGCGGAGCTGTTCCTCCATCCGGAGCTGGTCGGTTATGTCCCTGCTTACCCCCACATAACTCACGATCTTGCCCGACTCGTCCTTGATCGGCGTAATGGTCGACTCCACTTCAAAGACCGTCCCGTCCTTTCGCTCCCTTGTCGTCTTCCCGAACCAGGCCTTTCCTGACTTTATTGTTGACCACACGCCCTCGTACACCTGGGGATCGTGCCTTGCGCTGCGTCCTGCACGGACGTCCCTGCCCACCATCTCCTGTTTGGTATAACCGTACATCCTGCAAAAGGCCTCGTTCGCGTATTCGATCACCCCTTCGGCATCCATTACCTGGAAGCCCTCTGCTGCCTGCTCCACGGCCACCACCAACCGCTCCCGTTCCAGCTCGACCTTTCTCCTGTCTGTTACATCCCGGAAATAGATGGACATTCCTTCTCGTGAGGGGTAGCAATGGCATTCAAACCAGCTGTTGAGAGGATCAGGATAGAACCCGTCAAAGTGAACGGGACGGTTTTCCTCGAGGGCTTGCCGGATGCTTCCGAAATTTCCTTTATCATGCGGAAAAACCTCCCAAAGCACCCGTCCGATCAGTTCTTCCCGGCGCTTCTTTAGAAGCCGGCATGCCGTGTCGTTGGCATAGGTGTACCGCCACTCCCGGTCGAAGGAGACGAAGCCGTCGGTGATACTTTCCAACGTCGTCAAAAACTTCTCGTTTGCCTGTTTGAGTGCCTCTTCAGCCTTCAGGCGGGCGATGGCGTTTCCTATTTGGGCGCCGATGGCCTCGATCATCTCACTGGCGGGCTGAGGTATCTTGCTGAGCTTATAGGACCCGACACTGAGATATCCTATAACCCGGTCTTCACTGTGGAGCTGAACAACGGCAACGGACAACGGTTGAATCGGACGGTCGTGACTGCTTAACCGCACGTGCCCGTTTTCGCAAGACAAGCTGCCTTCGCCCATGGTGCAACGGCCGCTTGCAGATCCCGGTTCGTAGGTGTAGCAGGAGATGCTCCTGGCGTAATCAGGATCGAATCCCTGGTAGAATGCAAGGGTGAATTTACCCGGCGTCTCTCCCTCCAGATAGATTCCCCCGCAATCCATTCCTGCCGCTTTGATAGCCGTTTCGCAGCATAGCCTTAGTCCTTCTTCAAGAGTGACGGTAGCGCTAAGGGATGTTGCAAGATTTCGTTGGGTTCGAAGGAGTTCCTCTTTTCTCCTGAGGTCTGTGATATCCAGGGCCACCCCGGTGACATGCGGAGCCTTGCCATCCTTGTCCCTGAGGATTCTCGCTTTGGTGAACATCCAGCGCGTCTCGCCATCGGGATGGTGAAAGCGATACTCGATTTGATCCTCTGAAATATCGGAATTCATGAGACCTTCAAGTCGCGATTCGATCTTTGACAAATCTTCGGGATGGACACGCCTGGCCCATTCTTCGTGGCTGGCCTCGATTAACCCCTTTTTAAAACCGAAAAGCTCCTCCAGTTGAGGGGTAAAGACTGTCTTGTTCGTTTGAAGGTCCCAGTCAAAGACTCCCAGGTGACCGGCTTCCTGGACCATTCGAAGCCGTTCCTCGTTCTCCTGCTGTGCTTCAACTGCCACACCCTGCTTCAGCTGTTTGAGGCTCATTTCGGCCAGAAACCCGGCGTATTCCGAAAAATAGTCAAGAAGAGCGCACAATTCCGCCTCTTCGATGATAGGGGTCTTTGTTACTGCGGCTAGGTAAGCCTCCTGATCGAGCCCGAACTCCGCAGCCTGTTTCCTAAAAAACTCCATATCGGGCGCTTCCAGGAAAAACCGTCCCGTAAAAAAATTGCCGATATGTTCTCCCCGGGCCGTAATGGGTACTGCCGCGTGGATCAGCCCGTTCCTGCACGGGCGGATAATGCGTCTCTGCTTCGCGTCAACGATGCGGGTAAGGAGTGCGTCGCTTTCAAGGCATCGCTTTCTTGTCCCCTCATTGACACGATGGAAAGAGGCGCATATATCTTTCGACCCCGAACGGGCGAGGACCATGCCGAAGGTGTTGACTACCGATGCCGGAATTCCGGTCGTCTCGTAGAAGAGATCGGTAACCAGCTGTACCCATCCGGTATCGATGAGGGTAGAAATATCGTATTTCAATTTTTCCGCCTTCTCCTTTCCCTGAAAGATCGAAAAGACGGCTGTCCGTGGAAACTCAGGGGAAGGCTTATTCGTGGTTCCCTGTCAGTTCATCCCGGCTTTCTTGCTTCCACCAGGCTGTCCATCCGCTCGCCTGATCGCAGCCACTTCACCTCGGTGAATCCTGCCTTTTCGAGGGCATCTTTGACCTCGTCGAAGGTGTATGTGTCTCCGCCCCGTGTTCCGAGAAGCATATTGAGCGCGAAGAGTGCACCAGTAGGAGGCTTCGTGCGGGAAGCATCCATTATATGGTCCCTGATAAGCAGGGATCCTCCGGGGGCGAGAGACTGATAAATCTCTTTGTAGAGGTCGAGGTTTTGCGCGGGGCTGTTTTGATGGATTATGGCCGAAAGGAGGGCAAGATCACAGCCTGCGGGAAGGTCGCCTTTGTAGAAGTCTCCTGCTACGAGCATCACCCTGTCGTCGAGGCCCTCGGCCTGAAGTCTTTCCCGGGCCATCTGAATTACGGGAGCGAGATCGAAGAGGACTGCATTCAGCCGGGGATTCTTCCTGAGAAAGGCTATCGTGTAGGTGCCTGAGGCACCGCCGATATCAAGGAGCGTTTCGAAACGGGAGGCGTCAAAGGCGTCAGCGATCTCCAACGCGAGGTCAAGTCCTATTGAATGCATCGCGCCGATAAAAGCCTTTCTGCCCGGCTCATCTTTTTCCCAATGGGGCCTTGGCGCAGGACCGCCTGTTCTCACCGCATCGGTAAGGTGACTCCAACCGTTCCAAAGACCGTTAAAATGCAGCATCATGGGCAGGATCGTTTCCGGGTGGCGCGAAGAGAGGAATCTCCCCGCCTCATTAAGGCAGCACACCCCATTATCCTGCTTTTGAAGAAGACCAAGCGCCGAGAGCGCGTTAAGCAGACGATCCATGCCGCGGGGATCGCAACCGAGCATCGAGGCGATCCTCTCCGATGTGGCCGGGCTTTC
>MVRP01000308.1 GCA_002067405.1 Syntrophorhabdaceae bacterium PtaU1.Bin034 | reverse complement strand
ACGGCTTTTTGCTGAAAAGCCGTCCGATGAGGGCAGGAATGACGAGAAAAGAGAAGACCTGAAGAATACCCGCCAGATGGACAGAACTGACGAGGACAAAGGCAAAACTCAGAAAGAACAGGAACTCCCAGATAAAGCTCCGCGTGCCTTCATAAGTGAGGGCAAAGAAGCGCCTCCGGAAGATGAAATGAAACAATCCTATGACCCAGGTACAGCAGGGAGGCCTCAAAGACCTCCCTGCCGCTGATCCAGAGTATATTACCGTTCAGGATGGCATTCAGCTCCTCAAGGCCGCGGGGGGGTCCGGTCGAGAACCAGAACCCCCCCACCCACCACATTGCTTTCATGCCGCCTATAGTGTCGTCCTTGCTGCGTAAAGTCAAGGATGACTTGAATTGAATGGAGCCTCAATCGGATGCCGGCTGCCTGACGACCCGTTGGAGCGGCTCGTCAACGTTTGCTTCATCGTCCGCGTCTTTTGACCTCTATCGATATATCTGACAAGGACGAACCAGGTTAACCATCCAAATAGCACCATTGCAAGGGAGAACAGGAAATAGGAGAGCCTCAAGTCCATGCCGTGCGTCATCGTGCTGTACTCGGACATTCCTCCGATGCTGGCAACGAGATTAAGGGGAAGGAACACTATGTTGATCAAAGTGAGGTTTTTCAGAAGCACGTTCATATTGTTGTTTATGATCGTGCCCCTTGCGTCCATGAGGCCTGAGAGGACCGTGCCGTATATTTGCGCCTGTCGCGCACACTGCTTGTTTTCCAACAATGTATCGTCAAGGAAATCGATTTGCTGTTTCGAAAGACCGAGCTTTTCGGCCCTGCTGGCCAGCCTCGCGAGAACCGCGCCGTTTGCTTCTATGGAGGTCAGATAATAGGTAAGGCTCTCGCTGAGCGCAAACATCTGGAGCAGATACCGGTTTTCCATAGAGGCGCTTATCTTGGATTCGAGTTCCGCCGTGATTTGTTTTATTACCTTCAAATGGCCTAAGTAATGACGGATAGTGTAGAAGAGATACTTGAGAAGGACATCAGCCGATGAGTTTACCCCCTGGAACTCCTTGGCCGGAAACTGGACGAAATCCTCTCCTACGATCATGGTGAGTTCGGACCCCTTGAGAAAGAGCCCCACAGACGAGACGTCAAACCGCAGTTCCTGCTCCACGGAAACCTGCTTTGGCTGTTTCCATATAATGGAGATGCAATCGGGTGTGAATTCGACGCGTGATATCTCATCCGGGTCAAGTGCCGAATCGAGATCGTAACGATCTATTCGCAGAGTATCAAGTATTTCCTCCGCCTCCCGTTGGTCGGGGGCAGCAAAAACACAAATTGGTGCTTTATCGGCCGTAACACGGGTAATTACTTCCCCTCTGATTTCGAAGCATGCTTTCATGTCAGGACTCCTTGATTCAATTATTGGGGCTCGCGTCGCCCCCTCCACCGGCAAAGCCGGTTGAGCCTCCCCTTCATAAAAAGGAAGAGGCGGATTAATGCTGGCTCGCGTCGCCCCTGCTATGCGGAGAAGCGGAGGAGATAGGGAGCGGAGGAGAAAATGTCTGTTCGCCGTTGCCTCTCTGCTCCTCTGCCCCCATGCCCCTCTGCACCGTTGCCTCCCCTTCATAAAAAGGAAGAGGCGGATTAATGCTGGCTCGCGTCGCCCCTGCTATGCGGAGAAGCGGAGGAGATAGGGAGCGGAGGAGAAAATGTCTGTTCGCCGTTGCCTCTCTGCTCCTCTGCCCCCATGCCCCTCTGCACCGTTGCCTCCCCTTCATAAAAAGGAAGAGGCGGATAAATGCTGGCTCGCGTCGCCCTTGCTATGCAGAGAAGCGGAGGAGATAGGGAGCGGAGGAAAAAATATCTGTTCGCCGTTGCCTCTCTGCTCCTCTGCCCCCATGCCCCTCTGCACCGTTACCTCCCCTTCATAAAAAGGAAGAGGCAATGGATCGTTGGCGCGCGTTTTTGCCCCGGAACGCGAGCACGTCAGACGTGCCTAGTTTGCCGATCCGATACTTATCAGCTCTTTTTCCAGAAGCACTTAGTGTCTTTGAAATCTTGTATCTTTAAAACGGGGAAGCGAAGGGAGAAAAAACTCTCCTCAAGAACCGCTCAGGGTCAAGAGGAGACGAAAAGATCAGTCGATCTGAACGACATCCGCAAGACGAGCGGTCCGCTCCATCTGAAACACAAGTGACCGCCAGGGTCGTCTTCCATTACGTAACGCGCTCCTTTTTTGAATTTTAAAGAAAGTAAACCAGTGCGGAAAAGATGTCAACAGAAAAAACGGCAAACAACGGCAGGCAAAAATCCGGGGCAGGAAGTTGGCTGAGACTATTATCCTGCCAGGTACTATTGTATATTATTGGACCTTGTATGGACGTAAAACAGAAAGCGTCTGGCTTTGCGGTGCTCTCTGCCTTTGCCCTTGCAGTGAGCAAATTTACCGTCGGACTCATGTCCGGTTCAATGGCTGTAGTCTCCTCCGGTCTTGACAGCCTGCTCGACGTCTTCATGTCCGCAATGAATTTCTTTGCAATCAGAAAGGCCGCCCAGCCGGCCGACGAGGGCCACCCTTACGGACACGCCAAAGCCGAGAGCATTGCGGGAGCCATTCAGGCAGTCGTCATCATCTTCACCGGCGGTCTCATTATCTATCAGGCTGTCCAGGAGTTCCTGTACAATCATGGCATCCTTTATTCGGTTCTCGATATGGGTGTTATGGGGTTGTCTCTCACTTTCAGCCTTGTGATTTCCCTGGTTTTGAAAACCGTAGGCCGCAGGACAGGATCGAATGCACTCAAAGCCGATGCCCTTCATTATGCGAGCGATCTCTACTCAAACTCGGCTGCCATCCTGGCGATCTTCCTCACCTATTATACGGGCAAGTCTTTCTTCGATATAACATTCGCAATCTGCACCGGTCTGATCATTATGTTCTCCGCCACCAAGATACTGAGAGAAGGTATTTCCGGGCTCATGGACAGCAGGATTCCCAAGCACCTCGAAGATGAGATCGAATCGATACTGGGAGAGATGTCTTTCCCCTACGCCGGTTATCACAAGCTCAGAACGCGTTTTTCCGGCAACGAGAAGTATGTGGACTTTCACCTGCTCACCTGCCGCGAGCTCAAGGTCGACGAGGCGCACGAATTGGCCCATCGCGTCGAAGACCGTATAAAGGCCAGAATATCAACCATCGACGTGGTAATCCACCTTGAGCCATGCACCTATGAGTGCCAATTGACTGAAATGACCTGTTTCCTCATAAGGACGCGCGGAAAGAGACCGAGATGAGAGCGCGGGCACGGCGGAAATCGCGAAGATAAGAGGATGAGAAAACAAGCTCATTCCACCTCGCGGCTTTCCGGTTTTTCAGGACGTCCGCATCCTCACATCCGCCTTTAGAGCACGGGACTTGACAAAAGCGCTGACCTGTTTAAACTTGAAATGTAGAATTACATGACCAAACGTCCTTCCGTCCTGCTCGTTTCTCTTTGCCTCCTTACACTTTTTGCCCTCATAGGGACGGTTCCCGGATTATCCCTTGCAGCCGAAGTCAGAGGCGGCCAGCGCAAGGGTCCGCAACTGATAGTGAAAAACATCGTACCCGGGCAAGAGATAACCGATCACGACTGGGGGTTTGTGAAATTGGAGATTGGCGTCGAATCTGACCGCACGCTCGATATAAGCAAGAAGAAACGATCCCGGCGAAACCCCCTCAAAATTAAGCTCGACAACAAGGAAGTCGACTGTTGGGTAACAGGTTCAAGAACCGGCTACGAGGGCAAGAAGGCTTATACGTACAAAACTGTCGCCCTTCCCTTCGGATCTCAGCGGGGTCCGAGAACCATCGGCATCGTCTATAACCGTCTGTCACGGAACATACCCGTCATATACAACCCTCGGGGACAGATCGTCATTTCCGGTCTCTTTGACGATCAGGCGATTTTCGGGAAAAAAGACCCCGAGATCAACTGG
>MVRP01000307.1 GCA_002067405.1 Syntrophorhabdaceae bacterium PtaU1.Bin034 | reverse complement strand
GGCAGGTTGCAGCAGGCGTTAACGAAAGCTTGAAGCTTCATATCGACAATATCCTTGCCCTCCTCGACATCCTGGCTGCATATTCAGGAGGGGATTTCTCCAGGGTGCTCCAAAAGCTGCCGGGAAAGCAGGTGATTGCAAACGAGAGGATGGATCTCCTTCGCGCCAACCTCCTTAACGTTATACACGAAATCACCACCCTTACCCAGGCCGTCCATGAAGGAAGACTGAAGGTCAGGGGCAATGCCTCCTCCTTTACCGGCGATTGGTCCAAGCTCGTGGGAGGGATCAATGAGCTCATCGACGCCTTCGTGAAGCCCATCGATGTCACTGCCTTCTACATCGACTCCATCTCAAAGGGAGACGTTCCCGCAAAGATCACGGATACGTATAACGGCGACTTCAACGAGATCAGGAACAACCTCAACACATTGATCGATGCCATGAACCAGGTGACGACCGTCGCGGAGCAGATCGCAGGCGGCGATCTCACGGTCACGGTAAAGGAGCGCTCGGGAGAAGACAAGCTCATGCAGGCGCTCGGCAGGATGGTGGAAGGCCTCACCGAGGTGGTCGGGCAAATACGGGAAGCAACCAACCAGGTGACAGGCGGCAGCCAGGAGATGAGCTCCACCGCAGAGCAGATATCTCAGGGGGCAACCGAACAGGCGGCATCCGCCGAAGAGGCATCCTCCTCCATGGAAGAGATGGCATCCACCATCAGGCAGAACAGCGACAATGCCCAGCAGACGGAAAAGATCGCCCTCAAGTCTGCGGATGATGCAATAGCGAGCGGCAGGGCAGTAACGGAGACGGTAGGTGCCATGAGGGAGATAGCGGGAAAGATATCCATCATCGAAGAGATCGCCCGCCAGACCAATCTATTGGCCCTCAATGCCGCCATTGAAGCAGCCCGGGCGGGAGAGCACGGCAAAGGCTTTGCGGTAGTCGCATCCGAAGTACGAAAACTGGCAGAACGGAGCCAGACCGCGGCAGGCGAGATAAGCAAGCTCTCGGCCTCCAGTGTCCAGGTAGCGGAAAAGGCAGGGGAGTTCCTCGGCAAGCTCGTCCCCGATATAAAAAAGACTGCCGAGCTGGTACAGGAGATCACCGCGGCATCGGCCGAGCAAAACACGGGAGCAGAGCAGGTGAACAAGGCCATCCAGCAGCTCGACCAGGTCATCCAGCAGAATGCAGGGGCTGCCGAGCAGATGTCTTCCATGGCCGAAGAGCTCTCCTCCCAGGCAGAACAGCTCCAGAGCTCCATCGGGTTCTTTAAGCTTGCCCATCAATCGGAGCAGAAGGTGGTCAAGGTCAGAAAGACAGTCAAATCGGCTGTGAAGGCAAAGGGGAACGGGAAAGCGACAGAAGGCTTCAATCTGGCCATGGACGACCAGGACCCCGAGTTCGAGCGCTACTAAGGAGGCAGGACATGGAGACCGAACAATACCTCACCTTTAAGCTGGAAGACGAGGTTTATGCAGTGGAGGTCGCGAAGGTAAGGGAAATACTCGACTACACCCCGATAACGAAAGTACCGAGAACACCGGACTTCATGAGGGGCGTCATCAATGTGAGGGGCAGTGTGGTGCCGGTACTGGACCTGAGGCTCAAGTTCGGCATGACCTTAACCGAGAAGTCCGTCGATACCTGCATCATCGTGCTTGAGATAACCCTCGAGGAGGAGACGGCCATTCTCGGGGCCCTCGCGGACTCCGTCCAGGAAGTCATCGATCTCGAACCCGGCCAGATAGAACCTGCTCCCCGCATCGGGGGCAGGATCAACACGGAGTTCATCAGGGGCATGGGCAAGAGGGATGGCCGCTTCATCATGATCCTCGATATCGACAAGGTATTCAGTATGGAGGATCTGGAGGGGGTGCACACAGAGGACACCGCGGAACCGAAGGCACAGGTAATATAGGGGAAGCGGGAGTGAAACCCGGTGCGGTAAAGCTTTCTTGCCGGCGCTCTGCGCCGCGGTGGTCGAAGACTTTTTCCGCACCGGGTTTCAAAAATAACTGACGAATATTGTCCATAACTGACGTAGTATTTACGCCTTCTCGCCCTCCTTTGCATTGGGTTCGCTGGTTGACAAAAAGCGTAACCGTACTTACGGTAAAAGGGGAAAGTTTAAGGGGAGAAGGAAACGCTATCATTACTACAGCCTGGAGTCTCTCCGACTGCACCCCTTCTTGGCCGGGACCCGTAAGGTTGCTTCGTATATCGCAACGCGTCTTGTAAGGTAAAGCGAAACCAAATTCAAGGGGGCTTACGATGAACAGAAGAATGGCTTGTTTCCTGTTTCTGGCGTGTATTACTATCGTATGGGCTCTTTTACCGAACAGGGGTGCGCTTGCAGCGAACGACTTCAAAGAACAGCGCCGGGGGTCCAAGCTTTTGATCAAGAACCTGAGCCCCGGACAAGCCATCACCGAACATGAATGGGGAACGGTCAAAATCGAGGTCGGGACCGAAGGAAGTCCGGCAAGAGAGACGGCCAAAAAGCGCATTCCCTACCTGGCACCCTTGAAAGTCAAGGTGGATAACAAGGAAATAGCCAGCCGCGTCCTGAGCTCAACAACCGGCAACGAAGGAAAGAAGGCTTATACGTATAGAACGGTCGGTGTTCGGCTCGGTCCCCAACCGGGGAAAAGGATCATTACCATTGTTTCCGGACGTTTCTCAAGAACCATACCCGTGAACTACGAGCCGTCAGGAAAACTCGAAATCGCCGGGATTTATGACGATCAGGCGATTCTGGGCAAGAGCCCGGTCTCTGTGCGGCTGTTTGGGTGTTTTCTGGAAAAGGAGAGCGTCAAGGCAAGCATCAATGGTGAAGCGATTCCGGCCGAGCTGGCTTTTTCGGAGGAAGCTCCCGAGTTACTCCAGGGCAGTGTGGCGCCGGGTGACAAGCTGATTGCAGGAACGAATACGCTGAAAATAGAAGCGGTTGACTCAAGGGGTGCGAAACTCGCCAAGGAACTGAAGTTTCACTACTACCCCGACAACAAGGTAAGGGTGGGAGATACCTTCGTGCTCGACCTCGGTTCGGAGGAACTGAAAAACAGACCTCTTCACAATGTGGTGGTGGACGGAGCGAGCATCGTGAAGAAAGAGGAATTCATTCTTCCTTCAGGGCCGGAGAGGATAGACGGCCAGACGGTCGTCCCCGGGAAAGCCACGCTTTTAGCGCGTCTGGAAGCTGTGGCGCCGGGAGAGGCGGTTGTCGCGATGCCTCAAGAGACAGAAAAGAAGGTCCTGGTGGTATATCCGGTCCCTCCTGCGGCAAACGTATACGAGGTGGCAGGCCAGATGCTGGAGAATTATTCGGCGGAAAACCTCTTTATATGTGCGATTCCCAAAGACTGGCACCGGATCCTGGATCCTGAGAGGGACAGGAAGATCTACGGGATCAGCGCATATCAGACGAAGCAGGAGGACGAGCTGACGGCGAAGGTGTCGATAGAGTTTCACACACCGGACAACCAGGTCAAAACAGCCGAGGAATATATCCGGGGGCTCACGAAGGAGACGCCCCTTCAGCAGGAAGAGCGTGAGCTGGCAACCCAGGTGATCGAGTACGTGCAGAATCTCCTGCAGCCCAAGCCGCCAAAGACACAGCTTGCAGTCGCGCCCCACGTTCTCGCCACAACAATAGCGGGCAGATCGGCAACCACCGTGGAGCGCATAGTCTATGCGACGACGAAGAAGATGGTTTTCTTCAACAAAAAGACGCCTCTTGAGGAAAAATCGATCGTTATCCCGGCCAGGGAAGGGTTCTACGTGCTCAATTTCAGAAGCCCCGCTGCTGATTCTGAAAGAAACAGGGAGCTCTTCGAGGCGATAATAAAATCATTTGCACCGTTGAAGTAACGCCCGTACACGATCATTGTCGGTAAGCAAACCACCCTGCAAGGTCCTTGCGCAGGGTGGTTTGTCGTTCAGCAGGGCACGGCAAAGATGGTCAGGCTTGCACCCTCACGACGCAATTCTCTCCTCCATGGTCATTTGAGG
>MVRP01000306.1 GCA_002067405.1 Syntrophorhabdaceae bacterium PtaU1.Bin034 | reverse complement strand
GGGGTTTCTCAGTAAGGTGGGGGAGACGGTGAACGTCACCCAGACGGGAAGCGCCTTTCGGGCCTTCTCGATGGACGGAACCGTATACTGCGACGCCACATTCCTCTACGAAACCGCCCGGGTGATGGCGGCTGAAAAAAGCATCATCGATATTACACTGCTTAGGGACACGGACAAGGACAAGGCTTTGCGAAGAATCGTTGAGGTCTTGAGGAAGTCAGATTGCCTTACGAGCGATTTGGGAAAAGGCTATACAACACGGCGATACGAAATCGAGGTCGAGCAGGGGAAACCCAAGAAGATGCTCCTTGTCCCTGTTAAAGCAAGCGCCTTCGAGAACCGCGATGAGTTCGAAGCGATAAAGGCGAGTCACCCGCCAATGATCAAGAGAATCACGCCTCTATGACAGCCGCCCATTTCATCGATTATCTCAATCCCCTCACCTATATGTCGCATACTCAATACATGTCCCTGTGGCGCGCGCTCTTTGAAGCGTTGCTCCAGGGGTTTTGGGCGAAACTCTTTGCCTCTTCGGCCCTCTTCCTCGCCTTCTTCATCGGTGTGTACCGACAGAGGATCGTGGCGGGTGTCCTTTTGTTCTTTGTCTCCGTTGCGATTGCGTACGGTGGATGCATTTTGAAGTTCGTGCTGGGTTTATGACTCAAAAGGACGGGGACAGATCGAACGACATCACTCCCGTCGCGGTCGCGGGTTCGACCAGGCCGAAGAGCTTCATCGACGTCGTCTCCATCGTGCAGAACTATTTCCTGGCGGAGAAGAATGGGAACGATCTCCCCGAGAACCTGCTTACTCTCAAAGGCAAGATCGTAATCTCCGAGGTGGGGTTCAAAGGGGCATTCGTATCTGGACTGATCAGTATTCTCTTGACCCCTTTTTTCGTGGGCGTCATCGAGAGATATATTCCGATATTCGGTTCCTACGAATTCACTCTCTTTGACCAGGCTTTCGCGGTAGTACTGACGCTCAGCTTCTCCATGGGCTACAGCCTTATCCTTGCATCTATCGGAAGGTACTACATAGGGAAGCTTTCAAAGCGGGCCATCAATTGGCTGATGGCCGGGCTGACTGTCGCCGGTGTCCTCAAGATTATCATCGCCTTTGTGTTCTACAACACACTTTACGCTTCGATTCTCGAGGAAGAGCGTGTGGCTCGGTTCCTCCTGCGGTTCTATCCCCAGATCGGCTACCCGACACTCAACAAAATCTACTGCTTCCTTATGGGCGTGAGGCCGGTACTTCTCACGTCGGCGAGTTTTGTGGTCCTCACGACGTTCCTCATGATCACGATCCCCTGGGTGTTCATTTTTGCCGCATCAAGGAAGACAAGGAAGATGATAGAGCGGGAAAGGATATGGAGGTAGAAGTAATACGTAATTAGGGCCTGTATACAAGCCAGACTGTTTGCCCGGAGACGAGGAAACTGCCTTCCAACGGGGGCGAGAAGGGGATACCACATGCCAACTGATTGTATCGGGATCGATATCGGGTATGGCTTCACGAAGACATGCCGGGCAGACGATAAGCGGATATTTCCCACGGCTATTACCATGATGACTAAGGAGAACACGTTTGCAGACATAAGCCCGATTGTCGTCAACGGCCAGAGATTCCTGGTAGGGAAAGATGCGGAAAGAGAGGGAAACACTATCGACACCCGTCAATCCGGCTTTGTGACGTCGGACGCCTGGCTGGCCGTTCTGGGCCATTGCTTTCGTGTCAATGACTTCGTGAATGGCGAGATAGTGCTGGGCGTGCCACCGGGAGTATTTTCCAGAAAATATAGCAGAAGAATTCTTGATGCCATCAGGGCATCAGACATAAGGGTAAATGGAGAGCCCTACCGGGTCAGGGGAAATGTCAGAATCATCCCCCAGGGTGCGGGCATATTTTTTCGTCATATCCAGGACCAGCCGGGTGACCTTCAAAGAAACGTGGCGGTGATCGATATCGGTCATAACACCGTGGACATGGTCTTCTTTGCTCAAGGAAGATACGTGGAGAGCGCCACAGAAAGCCAGGAGATCGGCGTATCGCTTGTCCTGCATAGCATAATGAAGGCCTTTTACCGGGAGCACAGGCTTGCAATCGACTCTGAGGCCGCCTTGGGCATTCTTCAAGACAAGCAGGTCACTTATATGGGCGACGCGTATGCGATTGAGGTCCGAGAAGAGATTGAGGGTTACACGAAAAGCATCAGCTCTGTCATCAGTCGCTATCTTGAGAAGCTCCCCCTTCATCCCGACTTGGGCATTATCGGAGGGGGCGGAGCAGCGATCAGGGATCTCCTGGGCAGCCGCAATCTGCTCGTAGTAAGTGAACCGGCCATGGCGAACGCGATTGGATACTGGTACTACGCCAGGAACGCACAACAGGGAGACAGCCGTGGCTAAAGACTTTGTCGTTTACAGGCTATATATCCACAAAGTTAAGCAGCAGGAGCTGTACGAACTTCTCGAAAGTATGCCCAAGTCGATCCGTGGGCTATATATCAGAGAAGCCCTCATGCATTACCGCCTTTCAAGAGGGGCTGAAAAGCCGCAACAGAGAGGCGTCTCCCTTCAAGAGACATTCGCTGAAAACTTCTCTGAATCGTTGTAAGTACAGCACTTTGTCTCCCAGGAGGCGTATAAACACGAAGAAATTAAGAGCAAAAACATCGACCAGGTACGGATAGCTTGACACTCCTTCTGCCCGCTCAGTACAATTCTCCTATATATTGTTCAGGGGGAGTCTGTATGGAAAAGGGCAGCGTGGGGTTTGCCAAGAACGTCAAGCGATACTATGTCGCCTGGTACCACGAACCCGACCGGAAAACCTACAAGATCTGGAAATACAAAGGCCTCTACATGAAGAGGGGAAAGCAGGGCCGCGAAATGGCGGAACAGCTTCTCTCCGTCATGCGTGGCGACTACGGTAACGGGATATTCCGGATCGAGAAATTCACCATTCAGGACTGCGAAGTGGTCTCCTATCTCCGCACCTGGCTGGAGTCGATCAGAAATAGCCTTACACCGGCAACGTATAAGGATTATAAGAACAGTGTTGAAAACCATCTCGTGCCCTTCTTCGAAACGAAGACCGTTCAGTTGCACGAAATCCGGCTCGACACCCTCACTCAGCTCCTCGCGAACATCAAGAGAGAAGGCAAGGGCAAAAAGAATGTCATGTATTGCCTCCACGTCTGTCTCGACCACGCATGGAGGTCGAGTCGTATTCCAGCCATGCCGGCTTTCCCCAGGGAGAAAGACTACCAAATTGTGCAGTCAGTTATTCAGTGGCTGCCGGAAGAGCGCCAGCGGAAGGTAATCGAGGCCATACCGATCGAGCACCAGCCTATCTTTTGGTGGTTAAAGTATCATCTCCGGAGGCCGGCTGAGGCAATGGCCCTGCACAAGGAGGATTTCAATGATGGCATGTTCACGGTGCATAGAGGGTTTTCTGCGAAGGTGCCTATGGACAGAACCAAGACCGGGGAGATTCACGCGGTACCTATGGTAAACGACTTTGAACCGTTCATTGCAATCGAAGAGCAAAAGCAGAAGGCAAACGGCATAATCTCACACTATTTCTTTGTTCATCCCAGAGGGAAACTGGAAGGCAAGCACTATACCCACAAAACCATGAATGACCTCTGGAAAGCCGCCTGCGCGAGGGTAGGCGAGACAATAGACATGTATTCAGGTCTCAAACACAGCACAGCTTCTCAGCTGATCAACGAGTATGGGTACAACATCCATGATGTTCAAATAGCCGGTGACTGGGCAAGATTGGAGAGCGTGAAGAAATATGCGAAGGTGGAGGCCTCAGCCAGAAAAGCCATCCTCGAAAAGAAGATCGTGCAGCTACGGAAGCCGCTGCACGATTCTGCACGAGATCACAAAGAGAAAAACTAAGTAAAATCAAGTATAAATGGCGGAAGTGCATGGGAATCGAACCCACCCACCAGCTCGTCACCGGTGCACTGGTTTTGAAGACCAGGAGGCCCACCAGGCGCCTTGGCACTTCCA
>MVRP01000305.1 GCA_002067405.1 Syntrophorhabdaceae bacterium PtaU1.Bin034 | reverse complement strand
GGCAGCCCTAGAGTGGCGTCGAATCGATGGTGAAGGCCTTGTAGTAGTTACCACGGAAACGCATGTAGAACTGCCGGTCGACGAGTTGCAATACATTGTTGGCTTTGAGGATGAGCTGGTCCTTTATCTTTCGCAAGGTCGACCTTCCGGAGGTGCAGTTCGTCCATCTCGGCCGCGCAGCCCTCGTGCTCGGCTAAGTGATGATCGGGAATGTTGGGATACCAAGCTGGCAGCAAGTGCAGTCCAAGAGCAATGGCCTTCTCATCCCGTTCAATAATCCACGCGCAGACGGCCATGTATTGGACAAAGCGGAACGATCCACAAAGCACAACAATTTTCGGCTTCTGCCTCATAGGATCGGGAATCGGGAACAACTGCCTTATGGCATGAATCACTTTATTTGGATCATCCAACGTCAGCACGATGTCGGCGTTTTTATCCTCCGGCATTTCTGCATGACGCGCTACGAGAGTCAATTTGTACGCCTCGGCAAAATCGCTCTATTTCTTTTAAGGTGTTTTTCTATCTTCGAGCTGCAATTCATTCATAATTCGGTCTCCTCTTCTTTCGCTGGCATAAGCACGGAAAGTCCATTACCAATAGCTATCTTGTTCAGGAACGGTACCATCGTCTCTTCGGTGCTCAGGATCTCTTTGATTTTAGCGATAAGGGTGCGAAGTTGTTTATCGATCATTTCCAGTGCCAGCCACGTCTCGGGTTTGTAGGGGAGCACGATATCATCTACACCTACACCGCCAAGCCACATCCACCCTGGGTAACCCTCGAGGTCGTCCTTATGTATAAAGTTGGTTCGTACCCATCCCGCGAAGTAACGATACATGGCCTTTCCCTCCGGTCTCGTGGTTCTGAATACCCGTGTATGCTCCGGAATTCTGCCCCTATCGAAATAATCGTGAGTATTCCTGGCGCCTTTGATGATAATAGGCTCCCAATTGAGCTTATCCATGTTCTCTTCGTAATGCTTGGTGATCTCATTCACCAAAGCTTTGTGCATTCCACGATAATAAAGACCAAAAACCAAGTTGGTATATCATGAAAATTTGTCCAAAACAGAGATAATCGACGTTAATGAATTCCGATTGAAACAAAGCATGCCATAGTGAATTACCGGACACTCTGTTTCAGGAAGGTAGCCGACGCCACTACTCCGCTTAGCACCTCCATATTTGTCATGAGGCCCTGCATAACTACACAGAGGAGGTCACCCATGACATTGCGGTCGGCAATCGAGTTATTCAGAGATCACCAGAAGAACAGTGACCGAGAGAAAACACGCGAGAGCTACAGCTATCTGTTCCGAAATCTCGAAGCCCTGCTCGGCGATACTGCTATCGATGACATCTCCTCCCAAGATCTTTACCAGTTTCTCTTGCTTCTGACGGAAGGGTGTGCCCGATCAACGGCACGGCTTCGTTACGCCCAGCTCAAGGCGTTTTTCAATTTCATCATCCAGAGTACCAAAATCTCCATGATTAACCCGTGCAGCGATCCGCTGCTTCGCTCCTCGCACCAAACAGAGGGACATCATTGGCCGAGAGGTAATCGACGAGATTATCTACCGCTGCCAGAAAGTGAGAAACAGGCTAATCCTTGAGCTCCAGGCGCGCTGTGGGCTAAGGATAGGCGAAGTGCTTACTTGCAGGCATCGGATGTAAACGGACGAAGGTTGACGCTGCGGCGGCCGAAATCAGGCCGGGACGAGGAAAGCGCCTTCAAAGATAGGACCGCACGATCTGAGACGTCACTCAGCGACGTACGCAAGCAGAAACGGCGGCCACTGGAGATCATCTCGAAGGTCATTACACTCATTGAATCCCGATGTTTGCTTCGCTCGACTATATCTATCAGCGAAAAATATCCACAAACATGAGAAATCAGCCTTACAATTTCTCTATGCCCTACTGAAATCCCAATGCGGTACCGACATTCGGCAAGGAGGATGCCCATGGCTCGTGTCAGCACCTATCTGAATTTCGTTCGATCAACCGAGGCAGCATTTGAGTTCTATAAGTCCGTTTTCGGAACTGAATTCTCCGGACCAATCGCCCGTTTCAAGGATATGCCGGACCAGCCTCCAATGGCTGAAGGCGATAAAGACCTCGTCATGCACGTCGAATTACCCATCTTGGCCGGACATGTACTGATGGGGACCGATGCCCCGGAGTCAATGGGCTTTACGGTGAGACCGGGGAACAACGTCTATATCATGCTTGAACCGGATACCCGCACCGAAACGCAACGTCTTTTCAAGGCGCTTTCAGAAGGCGGCGAGATAGAAATGCCGTTGCAAGAGATGTTCTGGGGTGACTATTACGGTAGTCTTGCCGATCGGTATGGTATTCATTGGATGTTCAACTGCGTCAGCAAGACCTGAGACCACGCATCAAAAGGAGGGATAAGCATGCCAGCAAATACGATCCGGCTCCACCGTGTGCTCCGGGCGACACCGGAGAGAGTCTACAAGGCATTCCTGGACCCTGACGCAATGGCCAAGTGGCTTCCGCCACACGGATTCACCGGCAAGGTTCACCAGCAGGATACGAGAGTTGGCGGGAGCTACAAGATGTCGTTCACGAATTTTGTGACAGGACGCAGCCACTCCTTTGGCGGTGAGTATCTCGAGCTGGTGCCCCACGAACGTATCCGATGGACGGACAGATTCGATGACCCAAACCTGCCGGGGGAGATTCAGACGACGGTAACTTTGAAGAAGGTATCGGTAGGAACCGAGCTCACTATCGTGCAGGAAGGCGTGCCCGACGTCATTCCTCCCGAGGCCTGCTATCTCGGCTGGCAGGAATCGCTTACCCTCCTGGCAAAACTCGTGGAGGCCGAGATCCCGGATTAGGATCGGGAAGGAATATATTCGGTCGGGGCAAGGGTTCAGAAGAACGAAGATTCGCGGCACTATGTCGTCCGTAGCGTTGCCGCGTAACTCCGGTGTTGCTTTCTCGTGGCAAGGAGGTCTCCTGGGGACACTATTCAGGCCTGCTTCGCAAGTGAAAGGCCTAAGGCAGCTCATTTTTGCTATTCATCGATAACGCCCGCTGCTGAAGCAAAAAAACAGACTCGACTTCTTGCTTCTATGGAAGGCTTAAGTTTCTGGTGTAACTGTTCAGCCCTCTTCTCCGTTCCTCACAGTCCGGCATAAGCCGCCTGAGGGCTTCCAGAAACGGGGACCGTGACGCCCCACTTTGTAGTGACACAACTCGTGGAGGATGACGTAGTCCAGATGTTCTATAGGGGCCAGGATGAGTAGGAGGTTGAGGGTGATCACGCCCTTTGACGAATAACTTCCCCAGTGGGTACGCATCTTTCTTATCCTGATAAGGGGAAGCGGAACGCCTTCGGATGCCGCCTTCTGGTGACATAACACCAGGCGATCATGGAAGAGAATTTCTGCGCGGCGGCGGTACCAGGAATCGAGTACTTCCTTCGTTTTTTCCTCGCTTGGCCCCTGCCGGACAGTTACTATGAGCCGATCTCCCAGGCATGCAACGGAGTCCCTTTGTCCCTGCTCCACCTCAAGCCGGTAAGCCTTTCCTGCATAGTGGTGCGTCTCGCCGCTTCGGTAGCTGAGGGGCTCCGGATGACTTCGCTGTTCAAGCTTTCGTTGCGTTTTGACTATCCAGCCTGCATGCTCCAGAATGAACGAACGGATTTTCTCCAGGCTCGTTCGGCAGGGAGCCCGGACGACGACCGAGAGATCATGGTGAACGCTGATGGCGAGCGTTCGCCGGCGGGAAGAGCAATAGTAGCTGTAGGAGATCTGGGTATCATACCAGGTGACGATATCAGGCACAGTCTTAATCATGAAATATATCTATGCCGTTTGGATCCCGCGATAACCGGAGAGAAGTGTTATCTCCCCTCACTCGGCCTGCGCCTCGATCATTTTTAGAACGGGATTATCGGCCTGAAATATGTTCGTCGTTTCCGTCTCGTCATCATAGATGAGGACTGCCAATCCGGTTTCCAGCTTGTGTTTTATCTGCCGGAAACTCATTTCC
>MVRP01000304.1 GCA_002067405.1 Syntrophorhabdaceae bacterium PtaU1.Bin034 | reverse complement strand
GAATGACCGTACGGGAGAGGCCCACAAAGACCTGGCAGAGCACTCCCGGGGGGATGATAGAGTAGATGAGGTCCAAATCTTTCTCCTCCTATCCGCTGCTGCTTTCCGAATAGCTGCCATAGTTGTTGTTGAGCAGGTCAGCGTGAGGTTAAAATAGCCGTGCAGGTACAAGCGACGACGCGCATATCGGGATTTGATTCTCCATTGCCCCCACTCCGACTTGTTTCAAGAAGCCTAAATTTTGAGAGTTTAACCACAAAAAAGGAATTATTGTCAACCATCTTTGTACGCTCGTTTACATGAAGCGCAATCATTACGCCAACAAGAAATTTTCGGCAGATGAGCGTAGAGACACAGGGCGAAAACGGCATTATATTTTAACTGGATGTTCGCCGGACGTGTGGTTCCCGTGCCCGCGATCCCAGTCCCACTTCAATGAAAGGCATAACAAAAATGGCTGATACGTCGGACATCGAGGTACTCGATGCCTATTCCCGTGCGATCAACAGAGTGGTCGAGGATATCTCGCCCGCCGTCGTCAGCGTTGCCATCCGCTTTCAAAAGGGCAGAACCGCTCCTGAGGCCGCCGGTTCAGGAGTCGTGGTTGCCCCGGATGGCTACATCCTGACCAATCATCATGTGGTGGGGCCGGCCAGGCAGATCGATGCGCGGTTTACTGACGGAAGCGTATTACGTGCGAGGCTTGTAGGCATAGACCCGGCAACGGATCTTGCAGTAATCCAGGCAAACGCATCAGGTTTGATCTACGCGTCCCTGGGAGACTCTGCAACGCTGCGTCCGGGCAGCCTTGTCATCACCATAGGCAACCCGCTGGGGTTCGATTCAACCGTCTCTACCGGTGTGGTGAGCGCTCTCGGTCGAGGGCTTCGCACCACGGAGGGCCGGCTCATCGAAAATATCATCCAGCATACCGCTCCGCTGAATCCCGGAAACTCCGGAGGTCCCCTTGTCAATTCCCACGGGGAAGTAGTGGGCATCAATACGGCGATCATCGCGATGACCCAGGGAATTGCATTTGCTATCCCTTCCAATACCGCAAGCTGGGTGGTGTCGCAGTTGTTGACCCACGGACGGGTGCGGAGGGGATTCCTCGGCATTGCAGGCACCCTTCGTCCCCTCGAAAGAAGGCTTGTCAGATTGTTCAATTTGACAAGGGAAACTGCCGTTGAGGTGATCTCGGTTGATCCCCAGGGGCCCGCTGCGGCGGCAGGCATAAAGATCGGTGACCTGATCATCGGTATCGGCGGACAGGAAGTGGCGACAGTCGACGATCTTCACCGGTTTCTTACCGAATGGCCGTTCGGAAACCAGGTGGCAATCACCGTGATTCGTGTGACGGAGAAGCTCCACCTCATCATCGTGCCGGTAGAGGCCGTCTTGCAGACACAGGCCGGTTGATTACCGGCCCGGTCGTATCTCGCATCAACCCTTCCTAAAATCTGTAGATTGTCTTTATATAAAACACGTTTGCGTTATAAGGCTGATCCAGGTAAGCGCCGGTGAGATAAGCCACAGGCGCTCCGGTGGCAGGGACTACATAGATGTAGTCGACGAACTGGTCGTCACTCCACTTGAATTGCTGATAGAGATAGCCGAAGACCAGCCTGAGGTTTTTGCCGGGATCATATGATAGCCTCGCCGAGATGGTCTGTTTGGTGTAATCATCTGCCCGGGGAATATCGATGTTATCCTGGCTGAGGTTCTGTCCCGAAGCCAGGAATTGGGACGTATAATCCTGGTTGCCGTTGTTCTTTTGGAAGTCGTATTGCACCGTGAAATGAAGCTTGTCCTTGATCACGGGGAATGAGGTACCGATGCCGTACGCGTAGTTGTTGTTGTCAAGGGTTGCACGCCAGTTGTATGAGGATCCTCCTGCAGTGACTCCGGCCGAGGGGTCGCCGGAAGGACCGAGGGCAACGACGGGATTTGCGAACCTCATGGACTGCCTGGTAGAGGAGGTCTCGTAGTCGAAGAAAACGAAGAACTTGATGCCTCTCCAGTCATAGGAGGCGTCGAGGATGTACTCATTCCTGCTCGACCTGGTGAAGCCGAGGACCGTTTTGTCGTAGTCGTCGATCTTGTAGGCATACTCGAGAGCCATGTTGAGGCTGGCGAGCGGCGTAAGGTCCGTGGTAACTTTAAACATATCCTGCCTTTTGTCGGTCGCATCATAACGGCGAAAGAAATTCTCTATTTGAGTGTTGAGGGCAGCGGCGAGGGCTTCGGAGTCCGTTATGGAAGAGAGGTCGGGCACAGGCTCGGCATTGAAACGTGCCCCGCGATACAGTTTCTGATATTTGAGCCGCCCGCCGAGCCAATCGAGAGGATTGTACTTCAGTTGTGCAGTGATCTTGTGGTCCCACGTTTCCGGTATATCGTGCCGGTCCCGATGCAGGTCCGTGTACTCATAACCGAGAGTTCCCTTAAGGTTCTTCATGAAGGCATAAGAAGCATCAGCGCCCACGGTATACCTGTGGTATTCGAAAAGCTCGTTCGTGACGGGCTCGGATCCGGCGACCACGAACGTTATCTCATCGGAATTGTTCTTTTTGTCGAGCCACTTGAAGTAAAGCTTCGTGGTCAGGTTTTTCCACGGGTTGGAGGTAATGGCCGTATTCACATTCCAGTACTGAATGTCCCCATGGAATGTCCTGCGATTTAATCCAAGTATCGTCACCGTGGGCACGGCCTGGGAGCCGCCTTCGATGGTGTCCAGGAGTCTCGTTTCCGACGTGTTCTTGGTGTAGCCTGCATTGAGGGCAAAGGTGGAAGCCAGGGGGAGCCGGGCCGTGCCGGTGAACTTGAGGTTCCACGACTTGTTGTCGGGCCACGATACGATAGTGCCGGTCGCCACCCCGGTAGCGGTAGTGGTGAAGGGATCTCTGAAACGGGTAAACTGATCGTCGTTATTGAATACGCTGAATCCGCCTCCGAGGGCCGCATAAAACAGCTTGCTCTTATACCCCACCAGGGCGCTTGTGTTGACTGTCGAGTTGTCGACAGGGAGAGGAAGCTCGACCGCCTTGCCAAAGCTTCCAAGCCCGCTTCCCACGCCCCACGGCATCTGGCCTTCCCTTTGAAGCACGTTGGTATCGACGTTGAAGAAGAAAGGCTTTGCCGCAGTAAAATCAAAGGAGCCACCCACCTCCTTCCTGGTAAGCCTGTAATCAAAGGAGGTGCCGGGCCACCGCGTGGAATCCCTTGGGATCGCCGTCGCGCTGCCGGGGAAGGTCAGGCTTTGTGATCCCGGAGAGGTGTATACGGTCCTGTTCTTGAATGAAATGTTATGGGGGAATTCGGTGTAAAAGAGGGAATATTTGAAGGAACCCCATTTCCCTCCTTTCAACCGAAGATAGAGATCGTTGTCGCCCAGGTAGGCGCCGTCTGCGTGGAAATGGTACTTGTCCGAATCATACGCGATGTCGCCGCCTCCGAACAAGCCGGGCGTTATCCCATTATACTCGTTAAAGGCCGCGCTTTGCCGGTCGAGATTAAGGGTCCGGCCGCCCAGAAAGAAGCCCCCGGAAAACGGTTTCTCCTCCGCATATGCATAAGGGGTAAGAAGAAGACCCATCAGGCAAGCGAATGTGGCTATCCTCTTCATCACGCCCCCCTTATCTGACGAAGAATTTTCCGGAATTGAGCTGGTTTGCAGGGTTAGCGGGCGCGTTGCTGCCGTGAATGTTGCTGTGGCAGTTGAGGCATGAACGCGCGAAGGAACGGTCGCTTGGAGAGGCAGCCAATCCGGTGATTTTTGTTCCCCTGAACAATGTTTCTGCACTGTAGCGGGTTCCCGGATGGCGTGCCGCATCGTGGCATCCCTGACACATGTTGGGGATTGATTCAATATTTAATTTCAGGTGAACACTGCCGTGCGGCGCGTGGCAATTTCCGCAGTTCTCCTCAACGGGCGCATGCTCCCACATAAAAGGGCCCCTTTTGTCCGCGTGGCACTTGTAGCAAAGTTGGTTGACGCTCGCCGCCCTGATCTCGGAGGGGTTCATCGAGCCGTGG
>MVRP01000303.1 GCA_002067405.1 Syntrophorhabdaceae bacterium PtaU1.Bin034 | reverse complement strand
CTTTCCCTGACCACGGTGCTTAGAAGAATGGGTTTCTTTTCCTCTGCCTGCCTGCTGAATGCAAGCATTTGTTTCACAATATCACGGCCGCGGATGCCCGCCTCTACAATCCTATCGACATAACGGCGCTCACTGCTCTTCTCTGAAATGTGGTCGCGCGTAAGTTCTGCAAATCCAATGACCGCAGAGAGGATGTTGTTGAAATCGTGAGCAAGGCCGCCGGCCAATACACCGAGAGCCTCCATTTTTTGGGCCTTCCGAAGGGCCGCTTCCGCCTGTTCCTTCTCTCTCGATTCTGCAACCAGTTTGTCGTAAGCCCGCTGGAGTTCCTCCGTTCTCTCGCCGACCCGCCGTTCCAGTTCATCCCGCGCTTTGCGGAGCTCCTCCTCTGCCTTGCCCCGTTCGGTAATGTCTCTGATGGAAGATACGATCAGCGGTTTTACGTCTCTATAGAAAACCTTCGAATTGATTTCCGCGAGGAACCTCGAACCATCCTTTCGTACCAGGGTTCGTTCGAACAGAAGCCCTGTGGGGGAGGCCATTTTGGTCATGTCAACGGGAGGTTTGTCAAGGATGCTCCGATCAAGCTGAATATCGACCAGCGCGAGATCCCGGAGTTCCTCGAGACTGTATCCGAGCAGTCGACAGGCGGCCGGGTTCGCGTCAATGAAGTGTGCCTTCGCCCCGTTGCTTACCATCTCACGAAGCACGATGGCATCGCCCACATGGTTAAACAGATCTTCATAGATATTCGTCATACACACCTCCTGATGCACTCGTTCCTTGAGGAAGTTGCGGAACTATTGTTTTCAAGGAAAGAAGGAGGGCGGGCGGGCCGCAACGCGAGGATGAACGTACAAAAATATCCTGCTTTTCAGCCCAACGGCTTGAACGTCATGTATACGGTCGCGATCGCTTAACATGGGTCACCCTAAGCGGCCGGGCAACGAATGCCTACGGTTGATTAATTATTTTAATTCGTCCCTTGGAAATCTGTCAAACTGTGTCTTGCAGAGGATAGCCTTTCCATTACCGAAGCCGAAGAAGTTGGTCCCTCATTTTTCTCTTGCACATGATATAACATGTATTATATATTGCTATTAAAGCGGGCGTATGCCCGGGAGATTATTTTTGTGGATAAAACAGTATGAATTCGTGGTTCTCATTAAAAAGGTGCGTGTTCAGCTCGACCTGAGCCAGGAGGATTTGGCACGGGAGATCGGGGTGAGTTGCGCCACCGTCAACCGGTGGGAGAACGGACGGTTTTTGCCGTCCAGAATGGCCATCCGGCAGGTGGAAGCCTACTGCGACAGGATGATCGAGCTGGGAAGACTGCTCCTACCCGATAGGGTATAAGGAGGACCTCAGAGGCCACAACCACAATAGATACGTTGACGTATTGTTGATTCTGGACAGTTCTGACGCATGGAACGAAATTCTCTGGAATTGGCTCACGGCAGCCTATTTGTTGAAAGAATAGAACGTGCATTTGAAGCGCCGGATGCGAACCTCCTCAGGAAGATACATGCCTTTTCAAGGGGACGGGCGCCAGAGCATGATTCGACGCCGTTTCAGGCCGCTGACCTCCTCCTGGACCAGAATGCCGACGCGGTCACCATCGCCGGTGCTCTGTTAGCTCCTCTCTTCAGACAAAACCTGGTGGAAGCTGAAGAAGTTGAAAGGCATTTCGGGCCTGTGATTTCCGAGACGCTTGAAGAACTCCATCTTCCCGATGCCTCGCATATTGACGGACGAGGAGACCGACGAGAGGATATTCAACGAGTCCTTGCCGCCATGGATCGTGCCTCTCGCAACGCAGTCCTCCTCATCGCGTTTCGTCTGCTGACTCTCGAAAATGAAATCGATTGCCGGAATGAGCACGGCCGCCGCATGGCCAAGGAAACAATTGATTTCTACGTCCCCGTCGCCGACCGGCTGAGCCTCGGCGACCTGCGGCGTCGGCTCGAGGATGCTTCTTTTCGGCTACTTGACCCGTCAGGCTATGAGCAACTGAGGCGGGAAACTGCTCCAGTTCAGGCCGACGATGACAGATGTTTTGATATCTTATTCGCCGGTGTTCAGCGGCTGCTCAAAAAAAACGGTCTGGAAGGGCGTCTCCAGGGGAGAACCAAGAGTCTTTACGGTATCCGCCGCAAAATGATGCGTACAGGCAAAACCTTCGGAGAAATCATGGACAGGATCGGCATGCGTGTGATCGTGGCCTCGGTTCCCGAGTGCTATACCGTTCTGGGTATTCTCCACAGCCACTTCAGACCCATTCCCGGCACCTTCGACGACTATATCGGCCTTCCCAAGGATAACGGCTACCAGTCTCTCCACACCTGTGTCTACCCTGTTCAGGAGATATCCCACAAGCCCATCGAGTTTCAAATCCGCACCGAGTTGATGCATGCAGAGGCCGAACACGGTGCAGCAGCCCATTGGCGTTACAAGGGAGAGGCTGAGCAGGACGAGCAGGACCGTAGCCGATCGATATGGATAAAGGGGTTGGCTCGCAGGCATGAAGAATCGGCCAGCACCGAGGCATTCTTCAAACTTCTGCATCGGCAGGTTTTCAACGATCACCTGGTGGTTTTCGGAAACGCGGGGCGCATTGTTCGTCTTGTGGAGAACGCCACTGTTCAAGATTACCTGGATGTGGCCAATGTCCACGTCCCTCAAGGCGCAGCGGTGAGGGTAAACGGGAAAATCGTCAGGAAAGATTATCGCCTTCACGACGGGGACTCCGTCGAGATTGTGACGGACGGGAATCTGCCCGGCCGGACCCCGGAAGAAAGACATTTGCGTGCTTCCTTTGACGATATTGCCCCTATCGCCCAAACTGCGTTCAAAGCGCCGCACTCATAACACGCCAATCAAGGAGGACCGACATGCTTCAGACCGGAACATACCATTCCTATCCACGCAAGGTTGCCCTTATCGGCAATTTTGTGCCTCGCCGGTGCGGGATTGCAACCTTCACTACAGACCTGCAGACAGCGCTGAGTACGGAGGATCCTGCCGGCGAGTACTGGGCCGTGGTTATGAACGACGTACCGGAAGGATACGCCTATCCTTCCGAGGTCCGGTTCGAGATCAACCAGAGGGCGCTGGGAGAGTATCGTCTCGCTGCGGACTTCCTCAACATGAACCGGGTGGAAATCGTCTGCCTGCAGCACGAGTTCGGGATCTTCGGCGGCGAGAACGGCGCTCACGTACTTGATTTGGTGGCAGACCTCCGCATGCCCTTGGTGACTACGTTCCACACCGTACTCCAGACACCGACCACAGCCCAATCGGCGATTACCAGGCGCATCGCCCAGTTGTCCGATCGGCTGATCGTTATGAGCAGGCGCGGTGAACACATCCTCAGGGAGGTCTACGACGTCCCCACGGAGAAGATCGCCTTCATACATCACGGCATTCCCGATGTTCCCTTTGTGGACCCCAACTTCTACAAGGACCAGTACGGAGTGGAAGGTCGAAAGGTGATTCTCACTTTTGGTCTGCTCTCGCCGGGCAAAGGCATCGAAACGATGATCGACGCCCTCCCCGCGGTCGTCGCCCAACACCCCGAGGCCGTTTACATTGTGCTCGGCGCCACCCATCCTCACGTCAGGAAGGAACAGGGCGAGTCTTA
Source organism: Syntrophorhabdaceae bacterium PtaU1.Bin034 (assembly GCA_002067405.1). The sequence goes on along the minus strand of MVRP01000303.1, from coordinate 417 downwards.
TCGCCTTTCGTTGCAGCGCCAGGCCAGGGAACTCGGGGTAGGCGAACACCTGATATTTCATGACCGCTTTGTCGAACTAAAAGAGCTTTGCGAATTCCTGGGGGCCGCGGACATCTACGTGACTCCTTACCCGAACCGGGAGCAGATCGTCTCGGGCACACTCGCTTACGCCCTGGGAAACGGCAAGGCAACCGTTTCCACCCCTTACTGGTATGCGGAAGAAATGCTCGCCGACGGCCGAGGCCGGCTCGTGCCCTTTCACGGCCCGGAGGCTCTTGCCGATCAGATCAACGATTTATTGGCCCACGAGGTGGAGCGCCACGCCATGCGAAAACGGGCCTACACCTTCTGTCGTGAAATGGTCTGGAAGGAGGTGGCCCGAAGATATCTCGAGGTCTTCCGCGAGGCCAAAGAGGA
>MVRP01000302.1 GCA_002067405.1 Syntrophorhabdaceae bacterium PtaU1.Bin034 | reverse complement strand
TCTATATCTGCGAACAGCCTTTCTGCTTCTGGAAAGGTCGTCCATTTCCTTGAGAAGTTTGGCCCTCTCCTTTTGAAGCCGGGCAAGAAGCTCAGTCTCTCTGTCCCGGCATTCCAGCAGTTCGGCCTTGCTTAACTCCCGGCTATCTTTGACGAGGCTGTCGAAAGCGACTTTCCGCTTCTGCAGCGCATCGATCAGGTTATCGACATTATTTTCCTGGAGGGCTTCTATGCCCAGCCGAATGAATTCATCTACCGATTCTCTGCTCATCTCTTGCTCGCGGCCTCGCGGGTTTCTGTCTATATCTTTGAGTCCACCGTTGACAATTTTATTGTCTTCCCGGACTGTTCCGATCTGTTCTTTTTATGCAGATGATATGCTTCGGTGAAGCCTTCGGCGAGTGCAGAGATCATCCTCTTGCAGTGATCAAGAGTCTCTATGTCCAGCGTGGCGTGGACCTCTCTCAGTCTCTTTATGAGATGGGCATAAAAGCCGGAGAGCTTTTCTGGGAACTCGCCATACGACATGTCAAGGGAGGCATCAAGGATCTCCAGGATTGCGACAATTTTGGAAAGCTCCTCGTATTTCCTCTCATATTTCTTTTGTCTTATCAAGGCCTTCACCAACTCTATCTTTTCAGAAAGGGCGGTAAGCACCTTGAGAAGAACTTTTCCCTTATCCTGCTCGTCCACCATTATGTTCGCCTGAGCATATGCATTGTATGGATTCACTCACGCCTCCTGATTAATCATTGCTCTTTGCGTTGGTCATTTGCTCAAGCCAGTCTTGTGTCTGGTTTGACTGGGCGATCAGGACTTCCAGAGCGCTGAATCGTTTCTGCAAAAGCTCGGCCTGTCTGTCGCAACGGGCCTCCACTTCCTCTATTTGGTCCTCGATTTCATCAATTCTCGTGCTTATCGTGTCTTCTATTGACTTGATGGTGCCGCTGTAAGGATCTGCGTAAACGTTCAGGCCGTTATACAAGCCGGTACTCAAGGATTTGACCGCGTTCAGCACCTCGTCGGGATTATCGGATAGTGCGGCCGAGAACTTATCCGCATCCAAGCTCAGTGTTCCATCGCTTCCGAAGGAGATGCCGATGGATGCGGCCGTTTTATAAGTCTCGTTCCCCTTTATGTCGCCGAACAGGATTGTCGTGATCGTCTGCTTGATACCGGAGAGGCTCACATCGCCCATAAGCGGTTTTGAGCTGGAGGAAGAAGAGTCGGAGGAAATGTAGGTGTTCTGGTCTTTTATGTAGGCGAGAGCACTGTTAATATCGGATACAAGAGTATTTACCTTATCACTCAAACCCGAATTATCCTGTGCTATTTCCAGTGTTACAGGCTTGTTTTCGTTCGTTCCCGTCAGTTTGAGCGTGATGCCGTCTATCGCGCCCGTAAGGGTGTTGGACGAGGAAATGATGTCATAACCGTCAATCTTCAGCAGGGCATCCTTGCCTTCCTGGACCACGTTCCTCGCCATTTCCTTGAGAATGCCTATGGCCTGCAACACGTTGTTACCGTCAGCCAAATCCGCGGCGTCTACGCTCGTCAGCCTTAGACTGTAGACGGTAATGCCGTCTTCGGTTGTCTCTTCCACCGACGCCGTGACCCCGGTTATTCCTGCGGCATTGATCTTATCCGCAACGCCCTGCAGTGAATCGACGGCAAGGTCTATCGAGATGTTTTGCGATACTCCATCCGTTCCCGTTATTTGAACAGCGCCGCTCTGGGGAGAACTCATGCCCAGCAGGGTTCCTATGGCAATCGTGCTGTCCGAGAAAGTGTCGCTCAGTGCATCCGAGCCGGAGGCGTGACTCAGGGATTGGTTGGTAAGGGAAAGGGCTTCGAGCACATTTGCGGTTCCGCCGTTCGCCAGGGAAATGCTTTCCGCTCCCTGGCTGGCGGACTGGAGCATCAACCGGTGATCGGCGTCCGATACGTTCAATATCGATGCGGTGACACCTGCATTGGCGCTATTTATCTTTCTTACGACGCCATTCAGTGAATCACTCTCATCGATGCTGATAGTCGTGCCGTTTATAATGATGTTCCCTGATATGCCGAGGGCCGTGCTCGTGGAGGCAATTGAATCGGAGGAAATTTTTTCCGCCTGGGCCAACTGCGATACTTCAATCGAATACGTGCCGGCCCTGAGAGTTCCCGTCCCTATGGAAACAGAAACAATGTCGTCGGCAGTAATCGACGTGTCCGAGCTGGTGAGGGCTGCGCTGAAGGACTCGTACCCTTCGTCTTCATTGAGCTTGCTGGTGTTGATGTAGTTCGTTACCGCGGAAAGGAGGGTATTGAACGACTGCCACGCGGAAAGCCTGTTTTCCTGCGCCGTCTTCTTATCCGTGAGCGGTGTGATCTGGGCCGTCTTCTGGGCGGCGGATATATCGGATGCAACCTGCTGCCAGTCTATGTCACTTAACAGACCGGTCAAATTGAGCGCAGACGAGATTGAAGACGTGGATGACATTTATACACCCCCTTCAACAGTACGTTTCAGATAGTCACCAAACCTGGTGTTTCTTGCAAGTTCGAGGCCAACTTTTCCCGTACAGATACGCCCGGAACCGATGACGCCGCTTTTTTATATCATGTATGGCCCCTATAACCATAACTTACCCATACCCTTTGCGGCGGCTGCCCCCGAAACCGGGGGCAGCCACATCTATGATTTCGACTACTTCATCATGTTCAGGATCTCCTGCGGTAACTGGTTTACCTGGGCAAGGACGGTAATGTCCACCTTGACCGCGATCTGGGCCTGGATAAAATTGGAAAACGATTCCTCATACTTCGTATCCTCGATGGTCTTTTTAGCGGTGATGGTGTTCTCGAGCTCGTCTGTCAGTTTCTTCTTCTGGTTAGTAATCTGGTTCTGGACGGCGCCGACGTCGGCCTTCTTGGTGTTGATGTAGTCAATGCCTTTGCCATCTTCATTCAAGGTGTTAAGATAAGTCTGCGCGGCGGTCCGGCCGGCTTCGTCGTCCGTCCAGTCTCCGATCCCGTTGAGTCCGAGGCTCACCAGACCCATACCGCCGATCGTTATATCGACATGGTTATAGGTGTTGCTCACATCCCCGAGCTGGAATGTAAAGCTGCGGTCAGCTCCGACCGTAACGGTAAAACCGGCATCGTCTACCGTATGATCTACTGCGGTGCTGCCCAATTGAGAGTTCACGTTGACGGTGATGCCAAGAGTGGCGAAGCTGACGTCGAGGCTCCCTGCAGTCGGCACCGTGACGTTAATCGTCTGTGCATTGCCGCTGCCGTCGGTCACCGTCAGTGCGGATTTGCCCCCGGCGACTGCGGCGATATCAACTGTGTAAGCACCCGCTGTCGCGGACCCGCCCCCTGCGGTAATGCCGTTGATGCCGTTCGCCACTGAAAGATCAGCCCCAAGAGCCCCCACCGTGGCGCCTCCTCCGTCCAGCAGGGCGGTTGCGCCGTATTTCGTGCTGTTTGCGATATTGGTGATCGACAACTCCAGTCTGGCCCGCTCTGTCTGAAGCTTCGTTCTGTCTGTGGAGTTGTTGTCGGATGCTGCCTGGGTCGCAATCTCTTTGAGCCTTGTAAGGGCGTCGGCGATCGTGCTCATGCCCGATTCGGCGGTCTGCAGCATGGCGATTGCCTGATCGGCGTTGTCGATGGCCTTGGAGAGGCTTGCCGCCTTCACGTTTAACTTCGTGGCGATAGCGCTTCCCGCTGCATCGTCGGCCGCCTTGCTGATCCTTTTGGTGCTCACAAGGTTAGTAGCTTCGTTTGCCATAATTGCATTGTTTTTACCGAGATATCTCTGCGTGGTGGCTGATAGTATGTTCGTTAGTTCCATGGTAACCTCCGTGTTTGGTTTTTATCTGGCATCATGCCATTTTGTTTTTTTGGAAAGATCGGTTCGCCACCTCCTTCTTGTTTCTTCTCTTTCCATGAAGGTATTATCGTCAGGCGAAACAAATACTTAAGGGGCTGATCAGGAAAAATAGTTAGAGATGGTCAAGTCCTTTCAGACAACCCCCGAGGGGTTTTAAGTGGTTCGCTGCATCCGGTCATACCGCGTCCT
>MVRP01000301.1 GCA_002067405.1 Syntrophorhabdaceae bacterium PtaU1.Bin034 | reverse complement strand
GATCCTCCACACGAAAAAGCCCGTTCGCACCCTGGAGGACCTGAAAGGGCTGCGCATCAGGGCGGCAGGCACCTTGGCGGCCCTCCCGCCTTTGCTGGGCGCTGTCTCTATCTCTGTTCCGTCGACAGAGACCTACGAGGTGCTGCGGAAAGGGGGTGCCGACGGGGTGATCATTCCGCCTGAGGCATTGAAGGGGTACAAGCTTGCCGAGGTAATAAAATATACCACGGAGAATTGGAGTTCGGCGGCTGGCGCGACGTTTTTCGTTGCCATGAACAAAAAGAAGTGGGAATCACTCCCGCCTGATATCAAGAAGACGTTCGATGATCTGAGCAAAGAGTTCGCCCCGAGATACGGCCAGACGTGGGATGATCTCGACCGTGAAGGGCTGGAATTCTCCGTCAGTCTCGGAAACCAGAGGATAAAGCTTTCCTCCGCAGAAGAGAAGAGGTGGGCCGATCTGGCGCGCCCGTTGGTTGATGACTACATAAAGAGGGCCAAGGCGCGAGGGCTTCCCGGTGATGAGGTCGTAAGGTTTATCGAAGAATTCAAAACAAAAAGGTAGAGATGGTTTGCAGGGGCTTGTCATGATCTCAGCACGCATGCTCAACCAGCTTGCGTGCTGAGGAGACCGAGGAATGCCTTTGGGGAGGGGTAGGATATGAAAGTGGCAGACGGGGTTTCCAAGGTTGTCAAGGTGATGGAGGGAGTGGCCGTTTTGGCCCTCTGGTGCATCATGGTGCTTACCGCATCCGATGTGGTATCGGGCATGTTCAGGCGGCCCATTGCAGGCGCCTATGATCTGGTGGGTATCGGTTCAGGGATCGCTGTTTCTTTTTCCCTTGCAGTCACCTCCTGGAAGAAACAGCACATCATGATCGATACGATTTATAAAAGATTTCCCGCGACTGTCCAAGCCTTGTGGGCCGTTGTGCTTCGTAGCGTAAACGGAATAGTTTTCGCCGTTCTCATCGTGTATCTGTTCGGGCTCAGCTTCGACCTGACCCGAACGGGAGACGTATGCGGAACGGTTCCCTGGCTTCCACTCTGGCCTATCCCCTTGATCCTGGGATGCGCCTGTTTGGGGCAATGTCTCGTTATGCTTTCGGATCTGGTGGGCCTTCTAAGAGGGGGGCGGACATGAGCGAGCTTCAGATAGGCCTCCTGGCAACGATACTATTAATGGGACTATTCCTCTCCAACATGGAACTTTACCTTTGCATGCTTCTGGTAGGCTTTTTCGGATATGCATACCTGACATCATTTAATGTAGCTATCCACCTCCTGACTACTGACTTCAATTCCGTTTTTGTTTCTTATGGGTTCAGCGTCATTCCCCTTTTCATTCTTATGGGTCAACTGGTATTTAACGCCGGTATCGCCAGGCAGCTTTATGTTGCGACGTCCCGGTTTGTCGGTCATATTCCCGGCGGTATCGCCCTGGCAACAATAATAGGTGCAACCATTTTTAAGGCTGTCTGCGGGTCAGGTGCAGCGACGAGTGCTACATTCGCAAGCGTGGGAATTCCTGAAATGGACAGGCTCGGTTATTCAAGAAGGCTTTCTACAGGTCTCGTGTCGAGCGTGGGAACTCTGGGCAATCTTATCCCACCCAGTTTGGTGCTCGTCGTATTCGGGATCGTGGGAGAGCAGTCCATAGGTAAACTGTTCATGGGAGGGCTGATACCCGGACTCATGCTTTCCTTGTTCCTGATGGGCGTAGTGTTCGGCTGGTGCAGGATACATCCTTCTGTCGGGCCGCGAGATGAAAAGAGTAACTGGAAGGAAAGAGGGGTTGCCCTTGTGCCGATGGTCTGGCCCGCTTTGATCTTTCTTCTTATGATGGGCGGCCTGTTGCAGGGTATTTTTACCCCCACCCAGGCAGGGGCGATGGGAGCGGTCACCGTGCTGATTTGGGTAATGGTATCGGGAAAAACAAACTTTTACGGCATCGTGCAGTCCAGCAGGGAATCGCTGTCCATAGCCACAATGATATTGGTGCTCGTCTACGGATCAACCGTACTGGGCCATTTGATCGCACTCCTTAATATACCGCAGGCAACCGCAAATTTTCTCGGAAGTCTTCCACTTCCCCGTGTAGTGGTCATGATGCTCATTGCCTTCGTTTTTCTTATCGGAGGTTCGATCATCGATGATATGGCTTTTGCCATACTCGCAATACCCGTGTTTCTGCCTACCGCAATAAAACTTGGGTTTGATCCTATCTGGTTCCTTGTATTCATTTCAATAGTAATAGGAATAGGTGTTCTGATCCCGCCTGTGGCGGTGGGCGTTTTCATCGTTCACAAAATGTCCAATGAGCCGCTGAGCTTGATTTACCGGGGGGTAATCCCATTTCTTGTCGCGCTCCTGCTATGCACGGCACTTGTTTTTGTGTTCCCTCAGCTCATTACCTGGCTCGCCTACTCTGCAGCTTGAAATACAAGGATGACAGGGGCGTTGCGAGCAGAAGGGCGATGGGGAAGGCGGTGAATATGTGAGTGTCGACCCAAATCGATTATCGCCGGCATGAGAAACCGGATCCGTTTGGAAAGAGGTTTGAAGGATAACGCTTCGAAACAAATACGAGAAACGGAGGATATCAACATGTTGGTTCTCGGAGATATAGTCAAATTGAATGCCAGGCGTTACGGGGGCAAAAAAGCCCTCATCATGGATGAACAGTTCCTTACGTACGACCAGTTGAACAGGCTCGTTAATCGGCTGGCCCGCGGCCTTTCTGGCGCCGGCCTTGAGCCGGGTGACAGAGTCGCCATATGGTCGCGAAATTGCGTGGAGTTTGTGAGCATCCTTTTTGCGGTGTGGAAATGCGGTGCCGTTGTCGTGCCCGTCAACTTCAGATTCAAGGCGGATGAGGCAGTGCATATACTGAATAATGCAAAACCCGCAATCCTCTTTCACGAAGAGGAGCTTGCTCCCCTGACCGGGGAGGCGTTCAAGAAATATTCGGCACCAGTCGTACCTGTTGCTATTTCCGGGAAGCCCCTTCCAGGAGGAAAGTCATTCGAAGAACTGATTGAAGGGGTACCGGATGATGAATTGGAGTTCGAACCGGATACCTTGTCGACAGCAATGATACTGTACACGAGCGGGACGACCGGTACCCCGAAGGGAGTCATTTTTTCACACTTCAGGGAGTTGAGCGATATTACCAATACCAGTATGGAAGTGGATCTGAAGCATGAGGACATAATGCTGGTGAACATGCCCCTGTTTCATAACGGCGGCCTCAGCCTTTCGCTTATGATAGCCCTGCTTCACGGATGCACCTGCATCATCATGGCCGGCAGTTTCGATCCCGATCTGTTCCTCGCTACAATCGAGCGATTCTCTATCTCCGTGGCAAACGTTGTCCCCACGATGCTTGCCAAGCTGGTCAATCACCCCCGGGTACACGAGTATAAGCTGACGTCCTTAAGAAAGATAATTTATGGTTCCTCGCCTATCAGCGAAGGAGTATTGGATAAAGCTTTAAAAACGTTCAAGGCGGATTTTTACCAGACTTACGCGCAAACGGAAACGGGCATGCTGTTCATCCTCAAGCCCGCCGATCATTTTACCCCGCGATCAAGGTTCACCGGCCGGCCCCTCTTCAGGGCGGACGTACGTGTGGTGGATAAAAAGGGGCGCGATGTGGCTTTAGGGGAAGTGGGCGAGGTCATCAGCAGGCAGAAGCCTTTGGGCATGGAGTGCTATTACGGGATGGAAAAGGCCACGAAGGAGACGATCCGTGACGGCTGGATATATACGGGAGACCTGGCCCGCGCAGAGCCTGACGGCTATTTCACCATAGTAGACCGGCTGAAAGACATGATTATCAGTGGTGCCGAGAATATTTATTGTAAGGAGATAGAAAACGTCATGAGCGAACATCCGGGCGTGGAAGAAGTTTCTGTTTTCGGAATACCCGATGACATGTGGGGCGAGGCGGTTTGCGCGGCGATAGTGCCGAAGGCCGGTCAAAAACTCAGTCAAGAGGAACTCATAGATTTTTGTGCGTCCCGCCTCTCCAGTTATAAGAAACCGAAGGTGGTCGAATTCAGAGATGAG
>MVRP01000300.1 GCA_002067405.1 Syntrophorhabdaceae bacterium PtaU1.Bin034 | reverse complement strand
CTCCTTGGCGTGATGGGGAAGGAACCGGTCAAGGACACCACTTTGATCCGCCATGCGTATGTTCTTACCAAAAGCCAGGGGAAAGGCGTCGGTTCGAGGCTGCTTGCGTTCATCGAGGGGCAGGTCGACACCGAATGGCTCCTCGTCGGCACATGGCAGGCGGCAACATGGGCTATAGATTTCTACAGGAAGCACGGCTATGTGCTGATGGACAACAAGGATGAGCTATTGAAGCGCTATTGGGACATCCCCGAGCGACAGGTCGACACATCGGTCGTCCTCGGGAAAAAGATGCGTAAAACGGGGAAATGAAAGGCTGCCCGCCCCGTATTGCCATGTCGCTATTTGCTGATTTTTTGGTTTCGGTGCTCTTTGCGCTATTTCCTGACATATCAATTTCACCGATTGTATGATAAAATAGGTTTGGCAACTTTTCAGCCTCTCAGCTCTCCCATTAGATATATCAAATGGCCGATTGCCGGGTAGGACGGAGCGGCCGGATATTACCTTATAAGGAGAACTATGCAGAACAAGAGATTTGACGAACTGGACTTATCGAAACAGGTCCGGAAGGCCGTGGCCGACCTGGGATTTGAGGAGCTTACCGCAATCCAGGCCGGATCGATCCCCCTAATCCTGGAAGGCAGGGATGTCATCGGCCAAGCGCAGACAGGCACAGGGAAAACCCTTGCCTTTGGAATCCCCGTCCTGGAGAGGCTTGCGGTTTCGTTCAAGGAAAGACGACTGGAAGCTCTGGTCCTCTGCCCCACGAGGGAGCTTGCCGTTCAGGTTGCGGAGGAGCTGAAGAGGCTTACGAAGTACAGAAGAGATGTCCGTATCGTGCCGGTTTACGGAGGACAGCCCATACAAAAGCAGTTGAACGGCCTCAAAAAGGGAGCCCGGATAGTGGTTGGAACACCCGGACGCGTGATGGATCACATGAACCGGGGCACAATCAGGCTCGATGCACTACGAATGGTGGTGCTCGACGAAGCGGACAGGATGCTGGATATGGGGTTCGTAGACGATATGAAAACCATTCTGTGGGCGACCCCCGAAGACCGGCAAACGCTTCTTTTTTCGGCGACTATGCCCTCTTCCATCATGGACCTTGTGAATAAGTTCCAGAAAGACCCGAAGGTCATAAATGTGTCGGGCGATCAACTGACCGTGCCGCAAGTGGAGCAGACGTTTTTCGAGGTCAAGCCATGGATGAAGCTTGAGGTGTTGTGCAGGGTTGTCGACGCCTACGACCCGGCTTCCTCCCTCGTTTTCTGTAACACCAAGAGGCGGGTGGATGAGATCGTGAAGAACCTTAAGGTCAGGGGCTATCACGCAGACAGCCTGCACGGCGACATGTCACAGTCCCGCCGGGATTCGGCGATGCTCAGGTTCAAGAGCAAGCTGTCACGGATACTTGTGGCAACCGATGTTGCGGCCAGGGGCCTTGACGTCACCGGTGTGGAGGCGGTCATCAATTATGATCTGCCCCAGGACGAACAGTGCTATATTCACCGGATCGGAAGAACAGCCCGGATGGGGAGAAGCGGAAAAGCCTTCACCCTCGTCCTTTCAGGAGAGCTCGGAAGGCTGCGAGACATTCAGGAGTATTCAAAAGCAAAAATACGGCGTCAGCCAACACCTTCTCTCAGAGAATAGCAAGCACGGAAGAAGACTTCCTTCCTTTGGAAAAAGTGGCGTGGCCCTAGCCCGGCCATGCCCTTTCGCCGGTAGCAACCGGCTTCGGCCAAGAAAGGGTCATCAATCAATAAACGACGAGGAGTTTCATGCTTATAGGAAAGATGAACCGCGGTAACAGGGAAAGACTGATGGTGACGGTGGAGAACGTCAAAGGCACGAAAGTCATAGACCTCAGGGTCTATAACGTCATGCACGACGGTGAACTCCAGGCGACTCCTGCCGGTGTTTCTCTCGGCGCCGATCAAATAGACACTATAATAGATCTTCTGAAAGAGGCAAAAAAGAAGGTGGGAGAAAGAATCTAAAAAGGGCTGTCGCCCGGTACCGTTTTTCCTTTCAGTTCATCCATCAGGTCCTTCACGCTCAGCACCTTGTTCACCCTGTAGCCGTTCGCGCCAACGGTATAAAGGGGTTCCTCTTTTTCAGGATTATAACCGGCCGAGCTGAGCAAGCCATTGCAAATGCAGAAGAAGTGTTTCGTATCGGTCTTGGCTCCACACTTCAGCAGGCCGTTCTTGTCCTTCATGAGGAGATAGCCCTTGTCACACCGGGCCTCCCGCCTTCTTCCCAGAGAGGATAAGAACATGGGCGCCTGGCGTATTACCATGAAGGGCATGCCGCATGGGGAGCCAGGTTTGTGGGAAACCAGTATGTCTTCCTTCTTGGCATCGATCACCGCCTGCTTGTACCTGTCCGATGCGCTGCTCTCTTTCGTGACGAGAAACCGCGTTCCCAACTGAACCCCGTCGGCTCCGAGACCGAGAAATCTTACAATATCACGGTGGGTATAGATCCCTCCTGCGACAATAACGGGAAAATCACCGTGCTTCCCGGCTGTTTCCTTGACAGAAGGAAGCAGGTTTTCAAGGCTGTTCGATTCCAGGTGCACGTCGTCAAACCTGAATCCCAGGTGGCCGCCGGCAAGCGGACCCTCAAGCACAACAGCATCGGGCCTGTATCCGTGCCTTTCCCATTTCCTGCAAATAAGGTCCAGAGCCCTCGACGATGAAACAATAGGCACCAATGCCGTGTCGCCCGGCCGTTTGATGGCCGGCAAAGCGAGGGGGAGGCCTCCGCCCGATATGATCACGTCCACTCCGGCATCAATCGCCGCCCTTACTGAGTCCTCGTAATCCCTCGCGATTGCCACCATTATATTGATTGCAACCAGGGTTCCGTTCCCGTTTTTTGCCTGTGCGATCTCCTCCCGCACTGCCTCATAGGTATTGAGTCTTTTTCCCAGACGCCTTGACACAAGCCGGTCGAGGCACGCGCTCGATATGGTACCCAAGCCTCCTTCTTCTGAGACTGCGGCGGCGAGAGGGAAAAGTGATACGCCAATGCCCATTCCTCCTTGGATAATAGGCACTTTCAACCTTTTTCCCTTTATGGTAAGTGGGGGTAAAACCGATTGGAACAACATCAGAACTCCTTCAAATTACGATGCTTGGGCGCTTAAGCTAAGAAATCCCGAATAAGACGAAGGAGTTCCATTAAGCGTAGGCTCATTACCATCTCATGGAATGAGGGGTGTTATCAAGAGAAATCGTAGGACTGCGGTCCCAGCCTTTCCAGGCCGGGTCTCGCCGGGTCAAATAACCTTTGCACCGCTCCTTATTCTGAGTTATATTTATAGAAACTGAGAAATAGATTTTATCTGTTTCGACGTGTCAACGTTAATTCTGATCTAGAGGAGCTGTCCGATAGAAAAGAGACTCGGTGCAATTGTCATCCTCTTAACGAACAAGACAAGCGTTTCCAGGATTAATACCCTGCTTTCGGAGTATTCGGAAATAATCCTGGGACGACAGGGGATTCCAGTCCGTGACAAAGGCATTAATATCATCTCTCTTGTCATCGAAGGACGCACGGATCAGATTAACGCCCTTACCGGTAAGATCGGTAAGCTGGAAGGCGCGGAGGTAAAGTCTATTCTCACGAAACACAAGGAGAAAGGAGAATAGATATGAGCCGGCATGAGAAAGAAAAACCTTTTATCGACAGGGACAAGCTTTACAGCCTCATAGAAGAAAAAGCCCCGACAGCAAACGAATTGGATGCAATCTTGGACAAATCCCTGGGGTTTCATGGCCTGAACCAGAGGGAAGTGGCGTCTCTTCTCCGTGTGGAGGACCCCGATCAGATCCACAAGATAATGGAAGCCGCAAAAACGGTAAAAGAGCATATCTACGGGAGGCGCCTTGTGTTCTTTGCTCCCGTTTATACGGGAAATGTATGCGTCAACAACTGTGTCTACTGCGCCTTCCGCCGGGACAACAAGTCCCTCAAGCGCAGAGTGCTCACGATGCCCGAAATCGCCAACGAGGTAGCGACCCTGCTGAAGGACGGCCACAAGAGGATTCTCCTGATTTGCGGGGAATCAAACAGGAACGGTACGGACTATATGTGCGAGGCTATCCGTACGACTTACGGCGTGCGGGAAGG
>MVRP01000299.1 GCA_002067405.1 Syntrophorhabdaceae bacterium PtaU1.Bin034 | reverse complement strand
TGCATCTAAGTGGTTGATATTTCAGGAGATGTTCTGGTGGGTGTCGTCTTTGCCGCTTCAGAAATTTCAAAAAGATGTTGACAAGAAGAAAACTTTTTTACTAAAACTAACAGCTCATGAGTAATGCTGTGGTTGGCGCCAACCTCCATTTGACGGGACGAAAAAACTGCTCCTGTCAAGCAATAAGGAGGTACTATGTCGTTTACGAGAAATTTAAAGTTCTTTCTGCTCCTGGTCTGTGCGTTGATCGTCTGCACAGCCTTGCCTACCGTTGGCCTCACGGCCACCTACTACGTGGATCCACAATCTGGAAGTGACAGCAATCCGGGAACGGATCGGTCCGCAGCATGGAAGACGATTCCCGGTTCCTACAAGACGGACAATTCGGGATTCGTCGCAGGCTCGGGTTGGCGAAGAGTTGGCGCGGGCGATGTGGTCATGATCAAGTCCGGCACCAGTATATCAAACAGGTTGGTCATTGATCAGAACTGGTATGACAACGGAGGGGCGGACGCGGAAGGTTCGCGCGTAATGATCATGCGCGACGTATCGTGGGGCAGCGGTCCCGTAACCTTCAACGGCTCAAGCCAATCCATGGGAACCTGGGATGGCATGGTGTCCGTATACCGGCGCAACTACGTGCAGATTGACGGTGCCACAACCGACGGGCTCGTCGTTCAGAACGCAAAGGGTCGAGGCTTTCACGTATCAGGCGAATCAGAGAGCAATAAGATGGTCGGGCTCCGGCTGAGGAACGCCAAGTTCTACAACAACAGCGGTTTCAATGTCGTTTTACAGCGGCAGGACAGGTTTTTGGTCGAGAACGTGACGATTGACGGGAACAAGCTGAGCAGTACGGGCGGATTGTATATCGGGGACCATACCTTTGGCTGCTCCAACGGCCGCGTCGTCAATGTGCGGTCATACAACAATGGCGCGAATCCGGGTGCCCAGGACGGCGGGACCGATGGCAGGATCGGTTTCTGGTGCACCAACAGTACCAACATTACTTTTGAAGGCTGCGTCGCACACGATAACGAGGGCGACGGTTTCGACGTCGGCGTTGTTTCGAATCCGCCTTCGACGGTATCGGACAATATCGTTTTCGTCAACTGCCTCTCCTATAACAACGCAGACGGATTCGGCGCAAATCTCGATGACGTTGCAGGTTCGGCAAGGTACTATTACCTGAACTGCATATCGAGGAACAACAACAACGGATGGTGCATCTACAGCGGGCCGACCGTCTATGTTTTTAACAGTGTGGCAGCCAACAACAAGCGGAGTGGGTTCTTCCTGGATACGTACGACGGCGTATTCTCGAAAAGGACGACTCGCCCGGGGACCATCGCACATATAAAGAACACCATTATTTACGGTAATGCGACAAGCGTCTACACGGGCAACACCCAGGATCTGGGGGTGTATATGGACTACAACCTCTACGATCAGGCCTCCGGGGGGAATACGCTGATGGCATGGGATGCTTATCGCACCGTGCGCAACTACTACTATAAGGGAACTCCGGACATTACGGGGTGGCGGAGCTACCTGGGACAGGATGTTCATAGCTATGACTCTGGCGTAAATGGTAAACATGCAGCTTTTGTCAACGCGGGGGCCAACAACTGGCATCTCACGGGTAACTCTGATGCCCGCGGTTTCGGAGTAAACCTTACCGCAGAATGGCCCGTAGGTTTCGGCACCGCTGATAGAAACGGCAACGCCCGACCCGTAAGCGGGTCGTGGGACGTCGGCGCATACGTGTATACCGATGCGGCAGCAGCGCCCGGAGGGTCGGGAAGTGATACCGATGAAGTAACTGCCGGCGCATCATCGACAGACAGTACCTCGGTTGCCTCTTCAGAAGCGGCCGGCGGCGGCGAAAGCGGTGGAGGCGGCGGCGGAGGCGGCGGCTGCTTCATCGCAACAGCGGCTTTCGGCAGCTATCTCGCGCCGGAAGTGCAGGTCCTGAAGGATTTCAGGGATAGACATTTGCTCACGAACGGAATCGGCACGAGATTCGTCTCTCTGTACTACCGGGTTTCGCCGCCTGTTGCGGATTACATAAGGGCTCACGAGACGTTGCGTGCCGCCACCAGGTTCGCTCTCACCCCTGTTGTCTATTCGGTCAAATACCCGATGCTGCTGCTTTTTGCCTTCCCGGCAATGGGCATTATGGGTCTCGCGATGGAGAGAAGGCGCTCAAAGAAGAAGTAGTCCTTCCACGGACCCGCCGATGCATGCCGGGAAAGCTGTCGGCGGGCCGTTAAAATTATTGGGCTCGCGTCGCGCAATCCTTGGGCTTCAGCAGCCCCTCCACTGGCAAAGCCAGTCGAGCCTCTCTGCTCAGCGCTTCGCATTCGCTCGCTTTAGGGGCCTGCCCTTCTATGCAGAGGTGCGGAGGAGACAGGGAGCGGAGGAGAAAATGCCTGTTCACCGTCGCCCCTCTGCACTTCTGGCCCTCTGCCTTTCATAATAATAAAGTCACGGGGCATCAGCGTATTGAGCGCATCCCGTTCCCTCCCAATGATGGAACGTTATGTCTGCTGTGCACCCGGTATTGAAAATAGGCACTATTAGATATAATATATTACAAGTAGTATAGAGGAGGGTAAAATGGGGAAGAACATATCTGTCTATCTTCCTGATGACCAGGTGAACTTTATAAACGCCCAAAAGGAAGGCGCGAGCCAGGTAATTCAAAGGGCCATAAACCTGATAATGAAAGCTGACAAGAATAAGCAAGGTTATGACGACGTACTTGCCGCTGCAGAGACGATACGGAAAGGTCAAAACCTGGACGAGGCAATCAAATCATGGCATGACGATAGGGACACGGACCGATGGTAGGTCTCGATACTGGATATTTTGTCGGAATAATACAAGGGGAGAAGAATATCATCGACCATTGGAAGACCTTGAGAGAGAACGAGATCATGCCCTACGTCTCTGTACTGACCCTTGGCGAAATATTGTACCTCACGATTAGGGTAGGGAAACCCGACCAGGGGAGAAAGATGATTGAAGGAATAGAAAAAACATCTGTCATAATTGATGTGGATAAAAAGATCGTTGAAAGAGCGGCTTCATTGAAAGGCGGCAGTGGTATTCCCTATGTTGATTCGATTGTCATTGCCTCTTTCCTTGAGAACGGCTGCAAGGAATTACACACCAAAGACAGGAATCATTTTCAAAGAATAAAGCGTAAGGGGCTAAACATCGTAATCTGGTAGACAAAGGGGACTGCCGTCGCGTCATTAATAGTTCTCTTGAGGATTGGATGTTGTTATCAGGCCGTTCAACACAAATTTACCGATAATCACCTAAAATTGTCGTCAAGATTTCCCGGCGGGGTATAAAAATAGTGTAAAGATCGCCGATGCCGGGGTGAGAACCTGAGGCAGACTGCTATAATGAAAGAATATGACCCAGGATGGAAGACCAGATCCCGACGCGCTCTTAAGAGAGATCCGGCGCGAGGAGGCGAAAAGGGGAAGGCTTAAGATATTCCTCGGCTATGCCCCCGGCGTCGGGAAGACGTATGCGATGCTGCAGGAGGCCCATGTGCTCAGGTCTCGCGGGGAGGACGTGGTCGTGGGAATTGCGGAGACCCACGGCAGGCCCGAGACACAAACGTTACTCAACGGTCTCGAAGTCATCCCTCGCCTGGTGGCCGACTATCATGATGTGGTGTTAAAGGAATTCAATGTCGATGCCGTTCTCAAACGGAAGCCGGCAACGGTGCTCGTAGACGAGCTGGCTCATACCAACGCGCCCGGCAGCCGCCACCCGAAACGATACCAGGACGTAGAAGAGCTGCTGGAAAGCGGCATCGATGTGTATACGACGGTAAACGTTCAGCATTTCGAGAGCCAGGTTGACGTGGTCGCACAGATCACCGGTGTTCGTGTACAGGAAACGGTTCCCGATACGGTGCTCGACCGCGCGGACGAAGTGCAGGTGATCGACATCCCCCTTGAGGAGCTGACCCAGCGCCTTAAAGAAGGTAAGGTTTACGTGCCCGATCAGGCGCGCCGTGCGATCGAGAATTTCTTTCAGCGGGGAAACCTTGTCGCCCTTCGCGAGCTTACCCTTACAGTTGCCGCGAGAAAGATGGGCACCGAACTGCTCGACTATATGCGGTCAAAGGCTATCTC
>MVRP01000298.1 GCA_002067405.1 Syntrophorhabdaceae bacterium PtaU1.Bin034 | reverse complement strand
GCATGGTCGGGGGAAGTCCTTCGATAGATGGGTAAAGTTTGGTTCTGAACGCGACCTACTAGAACTCGTTTAAAGCAGTCCGTTTGGAACCGTTCGCACATTCCATTGGTTTGAACGATTTTGTCTTTGTATTCGATCCCCTCTACGGTGTAGGTAAAACGGAGGATTAAAACACAGGAAGGTAAGGTACGCGAATAATGTTTACCGAACACGAAAACACACGCAGGAAAAATCCGGTAAGCTCTGGCAAAAATCACGATTCCGCAATCGTGCCATAACCACAGGCCGCCCTCATGCCACCTCTTGTTCGGTGACAATTTTGTTCTTGATAATGGAGAGGAGGGACTCGAATACGGGAAGCACGTCCGTTCTGAACCTGCCTGCCACCAGAACGTGCATTATCTTGTCACCGACGTGCAGATCTCCGCTGTTGATCCAGACCCGGATATCCTCTATGCCGTCTCTCTTCTTGTGCTCCTCCACCGCTTCTTCCAACTCTTCCTTGTTGCAGGACAACCTCATTCCGCGCACCGGCCTCCCATGTTTCGAGATGGCCCGGACAATACCCCTATGCACAAGAATCATCCCCAGCTCGCCCGGATCCGCATTTTTCTTTACCTCTTTCATCCGCTGTCCGATTATTGCCTGCCGCCCCTTGTCATGTTTTGTGTACGGGAGATCTCCGGACAGGGGATTGTAAGGCGAAATCAGGCGGAGTGTCAACCATGTCGCTTGTACAGACAAAACCGGTCCGAGATTAGCCTGATTCACGTTCCTTTGAAAAGGTGTATTTTCTCCTTGACAAGAAAACTATTATGAATATATATGCATAACATCACATCGGCCGGAACATGGTTTTGGCTTGAAGGGGGAACAAGAGTGGCACGACCGACTTTTCCGCGGAATGTGGGATTTCTTCCCGGGGTTACTTATTTCAAACCCGCAGGCGTGCGCATGGTGGAACTGGAAGAGGTTGTCCTGGGCCACGACGAGATAGAGGCCATGCGGCTGAAACATTTGTTGGGCCTGTCCCAGGAAGAAGCTGGTGGACAGATGAATATTTCCCAGCCCACCCTGCACAGGCTCCTCTCTTCCGCCTGCGAGAAGATCACGGACGCCATTGTGAACGGTAAGGCCTTGAGGATTGAGGGCGGCAATATCAGCATACCGGAAGGTTCCTGGCCTTCCTGCGGGAAAGGCAGGATGTGCCGAAGAGGCAGGCAAGCACGGGGCAAGAGAGCGAAAGACATGCAGCATGAAGGAGACCCCATGAAAATCGCGATCACGAGTATGGACGGCACCCTTGAGGGGATGGTGGACGAGCGTTTCGGACGGGCCCGGAAGCTCATCGTGTACGACATTGCCACCGACACCTTCGAGGTGGCGGAGAACTCACCACAGATGAACCTCGCCCAGGGGGCGGGGATCCAGGCGGCCCAGAACGTGGTGAACCTCGGCGTCAGGACCATTATCAGCGGACACCTCGGTCCCAAGGCATTCCAGGTGCTCCAATCAGCGGGTATCGAGGCCTACAGCGCGGTGAACATGACCGTGGCCGACGCCATAAAGCAATACCGGGAAGGAAGCCTTAACAAGCTGGCCGGTGCCGACGTCCAGGGACACTGGTAAGAACTAAGGAGGTGTGTAATGCCAAGAGGAGATGGAACAGGGCCTAGGGAACGGGAACCTACTGGAGGCAGGGCGCCGGTAGAGCTGCGGGCCCCGGTAGGTCTCAAGGAGGCGCCGGAATGAGGGGCAGAGGAGCAGGGCCGGGCACGGAAGTCGCCTGCCCTCAGTGCGGGACAAAGGCGCCCAAGGAGCGGGTATCCCTTGCTTCGAGCAGAGCCAGGACTATCGCGCATCAAACGACGGTCCGCGAGAGCAAGCTCGGTTGGAGGTTTCCATGAGATTTGCAGTATCCACGAACGACAAGAAACTGTGCGTTCATTTCGGCCACTGCGAGGCCTTTGCCCTTCTCGACACCGACGGACAGGGAAGACTCGGGGACGAAACCTATGTCATTCCGCCACCCCATGAACCCGGCCTCTTGCCCCCATGGCTCGCTCAACAAGGGGTCAACTGCGTGATTGCGGGCGGCATGGGCGCCACGGCCCAGCAGCTCTTTGCGGAAGTAGGGGTGAGGGTGATGACCGGCGCACAGGGCGAATATCAACGAGAGGTGGTGGAAAACTACCTGAAAGGTACCCTCGTGACCGGGGTGAATATCTGTGACCACTAACGCCGGAGGTCTTATGGAAAGACTATCTCCTTACAGCCGGTCCGGGAAGTGGAGAGACTGACCATCACCGTGGTCACCGACAACTACTACGACAGTTCACCCTCAACACGGCCGGGACGCAATACACGTTCGGTGGATGAGAAGATCGTAGATGAAAGAGGGCAAGACTGTGGACAAATCTATACTTGAAGAAGCACGGGAACGATTCGAGGAACTTGTCGCGAAAAATAAGAGAAACGGGAAGATGTTGGTCTCTTTTGTGCTCAGATGCCTTTTGTCCTCATTGATGAAGAAACAAACGGGCCGCCCTGTTTCTCCGGCAAAGCCCGTAATCGGCTCTTCCGGATAATCGGGAATCCTCAGGATACAGTAACCGAGTATCCTGTCGGCCATCGGACCAAAACCCTTGGAACCTGCTCCATCACGCTTAACGTTTTGATCTTGTCCTCGTGAGCCCGGCTGCATTTCCGGACTCGTCAGGGATATCGGCGTGTGGTCCGAATCGTGCGGGGTGTCTGTCGATCTGATCCCCGGCTGATCCCTTCAAGGTGTCTCCGTCCTGCTGGTCTCATAGAGGTCATTTTTGTTGCCGCCTCGCTGACGGCACCGGCCTTTGTCTGCCGGCCGTGATAACCACCTGTTTTGTCCCTTCAGGCTCGTGGCTGACTGGTGGAAAAGGCCAGCATTTGCGGTTTTTTTTGAACCCGGTGACCAGGTTTGATCATTCAGTCGAGCGCACTGTTCCCGAAGCCTTCACAGGTGGCCAGATCAGAAATAGCTTTTCCGGGTAACTGTTTGGCAAGATCGCGTAAAGCCGTGCGGAGCCCTTCCTCGATGACGGGATGATAGAAGGGCATCCCAAGGAGGTCACGTACCGAAAGCCTCTGGTGAACGGCCAGTGCGAGCAGGTGGGCCAGATGCTCTCCCTCGGGAGCGCACATTTCAGCACCGAGAAGCAAGCCCGATTCTTTGTCGCCATAGATCCGTAGTGTCCCCCGGTTCGTTCCCGCTGCCAGTGCCCGTCCCTGCCGTTCGAAGTCCGCTTCACCGATGACGGCTTCACTTTCAGGAATGGCAGAGAACCGGCGGCCTACCATGGCGATATTAGGGTCGCTGAAGACAATGGCAAGGGCCGTGCGCCGGGCATAGTAAAGTTTATTGACGTTAATGACCGAACAGGAAGACTGAAGGTGTGGACAACGCAAAGGACAAGGAGATCATCCTCGATTCGAACAACGAGGGTGTTTTTACCGTCAACGGGGCGTGGTGGATTGCCTTCTTCAATACGGCAGCATAACCCGCTTTTCCCTATTTCCCGGCCGGAAGCACCAACTTCCAACTGCCGCCCCAGACCCCAAAATCTTCTCCATACTGTCGTTCACCGGCGCCCCACAAAGTTGCTTGTGCAAGCAAAACCGGTTCAGAGATGAGTCTGATTCAGCGTTCCTTTAAAAAGGTGTATTTTCCCCTTGACAAGAACGCTATTGTGAATATATATGCATAACATTACATTGGCGGGAAAGGCAGAACGTGCGCAGGTCGCTGGGAAGATGGGGTAAAAGAGCGTGGCGAGGCCATCATGGACTATTTCGAAAGGTCCGCGGAGAACGGGCGAAAGCATAATGGCCCGCGGTTAAAGGACACGGATGTCATCGGTAAGCTCAACTTTTTATGACTGTTGGGTGTATGATGTTAGGATAATCTGAAAAGATAAGGACTCAGGCAAGGAGAACATCCATGGGCAAAACAATAAGAGACGGCATCACGTGGGTCGGCAAGACGGACTGGGAGCTGCGGCGCTTTCACGGGGAGGAATACTCCACCCACCGCGGCACAACGTACAATTCCTATCTGGTCCGCGACGAGAAAACGGTCCTCATCGATACGGTATGGGCGCCCTTCAGGGAGGAGTTCGTCGAGAACCTCAGACAGGAGATCGATCTG
>MVRP01000297.1 GCA_002067405.1 Syntrophorhabdaceae bacterium PtaU1.Bin034 | reverse complement strand
GAACAATTGGCATGCCGCGTTGAAGAAGGGGAGGCAACTGGTTCAGGCCGTGAGAAATGCGACGCCCGGAAGGCCCGAGGACCAGGTAGCGCTGACGATCTCCTGCCTCAACAGCCTTTTTGAACACAGGCTGCTCTTTGAGGTTTCGAGTTGGGGCCAGCTTCAGAAAGGATCACACATCGAGCGGGTTGTCGAAGTAGTTGTGCGGCCTCCCGATGTCTGATCCCCCCTCTCGAAGACCGTAACACGGCTCCTGCCTGTACATCGTGAGCGGGACTACAAATTCATCGTTCCAGACAGCGGGTTATCTCCCCCACATACCACCTGTGGTAATCCTTGTCCGGATAAAAAGCCTCGATGTCCCGATCTTTGAAATTTCCCGGTATAATGTCCTGGAAATAGAGTTTTCTGCACTGGAACACCAGCCGGGCCTCTTCAAAGTAGATCGGGCCATCGTCAACTACCGGTGTGAGACCGGTCTTTGCGATCTTGTCGACATCCCTGCCCGACTTCGTCCCGCAAAAGGTGAGTACGTCCTTGTATTTCTCCTCAAAAAAACAGAGTGTGTACGAATCGGACTTCTCCAGGAAGGTATAGGTGTATCGTGTGGGCCTTACCACGCTGAAGCAGACGTTCCTGGCCCAAAGAACCCCGAGGCCTCCCCATGAGGCGGTCATGGTATTGAATGAACCGGCCTCTCCCGCTGTCACGAGCATTCCGTCTTTCCCGATGAGCTTGAAAGGATTGTCCTTTACCTGTTCCGGCTCTATCGTTCGAAATGTGCTTTTCATATCCATCCTCCTCGGTCTTTTATATTCTTCTCCTGCTCAGCACCTCAACCGCTTTGCCCACAATTCTCAGCTTTTCCGTCACGGGAACCGGCTTGTATTCGGGATTCTCGCCCGCAAGGAATATTTGGCCTTTCTTTTTCTTCATTCTGCGAATTATGAGGTCCATCCATTCATCCTCAACGACTACAATGTCGTCCTCCTTCACTTCCCGGTCGGTCCTGAACAGTACATAGTCCCCTTTCTTGATGAGGGGGGCCATTGCCTCTTCCTTTGCCACGGTCACCCTGGTCCCCTCGGGGACATCGCTCAACCAGAGGTATTCGGCTGCCTCGTCCTTTACTCCTTCAGCCGACGCATCTTTGCGCAGCCTGTCGATCACGGGGATTTTCCTCACATCCCGGCCTATCGATTCCTGACACGGGTACCCTCTCGCGTCGGGCTCAAGGAATTCCGACACAGAAACCTTGAAATACCTCGCAATCTTAGCCAGTGTGTCGGTAGTGGGCCTCGTATTCGTGTTGATGAGCTTGTAAATCGTCGCATGGCTCACACCGATCTCGTTGGCAAGTACTATCTGTCTTTTTCCCTTTTCCAGCTCCTTCTTCAACAATTCTCTAATTACCTCGATCTCCACATTTCTCTCCGGTTCTGTATTTATCAAATTGTGTCTACCCAATTATATATGCAATAAACGTCTTGACAACACTATTACTACAGTTGTAACTTATGCTTCAGCAGATGTTCGTTGACTTTATGCTAGTTAGAGTGCTCGTCCGGCAACAGGGCTATTAGAGGAGATGCCACAGTGGCAGGCGTGGCATCTCCTTCCGTTTCTAAGAAAAGAGTCGTGGGAGAAGGGAGAGTGGGATGGACGGATTAGTTATGCTGGTGAGTGCTTCTCAGGGTTTGGGCGAATTAATGGCTTGGCTGATAGATGAGACTTCCTATTCCCTGATCCGGGCCAGCAAAGAACAGGAAGCGTTGAAGATGTTAGACGATCATGACGTCAAGTGTATTATGATCGATCTCATAGCCAGGGATTACGGCGCCGGATTCCTGAACCAAATAGCGCACAAGGCGGGCGAAAAATCGATTCCCGTGGTCCTTCTCAGAGGGCAGGAAGGGATTCAGCGGGAAATACCTGTGGCGGGTCGTCGGGTTGTTGAACTGAGAACGCCTTTCAGCAGAAGCAAGATTCTTACAATCCTCGATTTGCTTCTGCTCAAGCCGTAGGTGATGACCTTTCTGACCTCGGCGTCGTTCTTACGTCGAATAAGCGTCACGCAATGTCACGCAATAAGGAATGCCTGGGTTGTAGGGCTGATTCTCGATATTTCCTGGATATAAAGAATATCATCCTCCAGCACCATGTCGATCAGATTGTCCCTGCAATATTCTCCCTTCCCGATCCCGATATCCGGATGCTGGGTCCTGCGCGTGATCTGAATCAGCCTCGTGTAATTGGTGATCCCTATTTTTCTCAGTTGCTCCACTCTCTCCCCGGGGCTCTCCTGGTTACCCTCTTCTCCGCTACTCTTCCTGCCGGTCAGTACATGGACCTCGTTGCCTGCCCTGAGCTGGTTTTCTATGAAAAGCCTGAAAAACTGCGGGTTGGCAGTGATGGTATTGTCTACATCAATGGCGATTCTCAGCGGTCTTACCCCCAACATCGCCTTATCCGTATTGGGATATGCCAATTTCTTCAAGATTAAATGTGCTGCCCGGGGAGATATTTATCAAGTATGCTGTGTGAAGCGGCTATTCTTCGGGCTCGTCCTTCTCTATTCCCGAATCGTATAATTGCACCCATTCCACAAGCTGGGCAACAGATCCCTGATCGAGCGATTCACGCCTCTCGTTTGTCTCAAGATAGCGATCAATCATCTGTCTGAATTCATCAAAAAGAATCGCACATGGCTTCCCGGAAACACGCTCCAAAAGGACTTGTTTCAGAAAGTAGGGAGCAAAAGTTCGTGCATCACCGAATCGGATGCTCAGGAACGAAGGTGCGGTCGAGGCGGTTCCAAATTCCATGAAACGATTGAAAAGATCCACCCACAGACGAATTCCTTCCATCGTTCCCTTGCCTCGTGCGATTGCCTGTATCTGCGAGTACATTCGATGATGGATAATTTGCCATATGACGTCGTGCTCCCGACGGCCGCTTTTGAACAATTCCGCGGCGATGCTCGTCTCACCCGCATCAAGGTCGTTAAGCAGTCCGGGGTAAATTGCCACGGCGAAGTGCCCGCAAAGGTTTGTTTGAAAGACCTTGCCTATCCTTTTTGCATTATCGACAAGCAATGTGTGGAACCGAAGGAAATCCGGGTGATATATCAATCGCTCGTACTGAAGGCATTCCGGTATACGGCAGACAAGATGGGCAAAATGATAATTACCGTAGTACGGCAAAGAAATCCCCTCCCCTCTTTACATCCCTCTACAGAATAAGTTACAGCATTTCTTGTCGTATGGCCACTATTTTAGATTCCGAATCATTTTACCTGGGCCCCTGTTTTGCCCTATAATCTATCGAGAGCGATAAAATGGACCTGTCAAAAATAGAACCTTTTGAGGTCTGCTCGATCAGGCCGCCAACGGAAAACTACAGCCTGACTTTCCGCCTCACCCGCAACTGCGGCTGGAACAAGTGCCTGTTCTGCCCCGTTTACAAGCAGAAAGCCGCCTTCAGCAGGAGAAGCATCGAAGAGATAAAGAAGGACGTGGACAGGGCAAAAGCCCTGGACGACCTCATGAAGGAGCGTGGAATAGGCGGCACAATACCGGCCAAACAGCGCGTGGAGAGGGCGCAAGCGCTTATAACGGAAATAGACTCGGCCAGGGGGCCGGGCAAAACGTCACCTCGGCCAGAGTCCCCAAACGCCGTGACGACATCCGCGGGTTGGGAAGAACCATGCGCATCTGCGGCTTCGGAAGAGGACGAAAGATCAAGCTGGTTTTCCTCGTGGTTCAAACAAATGCCGACCATAGAAGATTCCGTTTATCACCTTCTCGGCTGGCGTCTTCATGGTCAGAATTCCTGTTTTCTGGGTGACGCGAATTCACTTGTCCTGAAAGCCGGTTTTTTCACCGAGGCCGTCGGATACGTAAGAAAAGCTTTTCCCGATCTCAGCCGGTTTACCATATATGGAAGGACAAGATCCGCTGCAAAGAAAAGCCCACTCGAACTGAAGGAATTCCGGGAGGCCGGATTGGACCGGATCCACTTCGGCCTGGAAAGTGGAAGCGACACGGTTCTCACGCTCATGAGAAAAGGCGTCACGGCGGCAGAGCACATCGAAGGATGCGGGAAGACGAGGGATGCCGGAACCTCCTGCTCCGTCTATGTTATGCCTGGTCTTGGCGGCGCTGCCCTGTCCGAGGAACACGCCCGGGA
>MVRP01000296.1 GCA_002067405.1 Syntrophorhabdaceae bacterium PtaU1.Bin034 | reverse complement strand
GAAGTTTCTCACCACCTCTTCGATTGCTGTCGGGGCGAGAAGAACCCCCTTCACTTTTGTGATGTCATCCGCCCTCCCGACAACCCCGCCGTCGATGATACGGAACGTTCTTCCGCACTCGCAGTCATAATCCGCCCAACGGATCACGTCCTTCGAGTCAAAACGGATGCACGGTTTTGCGGTCCTGTCAAAGGCCGTAACAACCATCTTGCCGTTCCTGCCCGGCTCTTCGATTATTTCACCCGTGTCCACATCCTCGATCTCGACAAGGAAAAAGGCTTCGTTCACATGCAGGCCCCTCGGCTCAAAGGTGCACATATAGCTCCATGCGCCTATCTCCGTGGCGCCGATATGGTCGTAGACGTGTGCTCCCCACGCATCTTCGATACGCTGTTTCGTGGTCGGGATGCTCGCCCCCGGCTCGCCTGCACACGTGATCTTCTGAATCCCGATGCTTTTCGGGTCTATCCCTATCTTGCGGGCAGTGTCCGCCATGCCGAGCACATAGGTAGGGGTGGCCATGAAGCCGTTGCACTTCAGCTCCTTCATCTTCATGATCCTGGCTTCCGTATCGAGGACGCCGCCGGGCACGACCTCGCAGCCTATCTTCTCCGCAGCATAATGGCCTGCCCAGAAGGCCACGAAGATGTTGTACCCGAAAGGAATGAAGACGCGGTCCGTGTCCCTGTAGCCCTGGGCATGGAGGATATAGGACCAGCACTCGGACCACCATTCCCAATCCTGCCAGGTGTCCGCCTGATACACGGGCGTGCCTGTTGTCCCGCTCGTCTGGCGGAACTCCGTCACCTGCGTGAGAGGGACTGCAAGCATGTCGCCGTAAGGGAACGGCTGCCTGCTCTGGACATCCCTGAGCATGCCTTTGTCTGTTTTAGGAACTTTTCTGATATCCTCCATGGTATTGATGTCGCCCGGCTCCATACCTGCATCCTTGTAAAGTCTGCGGTAAAAAGGCGAGTTGTTGTACGCCCATTCGAAAACCCTCTTGAACTTCTTCACCTGAAGGTCCCGGAGCTTCTCCCGGGGCAACGTCTCCAGCAGCGGGTTCCAGTAGAGACTTGGGTCTTTTGCCATGAACATTCCTCCTCACCATAGTTTTCTTGATTCACGAGGGAAAAAATCTCCCCTAAAGTCCCGAACCGCAAGGTCAGGCGCGGTTCGCATACACCGGGAACATGATATGTCTAGAGAGACTTCGTCATTTCTCCCAAAATGAATGCGAGCTCGACCCGCCCTGTGGGCGCCAATATGCCGTTGCTATACTGCCTCACGTAACTGGATAGGAGTCTTTGCTTTATATGTCCGAACGAATCGGAAACCAGTGCGCGCGCAATATCGTGAATGCTCTTCGCCACGCCCTCCAGAAGGATCCTGTATGGACCGGGACCTACAATGCCTTGCCACTCCGCCTTGATCCGTATCCCCTCCTTGAGAAGCGCCGGCAAGCATTCCTCCCTCAGAAAGCCTTCGTACTCCTTCTCGCTTCCATTAATCAGGGTGTAATACTGGTTGAACCTCCAGGTTCCAAGCTCTATGGTATACGAGCCCTCTTTGATCCTGTTGGTATGCTTGAAGATTCTGCTTCTGTAATTGACCGTATACTGTTGGAGCTTTTTGGTGACTTCAAGGAAGTCGTCCCTGTCCAGGGCCATCTGAAGGCTATGAAAGTCCTCTGTTGCTATCACGTGGCTGATACGCGGACCAGACCCGACAACAGTGTGAAACCCGCCGATTACATTGAGCCCTATCCTTTGCAATGCAGGCAGGTGTGTCCGAAGCACAAAGTCGGTATACTCCGCTTCCTTCCCTCTGAGGATATCCCAGGACTGGACAAACAAGAACATATGGCCCCTCCGCACGTAGCTATCGTTTTTCCAGGATCACCACCGTTCCGAGATTCGCATCTATCCTTACCCTTTGGCCTGATTTTATCTTTGCCGTTCCTTCGAAGACATTCATGACCACCGGGATCCCGTATTCCCTTCCCACGATTGCCGCGTGCGACAGTGCGCCTCCCCTGTCGACTACCACGCCTCTTATCAAACCGTATATCGGGGTCCATGAGGGAGAAGTGCTTGCGGCCACGAGAATATCGCCCTCCTGAATGCTGGCGAGATCGTCTTCATTCAGGACCACCCGTGCCGGGCCTTCCGCCACCCCAGGCGAACCGCACGTGCCGTACAGATCTGCCTTGAGTTCCGGCCTCGCCTCGGGCAACTTGCCCACAACGACCTTAAGGGCTATAGGATCGAGCGAGCTGACCATCAGGTCTATTGCTTTGTCGAGCCCGAAGCCTTTACGCAGAATAACCGGCGGATTGCCGCCGGCGGCCCACTTCTTCCATTCTAGGCGGCGGGCGGACACGATGGATTGCAGTTTGAATTTGTCCGGATTGATTCCTGCCTTCCGCACCTCATCGGGAATGAGGAAAAAGATATCTTCGGCATCGTCGAGGGCCCCGAACTTCACGAAACGTCTTCCCATATCCAGGCAGGTTTTTCGTATCAACGCATGGGTGTAAAGATCAAGATAATGGTTATGTTCCTCGCTGAAACGGCTTGAATTTTGGGCAATCCTCATAAGGGCCGAAAACCATTTCCGCTGCTCGGGCGCGATCTTCTGCAGTACTTCGTTTTCAGCCTCACGCCTCTCTCCCTCGCGCTTGATCCTCTCTGCATCCAGATCGTGGTCCCTCCCCATCTTCAGATATGTCCTGACCCTGTCCAGCGCAAGGACCGGTTCTTCTCCCCATGTCGGTATGTTTACCTCAGCCATCCTCTCCATACGCCATCCGGCTTTCTCTTTCAGGAAAAGCCTGAACTCTTCCAGGAACTGCCGCCCTTCGTCAATCGCCTCAAGCCTGCCTACTACTTCTTTGAGCGGAGATTCCGTAATCGTCTCTTTCAGGCCCATCTTTCTCGCCTTTCGCGCAAGTTCCCAAAGACCCTTGTCAACCCTGAAACTTTCGTTATCGAACCCGCTCATGAGCTTTAAGAAGGTGGGGTGCGTGTCATCGATGCCGACCAGTTGTTTGCACAACTGCTCGAAAAGGACATAGGGCATGTAGGTGCCGTACATCATGTACATGTGGATTTCCCACATCCTTCTGCAGGTATCGATTGCGTATTCGAAGTTGTCAAGGAGCTGGACGTTTGAGGCGGTTGTGCCGTCAACGGCCTTTATTTTCTCGTACCTGGCGAGGATCTCCACAATGAGGCTATTCCACAGTCCGTCGTAGTCTTCCAGAAACGGCCTGATCGCCTTTCTGAAGCCGTCCTCGCGCCGGGCCCTTTCTTCCTTCGATTCCACAAGAAGGATGGTGAGATACCCCCCGCCATTTTTGAAGCGCCAATCCCACCCCTTTGTCGTCGGAAGCTGAAGCGCATCCGCGCCGTACTGCATGCCGTGACGGCAGAAATTGACCCAGAACCAGCCAAACATGGGAGACCACGGGGGGACCGAGTGGGTTGCGTCGAGAAACCAGGCGGGTGATTCTTCCAAATCCCTCTCTTCGTCGAACTCAAACCCTGGTACACAGTCGCACACCTTCATAGGCGGCCACCTCTCGGTTTTAAAGGGGATCTATTCGCATGGTACCATCTTGTCTGCATTTGTCCAAGCACCGATCCGCACCGTGCCGGTGAAACGATCATTCATCCGCTCTTCCGCGATCGCCCTGAAGAACGTCATTCGCACATACATGATCGCCTCCTCTTAGTGCATGGCCCTCCCGCCATCGACCAGCATGATCTCACCGGTGATGAAATCGGCATCATCGGAAGCGAAGAACAGGGCTGCTCCGACGATGTCATTGGCAACACCCAACCTCCGAAGAGGGGTTTTTGAGGTATCATATTTCGCGACGTCTGCTATCGTCCTGCTTGCCTCGGTGTCGGTGAAACCCGGGGCAACGGCATTGACCGTAATGTTATGGGGACCGAGCTCTGCGGCAAGGGCACGGGTGAGACCGACAACACCGCCTTTTGAAGCAACGTAGTGCACGAATCCGTGGGAACCGGTGAAAAATACCTCTGAGGTGAGGTTGATGATCCTCCCCTTCCCTTTCACCTTCATATGAGGGAAAACCGCCTGGGCACAGAGCCAGGGTCCTTTTACGTTGATATTCATCATCATGTCCCACTCTTCCGATGATATCTCGTTGAAGGCCCGTCTCTGGACACCATAATA
>MVRP01000295.1 GCA_002067405.1 Syntrophorhabdaceae bacterium PtaU1.Bin034 | reverse complement strand
GCCTGCGTGAAAGGCCTTCATAGTCCCCGATTGCATCCGCGTCGTTCTCCTTTGACGACAAAAGCGTCACCACGCCGAATGCGCCTATTGTCGTGATGAAATAAGCCACCAGATAGTAGGTAACGGACGTGACCCTGAGCGGGGAGCCGGCTGCCAGGAAAGCAACAAGGAGATAACCGAAGTGTGCGATAGACGAGTAGGCAAGGAGTCTTTTGACGTTATTTTGAAAAAGGGCAAGCAGGTTGCCGGCGACCATGGAAGCGATCGCGATAATGGTGAACACTGCCACGAGTTGAGAGTGCCGCACCAGGTTCACCTCAATGAAATACCGAAGGAGCAGCGCAAAGACAGCACCCTTGGAAACGGTGGCGATAAAGGCGGTCACGGGAGCGGGCGCCCCTTCGTACACATCCGGGGTCCACATATGAAACGGGACTACCCCCAGCTTGAATCCCACGCCGATGATGAGGAGGAGCATGCCCACAAGCATCATTGTCTGCCCTTGCACCAGCCCGTCCATGCGCTGTCCGATGACCGGAAACTCCATGTCCCCCGTAATGGCGTAAATAATGGCCATGCCGAAGAGGAGAAACGAAGAGGAGACACCCGACAGAATGAGGTATTTGATGCCTGCCTCGATATGACGCGGCTTCGCACGCTGGTAGGCGATCAGGGGATACAGCGAGATGCTCAGGACCTCCAGGCCGAGGAAGAATGAGATGAAGTGACGGGAACTGATGAGTGCCAGGGCGCCGAGAAGCGCTCCGAGCAGGAGAATATAGAACTCTTCCTGCCTGCCCTCCCGTCCCTTGAGGTAGTCAAAGGAAAGGATGGTCACGCAAAACCCTGCTGCCAGAACCAGCGCGCTGTAAAAGATGCCAAAGCCGTCGACAACAAAGAGCAGGCCTACCTGGCGGGAGATAGCGGGAGAAACCAGGAACAGGGCTGCAAAGGCGACCACTATTCCCAACAGGGTGAGACAGGAGGTCAGGAGATGGTTCCTTTTCAAGGCAAGGACAATGGTCAGAAGGACTGCTGTTGCCGCGACGACAATGAGCGGGAGCAAGGGGACCAGGTCTAAAGTCACCTCGGCCTCCCCATGGACCGGGGACTGACGACCCCGGACATTTTTCCCGCCTGTTTGACGACTGCGGCTTTCCGGACCGTTAATGAGGCTTCGTCCGCTTTCCTGATGAACGGCTGGGGATAGAGCCCGAGCCAAAGGAGCGGGATTATGATAGCTGTCATTACCCCCATCTCCTTCAGGGAAAGGTCGGAGATGCTCCAGCCGTGTCTGTTCTCGCCAAAAAACGCGCGTTGAACCATCCAGAGCGAATAGACGGTGGAAAGAACGAAGCCGAAGGCGGCAGCAACCGCGAGCGGACCGTTTTCCTGATAGGTTCCAAGCACCACCATGAACTCGCCGACAAAGTTGCCGAGGCCGGGCAGCCCGAGCGAGGCGAGGGCAAAGAACATCCACACCCCTCCGAACCGGGGGACGACACCCCACAGACCTCCCATTCTCCCAAGTTCCCTGGTGCCGATGCGCTCCTGCAGGGCCCCGACGAGAATGAAGAGGGCCCCCGTGCTCAATCCGTGCGCTACGATCTGTAAGAGGGCGCCCTTGAAAGCAGTGTCGTTTCCCGCGAAAATCCCCAGGAGGACAAAGCCCATGTGGCTCACGCTCGTATAGGCGATGAGCCTTTTCAGGTCCGTCTGGGCAAAGGCGAGGATCGCCCCGTAGAGTATCCCGGTGACGCCGAGGATGGCCGGAAGTATTGAGAGCTCCTGCGCTTGTGCAGGGAAAAGGGGGATCGCGAAACGGATGAGGCCGTACGCCCCTGTTTTAAGCAGGAGCCCGGCAAGAATAACGCTGCCGGCAGTCGGTGCCTGGGTGTGTGCATCAGGCAGCCATGTATGGAAAGGGACAGCCGGGAGCTTCACGAGGAAGGCAGCGAGAAATCCAAGGAGCAACAGCATCGCGACACCGTGCTGCACCGGCGTATTGAGAAGCGCCGTGTAGTCGAATGTGTATGCACCGGTGGAACTGCCGTGAACAGAATAGAGGCCGAGGATGGAAACAAGCATGAAAAGGCCGCTGATCTGCGTGAAGATGAAAAACTTTACCGCTGCCCTGAACCGGTCCTCATGCCCCCACAGGGCGATCATAAAAAACATGGGCACGAGCATCAATTCCCAGGCAAAATAGAACAGGAAGAGATCCACGGCGAGAAAGACCCCAAAAACCCCGGCGAGTGTCCAGGTATAGCACAGGGAGAAAAAACCTTTTCGTTCCCTGATTTCCGACCAGGAAGCAAGATTTGCCGCGCAACCGAGAAAGGCGGTGAGGGCAACGAGGACAACGGTGATGCCGTCCGCAGCCAGATGAAAGCTCATGCCGAGGGGAGGTACCCATGGGACGTTGAACTCCCTTATCCAGGGACCGGCGTTTGCTTCGGGCGTGATGCTCGCAAACCACAGGTAGACGGACAGCGCAAAATCGACGAGGAGCGATAATGCCGAGACCCTCCTCGGCCATTGCTCTCCCGCGCGCTCCGAGAGCCATGCAAGAAGACCGCCGGCAACGGGGATGAAGAGTATCAGAACGAGTATCACACGAACACCACGATCCCTATGAAGATGACGGCCCCAAGGGCAAGTCCCATTACATACCAGCGAACCCTCCCTGATTGCGTCAGGACCAGAAGCTCATTCCCCGCCCGGGCGAGCCGACCGAGCCCGCCATAGAAGAGATCGACGAAGTCGTCCTTGTTCCATCGGGCGAACAGCGTGAAAGGGGCCACGAACACGGTACCGTAGAACCGGTCGAACCCCCATCCGGAAGACCACACACGATGGAGCAGGCTGCCCGGTCTGTGTTCGGCCAAACGGGTTGCATACGAAGGGCGGCCGAGATAAAGGAGGCCGGACAGAAAGATGCCGAGGAGGGAGACAAGGGAAGCGGCTATCTGGAGCCCCGTTTGCCGGGAAGCGCTTACGGGCAGGAGAGGCACGCCCGGCAAGGCAACATGGGTCAGGTCGGTAAAGAATGTGACATTCCCGAGATTTTCAGGCATCTGAACAAAACCGGATATGATTGAAAAGACCGAGAAAACGAACAATGAGACCACCATCGGAGTGGACGGCCTCTTTCTTACGGTCGTCTCCTTCTCACCGAAGAACACGACGAACACCACCCGGAACGCGTAGAGAGAAGTGAGAACAGCCCCGATCATGCCCGCAGCCCAAAGCCAGATGCTTCCCCGAGCGGAGGACCATACATCGAGGAGGATCAAGTCCTTGCTGTAGAATCCGGCGGTTACAAGGGGCAGCGCGGACAGAGAGGCCGCGCCCACAAGGAATGCCCAGAACGCAGCCGGAAGACTCTTTCTCAATCCTCCCATCCTGAAAATGTCATGTTCGTTATCGAGGGCCTGTATCACGACACCGGCACCGAGGAACAAAAGGGCCTTGAAGAAGGCGTGGGTCATGAAGTGGAAGATCGCGGCGGACCACGCGCCGACCCCCAGGGCCAGGAACATGTATCCTACCTGGCTCATGGTCGAGTATGCAAGCACCCGTTTTATGTCCCTTTGCGTGAGTGCGCTCGCTCCTGCCATCAGGAGCGTTATCGCGCCTATCACCGCTACCGCGAACTGAACGTCGGGCGCAAGGCTAAAAAGGACGTTCGTTCGCGCAATGAGGTAAACGCCCGCGGTCACCATGGTTGCGGCGTGGATCAGGGCGCTCACGGGCGTCGGCCCCGCCATTGCATCGGGAAGCCACGTCTGGAGAGGCAATTGCGCCGATTTCCCCACCGCCCCACCAAGGAGCATCGCCGCAACTATCGTTGCCAGGATTGAGCCTTGCGGCCACAACTGGCGGGCTCGCTGCATGACCTCCTGTACGTGCAGCGTGTCGAGGTTCACGAAGAGTATGAAGAGCCCGATAGCGAGGAGCGTATCTCCTATCCTTGTCACGACAAAAGCCTTCATTGCCGCCTTTCCGTTATCTCCGTCCCGATACCAGAAGCCTATAAGGAGATAAGAGCAGAGCCCTACCCCCTCCCATCCGAGGTAGAGGAAGAGGAGGTTATCCGCGAGCACCAGGACGAGCATGGAGCCCACAAAAAAGTTCATGTAGGCGAAAAACCGGGAATATCCTTCCTCGCCCTTCATAAACCCGGTTGAATAGAGATGGATCAGGAAGCTGACCGTGGTGATCACGATGATCATGACGAGGGACAGGGCATCAAGGTGGAGGCCTATTGC
>MVRP01000294.1 GCA_002067405.1 Syntrophorhabdaceae bacterium PtaU1.Bin034 | reverse complement strand
GTCAAAAATGCTCCTTTTCATGCTCTGGTCTCTTCTCTCCCTCCCCTTCAAAGTTCTTTACTATATGCATAAAATGCCGCACCCGCCCCGCGGGAGTCAGGAAGAGATGGCTCTTTCCCCCGGGCTAAATTCACCGAGATAACCATTCGACCGTCCGTGTCACGATGCGGTCGTAGACTTCCTCATCCGTCATCCTCGCAGACTTCGGGACGTGAAAGGAGTGGTCCCCGCCTTCAATCGTAAAGAGCTCACGAGGGGCTTTGAGACGCGTGAGCACACTGTCAAGGACCCGGAGATCACAGAGCGGATCGCGGGTGCCCTCAATGAAAAGCATGGGGATGGTGATTCCGTACAGGTGGCGGTCGCGGAGCGTCGAGACGTCTCCTGCCCGGTGGAGAGGATAACCGAGGAAAACCAGCCGCTCGGCTTGCAGCCGTCCGTCTGCCGCCATTTGAGAGGCGATCCTTCCACCCATCGACTTTCCGGCAGCGACGACTTTGCCCGCCGCCAGCCCTCCATCATCCTTGAGAAACCTGTAAGCCGCAGCCCAGGTTGCACTGAGCAAAGGCTCCTGGTCCGGCGCCTTTCGTCCGCGTTCCGCGTAGAGAAAATTGAACCGCAAAACCGGGTACCCCGCGTGCGCGAGCCCATCGGAGAAAGCGACCATAAGGGCGTGGGTCATGTCGTTTCCAGCGCCGTGCGCCAGAACGACGGCAATGTTTTTCGACGTGCCCGAGGGCGAGGTGATAACGCCCGATGTCTGATTTTTATCATCTACCCGAATAGTGACTTGCCGCGTTTCAATGCCCGATTGCATGCCCGCCCCCGCATATAGTGCTCCCTATTATAGTACACAAGTGCCGGCGAGTCGACAAAAGACGCGGGGTTCCGACTTCCGAGCGTGCCTGGGGCGAGCGGCAAGCAACCCTGACCGGCCGTTTCCTTAACACAATCAGATTATCCCCTGATTTTACGGCAGGAACGCCCGTCGATACCTGTCTCCGTACCAGCCTGTTCCGGTGGAGTAGAACTGCTCGATATCGTCTTCATATGTTCGTATTTGCTCGTCAAGCAGCAGTTCAAGCAAGGGGAGGTTTACCCGTCCGGTGTTCCACATATCCTGAACCTGGCTGATAGTCGTGAGAGGGTACGCTCTTTCGTAGGCAACCAGGTAGTCATGGAGGGCGTCGAGCCCTTCCTTCTGCTTTCCCTCGGCCAGAAGGATAAGCGCCCTGTAGCCAAGAATCCGAAGGTATGAAAAAGTCCTTCCGTCGAGCCTCATCGCCTCTTGGATAAATCGGTCGGCGCTCGCAAGATCGTTCATTTTATAGCTCGCCGTTGCCGCAAAAGCATAGGAATAGGCATCAGGCTGAGCCTGGGCAGCCCTCACGAAGTCGTCGCGTGCCTGAGCGTATTCTCCCCGGCCAAGCAACCGCTTTCCCTGAAACATATTGTCTTCGTAGATGTTAAACGACGGCGAGCAGCCAAAAAGGGCGGCCGCAAGTGCTGCCGACAAGAGTATCTTTGGCATTCCACGCATCTTTACGTAGGAACATAATGTTTGGTGGGTAAATTGTCAACAAAGACCGTTGCCTGTTGCTACGGGTTCCGGCCGTGCAGACGTTCACCGAAAAACAACGATACGACAAAGAAGATCAGAAAGATGATGAAAAGGACCTTTGCCAGTCCTATTGCAATACCCGGGAGGACTGCATACGGGTCCAGAGACGGCTGGGACCGGGCAAAATCACTTCCGAATCCCACAATTCCCAGCAATGTGGCGAGGATGAGAAAAATGAGACTTCTTCGGCTCGATGGTGTCATTTCAGCAATGGGGTGCAACCCGGATGCCAGATAGCAAGTTATTGTTCACAAACCCTATTTGCCGCACCTGTATGATCGCGACTGTAAAGGAACAGGACAGCCGGCTGCCTGAATATGGTCAAATACCAAAAGAAAAGGAGCAAAAATTTCCCCTTCCTTCTGTAAAGAAAACGGACGTTCATTCGCTCCGCTCTATGCAGGACGGCAAGCTCGAACCGCCGCCCGGCCGATCGTCCGGTGACCTGGAGCTCTCATTTCGCGGCTTCGATGCTATTCGCCCGTTCAACAAACAGGCGATAATTCTCGGCCGGTTCACCCCGGACGAATATCCTGCTTCCCACCGCCACTCGATCTGCCCCTGCCCGGCATATCTCGCCGAGGTTTTCCAACGACACCCCGCCGTCGACCGAAATGGTCTTGCCCGGGAATAAGGCGCGGGCTGCTGCAACCTTATCCAGGACTTCCGGCTTGAAGGGACTCCCGTACCTGCCCGGATCAACAGTGAGAAAGAGAAGGTTTTTCGCTTGCTCGGCCACCGGCAGAAAACCGTTAAGAGCGGTCTCCGGCCGGAAGGCGATCCCCGCTTCCAGACCCCGCTCCTCGATATGCTGGATGGCATCCAGAGGGTCGGTGGCCGCCTCGAGGTGAAATACCACACCGGCAAGCGATTCGTTGTGTACCTTCCTGAGACAGCCGACCGGATCGTTCACCATGAGATGGATCTCAAACCGGAGATCCGTCACTATATTACTCAGCCTTTCAGGCTCAAAGCTTTTTGTCGGCACAAATATCCCGTCCATAAGATCGACCTGGACATATTCGGCAAACGATTCTGCCTGCCTCAGCCGTGCGACGAATTCATCCCACTCTTCGGCGAGAAGGGCCGGGACTATTTCCATAGGGGTATCCTCACAAGATTTCATTCCCATTCGGTGTGAAAAAAGCCCTCCCTGTCGATCCTGCGGTACAGGTGGGAGCCAAAATAATCACGTTGCGCCTGCACGAGGTTTGCAGGCAGCCAGGCGCTCCGGTAACCGTCGAAATAGGAGAGGCAGGCGGCGAAAGCGGGAGTCGGCATGCCGTGCATCGCGCCTGCGCATGCCACGTGCCGCAGGTCATCCTGATTCTCCGCGGCTACCCGGCCCAATGCAGGGTCCAGGAGCAAATTCTTAAGGTGAGGTTCCCGCCGGAAGGCCTGACGGATTTGGTCCAGCAGGTCGGAGCGAATGATGCAGCCGCCCCGCCAGATGCGCGCCACGTCTTCCAGTTTCAGCCCGTACCCGTAAGCGCGCGATGCTTCCCCGAGTTGGGCCATCCCCTGGGAGTAGACGATAACCATCGCTGCCCGGAGCGCCGCTTTAAGGCGATAAAGAAATTCCCCTTTCCCCTCCCCGAGCGTGCGATCGGGACCCGAAAACAGCCTGGCAGCCTCCTGCCGCTCGTCACGAAGATCTGAAAGATCACGCATGACGACAGCGCTGTCGACAGCGGGGAAAGGCACCCTCAACTCCATGGCGTCCTGGGCGGTCCATTTCCCCGTACCTTTTTCCTTCGCCTCGTCCAGGATCATGTCTATCAGATACCGGTCGCCGCTTTCATCCTTTACCGTGAAGATCCGGGCGGTGATCTCGATCAGATAAGCCCTCAGGTCGGATCTGTTCCACTCATCAAAAATCTCGTGAAGCTCGTCATTCGAGAGCCCGAGTCCCCGCTTCATCAGGTCGTAAGACTCGGCGATGAGCTGGATCAACCCATACTCGATGCCGTTGTGAACCATTTTCACATAATGGCCCGCCGAACCCGGTCCGAGATAGGCTACGCACGGTTCTCCTGCCACCCTCGCCGCTATTGCCTCCAATATGGGCCGAACACGACCGTAGCCTGCTTCCGGTCCTCCGGGCATGATGCTCGGCCCGGACCTGGCTCCCCGCTCACCCCCTGATATGCCGATACCCATATATGAAATCTGCCTTGCTTCAAGCCTCCTCGCCCGCCCGCCGGTATCCCTGAAATAGGAGTTGCCGCCGTCCATGAGAAGGTCACCGGACTGCAGGTACGGCGAAAGGGCATCGATGACTGCATCTACCGGCGGGCCTGCAGGGACAAGCATCATCACGGCCCGAGGTAACCGGAGTGATGCAGCCAGCTCTTCGACAGTTGCCACGCCGCGGGCCGGACGCGCCCCGGCCTCGCGATTAAATGCAGCCACCTTCCGGGGATCGGTGTCGAATCCCATGACCGAAAAGCCCTTGTCCGCCATGTTAAGGGCCAGATTGCGCCCCATGACGCCAAGCCCTATCATACCTATATCGTGGTTGCCGCTCATTACAGGCTCCACCCTTCGCCGTTCTGACTGAGGAAACGTATCCGCGTCTCGGTCATCCTTGGGACCCTGCTGCCAGTGCCCTGTCTACGAGCCTCCAAAGGTGCGCAAGTCCTTTTTTCACATTATCGCCGAGA
>MVRP01000293.1 GCA_002067405.1 Syntrophorhabdaceae bacterium PtaU1.Bin034 | reverse complement strand
CCCGTTCACCCGTTAGGCGCTTCAGCGCCGACCCGTATGCCCGTTTGCGTTCTCACAGAAACCCTCTTACAACGATCACCGCTAGCGAGCATGCCGTGAACACCGCCAGCCTCGTGTAGTGCCCCCGCAGTTCGCCGATCAGGACCTCGTAACTGAAAAAGAACATCACCGCCTTGGCGGACACGTACGTTAGCCTCTTGTGCTCGCCGTAGATGCCCGATATGAAGGGAGCGATTACCGCTATGAACACTATGAGGAAGTCCATCGGCGTCACTTTGAAGCCGCTCCTGCGCCGCGTCAATCTCAGGGTCATGATAACGAAGAACGTGAGCACCACAAAGGTCAGGTTGTATCCCCACATCATGGGTTGCATCACGAGCCCATGCGCAGGATCGGTACTGAAGAAGACGATCAACGGTGCTGTTATGTATAGATCGGTCAAAAGGAACCACTTGAGCCAACTCTTTCTGGTGAGCATGCAGAGGACGGTGAGAAGGAGCAGGGCCGCGGCGATGTACGAGAAGTACCTGGGGATGCTTACAGGGACGAACGTTGTGGCGAACAGGAGCGTCGGTACGCCGTACTCGACCACCTGGAAGGAGAAGACGATCCACACGCCCTTCTTCTTGATCTTCGTCAGTTTGCCTTTGATGTGTTTGTCGACAAAAGTGAAGCGCTTCATCTTCCACCGGGTGATCTCGGCGGCGAAGAAGCCTATGATAACGACATCCACGAAAATGCCGTAGCCGATCAGCAGCGCCCAGTCGGAATAGTACCTGAAAACAAAGGCAGAAACGACAAGGAGAGCCTGAAGAAGATAGATGATGAAGACCGCCTCGGTATGGGAAAGGCCGATACGGATAAGCTTGTGGTGAAAATGGTTCTTGTCCGCCTTGAAGGGCGATTTGCCCGCACCGATACGCTCGAGCATGACGACGGCCGTATCCAGAACGGGGAACCCGAAGATGATAATGGGCAGAACGGGGCTCAAACCCGTACCGCGCTGCGTCAATGCTATCGTCGTGACAACGAGGGAAAAACCCAGGAACTGGCTGCCCGTGTCCCCCATGAAGACGGAAGCAGGGAAGGTATTGTACTTCAGAAACCCGAATATGGAACCCACCAGGGCGACCGAGAGGAGAGCAATGACGGTGTCGCCGCCAAGGTAGCCGATATACCCCGTGCAGCAGAAACTGAGGATGCAGATGCCGCCGGCCAGCCCATCGAGACCGTCCGCGAGATTGATGGCGTTCGTCACACCCACGATAACGACGACAGTCAGAGGTACCGCAATCCACGGCGTCAGCGGTCCAACACCGGGGGAGAGGGCCCCAAGGTTGCGGATCTGAACATCCCCCAGCACCACAACCGTGAGGGCAGCGAGGAACTGACCGGCAAACTTGTAGCGATACGACAAATCGACGAAATCATCGATAAGCCCGAAAACAACAATGATGCCGGCCCCGATGACATAGGCACTGAGCGTCGAGCTCTCCTGCGCCCAGAGCAACATGGAACTGAACACCGCAACCGCCATGGCAATCCCGCCCGTCCTCGGAACAGGAACGGCATGGATCTTCCTCTTCCCCGGCATATCATACTTCTCGATCCTCTCCGCAATCTTGATGGTAACGGGGACAAGAACGATGGTAACCAGGAGAGTCAGTAAGAGGGTGGACAGGTAGACGATCATAGGGAAACCGTTTTAGGTTTTAAGTTTTAAGTTTTAAGTGTGAAAAACTATCGTTTTAGCGACTTTATCAGGTTGTGGATCATGCTGGACAGTGTTTTCAGCTCCTCCGTTAATTGCGCCTGAACTGCGTCGGAAAGCGTTCCGATTTGGCCTGCGATATAAACTTGCGTTCTCAATTCTGCTGCCGACCCCTTAGCGATATGCAGGAAACGAACGAACTCTGCCTTTGAGTCTCTCTCCGCGCCTTCAGCGATATTGGAAGAGATCGACACCGCCGACCGGGTCATCTGGTCCTTGAGCCCGTAATCTTTGCATTCTCTGAGATTTTCATAGAGAGAAACGGCAAGTTGAGTAGTGTAGATCGCTGCCAAACCTCCAACTCTTCAAAGGATCTATACGCCAATCATAACCCCCATTATCTTCTTAAACTCAACACGTAACACCGTCTTTCAACTTAACACCTAAAACGTAAAACTTAACACGACCATTTATTCAGGCAAAAATTCATCCAGCACAGGCTTCATATCGGTTACGAATCTCTGGAGGCGTTGGTCGGCGTCTTTTTGGGTTTCGGCAGGGTAGATGGGGGTTATGGTCATGACGAGGGCACCGTCGGTTCTTCTCCTTATCAGGGCATCCCAGAAGTTGTGGAGTTTGATCTCGTACAGGCGGGTCAGTATCTTGCCTCGCATGGGGAACCAGTAATAGGACATTTCTGTGAGGCCTCCCTTTTCCATCAAGGCCCGGCTTGCCTTCATCGGTGTT
Source organism: Syntrophorhabdaceae bacterium PtaU1.Bin034 (assembly GCA_002067405.1). The sequence goes on along the minus strand of MVRP01000293.1, from coordinate 1,833 downwards.
TTTCCGGAGGCGCCAGGGATCGAGACCGCCCCCGCTTCCCTGAAATTCCAGCCGCTGCTCGGCAGGCATGATTCAGGCGAATGGATGGACTCGCCCTTGCGCTGGTCCTCGTAGTAGGCAACGTAGAGGTTGACTGTCTTGCCCTGCCTGTCGTAGAAGTTAGCGCTGATGTGATCGCTGAACTTGAGCGCATCTATGAACTGCTGGTCCATCGCCTGCTTTGTCCCGCTCCATTCCCCGACTACCATCGGAAACTGGCTGAAAGATTCCCGCGCGGGTATCTTCTCGCGGAACTCAAAGGCATGGGTAGCGGCAAAGACCGTAAGGATGACTACAACGGCAATCACAAAACGGGATTGAAGCAAGTCCCCCATGAAACCTTTCGGCTCGGCGGGCTTCGCATTCTTCCGCAGCTCGAGCATCTCGGGGGTAACGTCAGCCACCTGCAGCCTGAATCCCCTTTCTCTCGGGGGCAGCATCTTCAGCAACCAGACAACGACAAAGAGGACCGGCAGCGCGACCACGAATATGAGGCCGCCGGCAAACCCGTGGAAGAACCCTTCGGCCACCTGCTGGCCGGCAATACGGTACAGTATGCCCGTCATCGCTATACGGAAGCTGTTGATGAATACCGCCAGCGGTACCGCGGACGCGAAGAGTACCAGGCGTTTCCAGAAATGCTCCATGAACCAGTGGGCAAGAAGCAGGCTCAGGACCATGAGCGGCACGAGGTATCTCAGGCCGCTGCAGGCATCGACCACCTGGAGCTGCGTAAAACCGAGATCGATGACGTTGCCCTCCCTGAAGGCGGACATCCCCGTCAGATGGAGCATCCACACACCCAGTTGGGAAGAGACGAGCTTCAGTCCAAGACTGATCTGGACACAGATCACATTTGGCGGCGGGAACATGGCAACAATCATGGCGAGAGCGAACCAGATGGTCCGCACTTTTCGCCACCCCAGATGAAGCCAGACAAGGCTTGCGATGATAAGCCAGAAGGATATGTACAGCGTTGAGTATTCGCCTCCCAACTCACCCAGGGCGTAGAGAAGGATCCCGACCGCAAAGAGAATGAGACCTTTCCATGAAGGATCCGAAGGAATGACGGCAAGCCTTTTCCTCTTTTCCCAGATGAGAAAGACCACGAAGAAAGGAACCAGGTAACCGTATGAAAAATCTTCGTTCTCCCAGAGATGCAGGAGGTACGTGAAGGCCGTGTAATAGACAAGGCCCAGGACGAGGGCGTATATTCCGGCCTTGACCCAGCCGACCGGTCTGATCTTCATATCTTCCAGTATCTTCACTTTGTCCACCCTGAATTGGCTAGCAAGATCGCCCAGACCCGAACCCCATGTCGATCACCTCAGCTCCATGAACAGTTCTTCATAGGCACCTATTATCTTCTCCCACGAATAGTATGATCGTATCCTCTCAACCGCCTTCTGCCGAAGCCCCTCCATCCTGCCCGAATTGTCCGTCAGGTCCTGCAGGACGCCGGAGAGGCTTCCGCGCTCCCTGGAAAAAGCCAGGCCTGCATCGTCTATAACTTCCACGTTGTACGGGACATCGAGTGCGACCACGCAATTTCCCGCCGCCAGTGCCTCAAGGAGCGAGGGATTGGTACCGCCGACCTCATGGGCATGAATATAGCAAAAGGCATTGCCTCGCAAAACGTCATACTCGTGGCCATAGACCGCTCCGGTAAAGAGCACCCTCGAATCCGCCATCTCTTTCAATCTGACCTTGTATACATCACTGTAAGGCGCGTCCCCCACGATGACCAGGGGCAGGTCTGTATTCACCAGGGCGTACTCGCGTATCACAAGATCG
>MVRP01000292.1 GCA_002067405.1 Syntrophorhabdaceae bacterium PtaU1.Bin034 | reverse complement strand
ATCGAGAACGCCATCTATCTGCCCTTCGGAAATCAGTTCTTCCATCGCATTCCCGCCCATGCCGTTTGCGTGAAACCCCATCATCTCATATCCTTTTTCGAGGAGCATATCTTCAGCCATAATTGCACACGGGGAGGTAGGTCCGTAAGCCGTTATGCCTACTGTCGGCATATCTCCTTTCGGAATGGTTCGTCTTTCCATCATGCCGCAGACAGCGTGGGTAGCCTGAGCGAGGATATGCCGTATAAAATCGTTAAACCCGAGGAGATCGGCCACGGAATGGAACATGACGATGTCTTTCGTCTGGATATATTCCCTCACATCCCTTGAGGCTACCGTAGAGACTATGACCTTGGGAATGCCAAAAGGTAATGAGCGCATGATATAGGAAATCATTGACGTTCCCGTTCCTCCTCCGAGACCTATGATACCGTCCAGTTTTCCTTCCTTGAACAGGCGCTGCGCCACGAGCGCTCCGCCCTCCTGCATCGTCCTGAGGGCATGGGGGCGATCGCCTGCCTTTATTAGTTCCTGAAGATCATATCCTGCTACTGCGACAACATCGTTATTGGATATATCCGGCCGGCTCTGCGCCGCACCCAGAACCCCGATGTCCATTATCACAGGGTGTCCGCCAAGGCTTACGGCGCACTCTTTTATGAAAGCCGCTTCCCGGCCTTTTGTATCGAGTGTGGTGATAATGAGAAGCTGCTTTTTTTCCGAACCATATCTTCTCACCGGCTTCACGTGGTCCATATGCCTCGTACCGTGTTCCATAATGCCCCTCCTTATTTACACCTCTTTGTATTGCGGATTCGAGATCACAATGGAAAGATAAGATAGATGGATGATGTTTAAAATATGAATTGAACCTTATTGAGTATGATGAGAATATTCATACCCGGGAGGGCGAGGAGGAATGGGCATAAGAACCTTTGCATGTCCACAGCTTCTTTACTCACGCCGACGTGATCGGCAATTTCCTTGGTGGTTCTGCCCTCTTTTATGAGGGTCACGATTTCGAGTTGCCGGGGTGTCAGATTGAAACTGCGGATATTTTGAATGAAGGGCGAGTATGATGAGAATATTCATACCCTGAGGGAGAGGAGGAATGAACGCAGGTTTGTTTTATCCTTGTTTAACCCCAATTTCTTTCGTATCAAGAACCTTTGCATGTCCACAGCTTCTTTACTCACGCCGACGTGATCGGCAATTTCCTTGGTGGTTCTGCCCTCTTTTATGAGGGTCACGATTTCGAGTTGCCGGGGTGTCAGATTGAAACTGCGGATATTTTGAATGAAGGGCGAGACGATTTGCTTGAGATGTGTTTCGATAAATTCGACTGTTGTTCGGTGCAAGCCCTCAATTCTACTCTTTTTTAGCTTTTCAACGTAGGGAAGCACAAGCTGGTTTACGTTTGACACGAATCTTTCTTCGAGTTCCTCCCTGTCTTTTTCCCGCTGTCGCAGAAGGACCTTAAGCGCAATATTCGCCTCCTCAAGCTGGAGCCGCTCAATCTGTAAGGCCTTTTCGGCCTTGCTGCGCGTTCTTATCTCCTCTTCGAGTCGTTGCTGCACCTGTATGCGAGCGATGATGCTGCCTACCTCACCGAGAAGAAAGTCCACGCTGATAAGACCCTTGTCGGATATGGTTTCTCTCACACGGGAAAAAAGTTGGAACGATGCAATGAGTTGCGCATCACATATCACAGGAATTACAGCCCCGTACTTGTAGCCTTCATCAAAGGCTGAAGGCATCGACCCGGCAGTGGGTGCTGCAAAGATGCTCTTTCCGCTTGTCATCAGTCTCCAGATTGGCGATCCGGGTTGTATCGTGCTGGTCCTGCGCTCAAACCTTGTCGAAAGGTTTATGGATGAAATCAATTCGAAATTTTCGGTTTCAGGCTTTTTGAGCCAAATGCCGCCACTTTCCATGCCCGAGGCCTTCACTGCCGCTTCAAGGATCAAGGTTAATCCTTTCTGGACGTCGCCTGTTTGCGCCAACTGGAGTGCGAGGTCCCGCTGCATCATGATCTGCTCGGTGGCGAGCCTTCTTTCCGTGATATCACGGACGGTTCCTTCATAGAAAAGCGCTTGTCGGTTCTCGCTACGGACAGCCCTGATATTTAAAGAAACCCACGTGGTACCTCCGTCTTTTTTATACGCCTGACACTCAAAGTCCTGGATGTATCCCTTGTCGTTAAGGAGCTGGATACATTTTGACCATCTTTGCTTTTCAATATGGAATTGCTGGTGGAACGCGCCGGTGCTCCGTATCAGGTCCTCCGGCGAATCGAATCCACGGATGCGGGCGAGGGCAGGGTTGGCGCTAAGATAACGACCTTCGGGAGTGATCTGAAAAATACCTTCGGTCGCATTCAAAAAGATGTTTTTGTATTTGTCTTCCGCTCGTTTTCTCTCCGTTATATCTTCCAAGGTACCTTCATAGTAAAGGATATCACCCTTCTCGTCTTTCTCAGCCCTCACATTCATCCTGGCCCATTTTGTGCTTCCGTTCCTTGTATACAGTTCGGTTTCGAAGCCGGAAGCCACTCCTTCGTCCCGAAGCAGCTTGTTGAGCCGTTTCCGGTCTTTCGGCTTGGCGTAGATTTCTCCAAGTTTCCAGGCCTTTTCCAAAAGATCGTCTACCCGGTCAAAGCCGTACAGCTTCGCTAAGGCCGGGTTGGCACTGATAAGGCGCCCATCTGCGCCGGCCCTGAACATTCCTTCCACAGCGTTCTCGTAGACGCTTCTGTAGATCTCCACGCCTTTCTTGATTTCTTCTGTCTGCTCTATGACGAGTCTTTCCAGGCGGTTTTGATATTCTTTTACCAGCCGTGCTGTTTCATGGCTACTTTTTTGTTGGTTTTTCTTGTAATACTCATGTCCGGCTCTGGTCAGCTCATGGACAATCAGTACCCAGAGGTTGCGTCTCTCAGCACGGACTTGCCGAAAAGTCACTTCGACAGGAACACGGTCACCATTTCTCCGTAACGCCATGGTTCTGTGTGTATCTTCAGTTCTCTCCCGCATCATCTCTTCAAGGAGAATCCTGTGCTCAAGCACAGTCACGTCTGTCACGCTTCTTCCTTGAAGGTCTTCACCCTCGTAGCCAAAGAAGCGATTAAACGCATCGGAGGATTCCAGGATGAGTCCATCCTCGATTAATGCTATGGGTTCCGTCGAAATCTTTCGCAGATCTTTAAAGCGATCTTCGCTTTGCGCGCTGATTGACTCCATCTCCTGAGGTTCAGTTACAGTACAGACGATCATGGCTGCGTGGGTCACGTTGCTTTCGCTCCCGAAATACGGGAGATACAGGATTTCATAATAGTCTTGCCCCTGCATAGGAAGGTTGAGCAAAGCACCGCGGCGAACTTCCTCTCCCGAAAAGCAGCGGTCAAGGTCCGTCTTCATAAACTGGGTGAAGTTTTCGGCGCCCCAGACATCAGCGACAGAATGACCTATCACGTGCTGCCTGTCCAGATTCACGCAATAGTGCTTGTTTGCCTCCTCGTGGATATAAGCCCTATTAATTCGGGCGATACCGACCATCAGCACATCGAGTACAAAGAGATTTTGACCCTTCATCTTGCCCTCAAGCTTATTTTTTTACTTGAAATAAGTCTCCTACGGTTGCAGATTTTGATCGACTATTTGATCTGTGCCGCTTGTTTGCCGAGATGGTGCTTGTATCAGTTCTGAAATAATATCGAGGTACCGGTCTGACAGACATTCAACCAACGTTATGAGAGAAGAGTGCCGCTGCCCCTCACCTGTTATTCATCCCCTCCTAAGCGGGTGTGACCTTACGGCTACGAGAAATCGCATTTGACGGGCTGTTGCAACGGGACCCATTCTTGTTTATGCCCGATCTGCCCATGCCTGCCCTCTGACAGCCGATCCTCTTATTTTTCTTATGCGTTTCTTTTCTTGATGTCAAGCTCTTAATCCTACAGCCTCTATCTGTTACCGCTAAACTATACAACTCGCGCTTATCCTGAAACCTTATATAGGTGCTCCCCCGCCAGCCTCGCATAAGCAGGGGTGAGCTTTTGTGTAACTTTTCAAATCACTTATCCCCGGCAGAGCCGGGGGTTTTGAGGTAGCCGTCTTCGGACGGCCTTCTATTGCTTTGGAAATGGGTAGCTACGGGGAGCTAAAGACGAGCAATGAGACCTTTTGAACGTCAAGGGTAGCTATAGGGTAGCTAACGTTTGAATTGTCTTCTGATGATTAATTGTAAGTTATCGAAATTATTGGCGCGCCTGTCAGGGCTCGAACCTGAAACCTACGGCTTAGAAG
>MVRP01000291.1 GCA_002067405.1 Syntrophorhabdaceae bacterium PtaU1.Bin034 | reverse complement strand
GCAGAGGAGAAAGACCGCAGAGGGGCAGAGGAGCGGAGGAGAAAAGGAGAAAAACGGCAGGGGAGCAATGCATATCCGGTGGGGGTGATGAAATGATACCAGGAGTCGCTATGAAGAACGTATACCATAATAGGAGGCATTATGGCTGAAGAAAGAAACCCCGAGATCATCGGCTTCGCCTGTTCCTACTGTACCTTCAAGGCATCCGAGATGGCGGGAAGCCTCAGAATGAAATACCCCGACGGCATCAAGCTCGTCCAGGTCCCCTGCTCGTCCAGGGTGGACCCCGCCTTCGTCATCAAGTCGCTCTTCGAAGGGGCAGACGCCGCCTTTGTCGCAGGCTGCCACCCCGGCGACTGCCACTTCATCAAAGGCAACTACTTCACCCGCAGGAAGATGGCTGCCTTAAAAGAACTCTTCGATACCTTCTCCATGAAAGAAAAGGTCCGCCTCTTCTGGGTCAGCGCTGCCGAAGCACGCCGGTTCGTGGAAAAGGTCACCGGCATGTATGACGACATAAAGGAAGCGAAAAATGGCAAAACCACTTAAAGACCTCGACGCTGCCCTCAACCGGTTCCTGCACAATGAGCACCACCTCGTGTTCGGCTTCGCGAAGGACAAGGATATCCGCCACCGGATCTTCAAAGGAAGTATCGATGATCTTGCCCTTCTGAACCCTACCTTCGACATAAACGGGGCGCTCTACCTCCGCCGCCTCTTCTCCAAAGGTCAGATGATCCTCCTTCTCCGGCCCTGCGAGATAAGGGCCTACCAGGAGCTCACCAAGCTCACCCAGGTAGAAAAAGAAGGCATCACCGCCATCTCCGTCGACTGCTTCGGCGCCGTCTCCTCCAAAGACAAAAAGGATGTCCCGACAGAAACAGATCAAATAAAAGACTACTTCAAAGACCCCTCTGCCATGCGCTATGCCTGCCGGGTCTGCAGAGAACGGAGAGGCATTATCGGTGATGCCGGGATCAGGTTCGACAAAGCGGGTAACCTCTGGGCTATCCCCTATACCCCGAAAGGAGAAGCGTTCCTCTCCCTCCTTCCCGGCGACTCTTCAGACGCCCCCGAGATGCTCCTTGCCGAAAGCCCTTCCCCTCCGAAGTTCCAGACCTCTATGGAAGAGTTCGCCAAGGACTTCTCTTCCTGCATCATGTGCAAGAACTGCAGGGACATGTGCCCGGTCTGCTACTGCATCGATTGCCTCTTCAACGGCGACGAATACCTCCCCAAAGGAGACGCCCTCCTCCACAAGGTCTTCCGTACGGGCTCCACCTCCCTGCCTTCGGGCAAGGAGCTCTTCCACCTCATCCGCATGTACCATGTCTCCCAGGTCTGCGTCGGCTGCGGCTCCTGTGAGGAAGCCTGCCCCCAGGGCATCCCCCTCACCAAATACTTCAAGGGGACCTCCGAAAGGCTCCAGGGCATCTTCTCCTACATGGCGGGCCGCGACGAGACGATCCCCTATCTCACCTTCGAAGAAGACGAGTTACACGATGCAGAAGATTGATACCATCATCGCCCTTGCGGGACACAAAAAGGAAGACCTCGCCGTCTGCCTCGGCTGCAAGGTCTGCGCCTCGGTCTGTACGGTGAACGATCTCGGCATGGACGCAAACCCCCAGGACCTCCTCATCCGCCTCTTCCTCGGCCAGGACTTCCATAAGGACCACCCCCTCGTCCGCTTGTGCACGGGCTGCTATCGCTGCACGGACGCCTGCCCCTGGAAGATCCGCATCCCCGAGATCACGAGGGCTCTCAAAGAGCACCTCCACGTGGAGAACGCCTTCGAGAAGGCCTTCAAACAGTCGGTCTCACTATGGGGGAGGGTCTATGAACCCTACGTGGTCCTCATGGCAGCGCCCGTGCTCTTAAAAGGGGGATATCTCAAGCACCTACCCAGATGGATGGAATACGCCGGCTTCCACCTCCCCCACAAGGTCAAGCGAGGCAAGGTATGAACTACTACCCCGGATGCTCGTTAACCGGCTCTGCGAAAAAGCTCGACAAGGGAGTGAAAAAGCTCTGTACGAAACTGGGCCACACCCTCACGGAGATACCCGACTGGAACTGCTGCGGCGCCCTCGAATACGGCAACCGCTCCGAGCTCCTTGCCCTCTCCGGGGAGAACCTCAAAAAAGCCTCATCCAGAGAAATAGTCGCCCCCTGTCCTGCGTGCTACAAGAACCTGAAAGACGCCGATGCGGACAAGAGTTTTACCATCCTGAGCCCTCTTGAACTCCTTGATCCCGACGTCTTGTCCAGCCATATAAAGAGGGACCTCAAAGGACAGGTCTTCTTCGCCTACTACGGCTGCCTCCTCCAGCGGCCCGAAAGCAGTGCCATCAAGAACAAGACCATCATGGAGGAGCTCATCAGTACCTATGGCGGCAACCTCGACGGAGAGAAGATGAGGGACCGCTGCTGCGGGGGTAACCAGCTCTTCGTGAACAAGTGGGCCACCGAGAAATTATCCACCCTCATCCTCGACAAATCAAAAGGCACCATTGTCGTCTTCTGCCCCTTCTGCCACATGGCCATGAAGACCTTTGCCACCGGCAGGAAGGTCATCTACCTCACGGACCTCTTACTCTACGTTATGGGAGAAAAGAACACGTTATGAACGTACTGATCGTAGGCGGCGGCATAAGCGGCATATCGGCTGCCAAGGTGGCCCTCAAGAAAGGTCACGTCACCATCCTCGAATCCTCCTCCGAGCCCGGGGGGCTCATGGCCCGTATTGCCAACTGCAGGGTAGGGTTCAAGACCTTCTTCGACGAGATACGGGACAATCCCAACCTCACGGTCATCACCGGCCAGACGATCAAGGCAGTCGACAGGAAAGAGGGCACGTTCATTGTCTCTCTTTCGAATGGACAATCCCTTCGTTTCGACAAGGTGATCATATCGACAGGCCTCTCTCCCTATGAATCCGAGTACAAGGGTAGGAGGATCCTCACGAGCCTCGAGTACGATGCCCTCATTGACCAGCGCAAGGGGGAACTCCCGTCCGACTTCAACAGGATCGCCTTTGTCCTCTGCGTGGGCTCCCGTTCCCGGGACTACCCCTTGTGTTCTTCCGTCTGCTGCTCCTATACCCTCCGGGAGATCAAGTGGACCCTGCAACGGGCGAAGCCGGAGATCACTGTCTTCTATAACGACCTCCGCTTCTTCGGCCAGGAGTTCTTCATGGAGAAGCTCTACCGGGACCAGGGGGTGAACTTCATCCGTGCCAACTCACGGTACTTCGATGAAGACGAAGAGGGTGTCCATGTCCGCTACTATGCCAATGGAAGACTCAACGAAGCGGCCTTCGACTATGTGGTCCTCACCATGGCCTTACGGCCCAATCCCGACCTCGCCACCCTGTCGAAACTCTTCGGCTTCAGCCTCAACCCTTACGGGTTCGTGTATGAGAAAGAAGCCCTCGCTACCGAGGTGGAAGGCGTCTATGCCTCGGGGGGCGCCCTCGAGCCCATGAACATCAAGGACGCGATCCTCACCGGGTTCGGGGCAGGACTGAAGGCAACCAGAAACGACCTCAACAACGAGTCAAGGCTTTACAAAGAACCGGAAGCCGAGATCGCTCTTCCCCAAGGGGACTTTGCTACCTGCCTCTTCCTTCTCGCCACCGACGACCCTAGCCTTGCCATGTTCTATGAATACCTCTCTTCCCGGTTCATCGATATGGCCCGGGATCTGAAAAAGAGGGGAAAGACCGTGTATGTCCTCACGAGGAACATGGTCATGCCGTCCTATGCGGAGCTTGCCTATGAAGAGGCGAGACGGGAAGGGGTCATTTTCATCCACCTGGAAGAGAAAGAGGAGGTGGCTTTTGCGGGAAACAAGGCCCGCATCTTAGGGCTCACACTCCCGGTGGACAAGGTGGTGAAGCTCGATGATTATGCCGGCCTTTTTAAGGGGAGGGAGTTCCTCTCCGTGTTCCGCTCAGAGCCCCAGCTCCGCTGGTCACCTACGAAGTGGGGACGGAAGAGGTACCACGCAGGGTTCATCAGGCACCCCCGCTCGCCCCGATGGGAGCCCCGGGAGGTCTTAGGTGCCCTCGGTGAGATAGTTCTCGACATGGAAGAAGAGAGGATCTTGCCCGAGGTCAATGAAGAACGGTGCTCAGGTTGCGGCTCCTGCAAAGAGGCATGCCCCCACCGCGCCATCGAGATGGAGCTTAAGGAGAGAGATATCGCCTTGTTCGGTCCCCAGGTAGCTGCGGTGCCCGTTGCCCATGTGAAGGAGGATACGTGCGTGGGGTGCGGGCTGTGCGCCTCTACGTGTCCGTCGGAGGTGATAGGGT
>MVRP01000290.1 GCA_002067405.1 Syntrophorhabdaceae bacterium PtaU1.Bin034 | reverse complement strand
CCTCCTGATATTAGGCTGCCAATGATGGTACCGCATATCAATTTACGTTTTCACGCAGGTCTGCCGAAAGGACACGGTGAGACCAAACTTCTCTGTCACGATTTCGGCTTTGGACTTGCCCTGTCTGTAAAGGGCATAGATCTCCCAGTGGTCCAGGGCTGTCGACCTATCCCGGCAATCCCCCCTGTCGGGCATGGAAGAGATATCTTTCAAATATTGAACGAGGCGGGCGAATTCCTCCTTGATTCTTTTTTCGCTCTGCGTCGTATCGACTTCAACTGTAAACTGAAGGGTGGAACCCGATGTGATTACATCCGCAGAAGTTCTTGAGTTCCTGCAAGCAACCACGGAGGCTGGTATATTAAGCTCTCTGCGCAGCTCATCGGGCAAGTCATCTCCATAAGGGGCTGAATGGGTAAGGAAGTCTGTACTTCCTGCAGAGCTTCTTACCTTCTCCGGAGACGTGAAAAGCATTTATGCTCGGGCCTCCATCGCTGACGAAATAATCGCGGACTCCGTGCTTCTGGCGATACTCTTGATAACGATCATAATCGGCCCGATACTTTTCAGACCATTTGAGCGCGAATAGCTTATCTCGGAAGAGTATCTCACACCCCCTCAGTGTGCCCCTTGGAAAAGTCTGAGGAAGGCCGGCAGGGTCCCGGCCTTTTCGGTGATCAGCCTATCCTCGAACACATTATACTCCTTTCCTGTCATATCTCGTCTATTTGCTCACGCGCACGCAAGAAAAAGTCAGGGGTAATTACGTTCCTTCTCCACCAATCATTCCCTCGCTTTACCTTCGATCTTCGCCTCGCCCTTAATCCCCCTTCGCTCTATCCCTTCACGAGGCAAGATTACCGTTTCAAAATCTGTATCGCTTATCCCCCATGTCTTCCCTTCGCAGCCGGAAGAAAAGAGCAGCATCAGATAGATTCTTTTTGATACTCTTTTGAGGATATTTTGACTTTATTAAACCCCTATTGTAGCACCTGAACTGAGCAATAATGCCTTTCGTGGAGGTCCCTCATGTGCTAAACTCAGCTCGTTATGAAAACATCAGCCAAAGGAACGCAGCGATGAAGCCTTTTCTATTCGTTCTATTTCCAGTAGTCATCTCGTTCAGCATAGTCGGCCTGCTGTGGTCTATTACAGCCTTGTTTTTTGCCAGGCGAAAGCGATATCGCTCTCCGCTGGTCAGACATCTGCTCCGGGGCCCTGGATATTCTCTTTCAAAACAGATCGACGTTATAAACGAGAATGTCGACAGCTGGCTTGTGACACTGTTTGTGTTTCCTTTCGTTTTCCTTTCGAGCTATGCCTTAAGCGGCGCACCAGGCTGGCTGTTCGTAGCTTTCGGAACCGGCTTTGTGGTCTTAAGCCTTGCAAAACTCGTCAGCTCATTCAGAAAGAGGTTTTCATTACGACTTGGTCTTGAGTGTGAAATGGCGCAAGGACAAGAGCTCAATCAACTCATGCAATACGGTTACCGGGTCTATCACGATTTTCCCGCAGACGGCTTCAACATAGATCACATCTTGATAGGACCAAACGGTGTGTTTGGGGTCGAATCGAAGGGAAGACCAAAACCAAAAAGAGGGCAGGGCGGCGAGGACGCCAAGGTGGTCTATGATGGAGAAAAGCTATGTTTTCCCGGGTGGACAGAGACAAAACCGATTGAGCAGGCCAAAAGACAAGCGATCTGGCTTTCGCATTGGCTTACGGAAGTGGTTGGAGAAAAGATTGTAGTCTATCCTGTACTTGCCCTTCCGGGGTGGTTCGTAGAGAGGAAGAGACGTGATCTCCCTATCCTGAACGGAAAAGATTCCGGTTTCATCACCCGCCTACAGACTGATTACGCCCTTAGCGAACAGCTTGTCAAGAGGATCAGCTATCAAGTAGAGCAGCGTTGCAGGGACGTTGAGCCGAACGCTTACGAGTTTAGAGGGAAGAACAAGTAGGCGGCATCTGACAGGACATACTGTTATTGTTTGCCGACAAAGCACTACTATTTTGGGTCGTTGAACTCCAGCCACGTTTCCAGAGTCTCTTCCCAAATCCTTTTCATTCCCATTTCGAGGGCTTGCGCCCTCTCCATGTAATCTTCCGGTCCCTTCGGACCTATCACTTGGCTGCTCAGTTCGCTCTCCGCCTCGTTGTAGCTCTCGATCATCTGTTGTTCGTAATCCTCCAGGAACTCCTGAAGCTTGTTGCTCTTCTTCAGTTCCCGGTACTTTCTCGGCGCTTGGTCCTTGAGCGCTTGTTCGATCATTTTCATTCTCTGTTTCTCTTTGCCCGGCATCGCGAGAAGCGATGGCATTCGGCATACCTCCTATCAATTCGGTAATTCGATTATAGCTCCACAACGGGTATTGTCAAAGGAGATCCATTCCGATTGTCTCGTCATGCAAAGCAGAGTAGGCTGTGAGAATATGGAAACATCGTCATCGCAAACACTCGCCTTGATACAGCCAGCCGTGCGCAGTTCGATCTACCGTGCGGCTATGGGGCAGTATCGTAAAGCCTGCCTTGGCTTTATCTTTGGGCCACAGGGGGAATGGAACTGGCCGTGCTTCGACTTCGCGGTTGTCGGTGTTGTAATGCAAACCTGGGAAGGTGTTGATTACATGGACAGCTACAGAAAATTGGAGCCTTTAGTCCCTTTAGCGAGGCGGTTTGCGGAAGGGATTGACCGGAAACTGCTCGGTATCTGGGCAGCATGGGAAAATTATACCGTAGAGAGCAGGAACGCGCGCTTGGGAACACTGATCGACCTTGCCCGGTCAACAAAGGTCACTTGGCTCTTGGAAGCGCAAACAGACGGCTGGGAAACAATATGGGGACGCGGCGTATACAATTCAAATTGGTTCCCTCATAAGCCACTGAATTACAAGATGACGAAGCGAAGAGCCATGGAGCCGAAGGACAACCCTCGAAGAATCAGGGCCATGTGGAAGAAAGCAATGACTGCACCCGGGCAAGTCCCGCTTCCCGGTTCATATCCCTCCATAGGCACAGCTTGAAAGTGGCTCTTGCATTTCAAGAGAAACGATAAGCGTTGCTCTCATCACAATAGCTGTCTCGACAAAATATTCGGGCGAATATACTCTTTCTGGAAGGGGTCAGGCCGCCGGCAGTCTTGGACGTATGGACGGCGGCGTTCTTTGAACGTGCATCGGCCCCGCTGGAAGGCTCCTTCCGATATTTCTCAGTTGGCTCAACATGAAGCGTGTCGGAAGGCACGCCACGACCCTGAAGGTGTTGTTCGGAAAGCGGGCTTTACACGCAGGACCGGGCCCCGAAACCCCGTGTTGAGCCTTCTTCTTTTGGGCACGTTCATTTATGTTTCTTGTCTTGCACGAATGCTGCCCGCTCCAAAGCTACAACAGCCCAGAAGGTCCAAGCACATTTCTATGCGTTAGAATCTTGGACTATGAAAAATTTCTTTGGCCACCGGCTTTTTCCTGTGCTGAAAATCTGAGAAGAACGATACTAACGCCGGGGAAAGGATGCTTTTTCTGGAAAAATGATTGTAAAGTTATGCCTCGAACTCACTCCGTGGCAATCCGGATTGGCGGATTATAGACAACAAAGTTCCCGTGCGTAGTTCATCATGATCGGGAACCGGAATGGTTATGGTACTGTTGGGTATCGGCTTCTGCATTATAATGTGGCTTCCTTTCTGACGGACTTTCGTGAAGCCGTGACGTTCCAGAATGCTACATACCTCCCGTCCTGAGAGGATGCGCAGCTTACCCAACAGCTACCTCAACCTGAGTCACGAAAATCTCTCCGTGCAGACGTTCGCGTATTTCTTGACGAGATGCGGTCTCAAAGAACAACTGAACCGCTTCCTGAAGATTGCTTTTTGCCTCTTCAACGGTATCGCCCTGGCTTGCAATATCAAGCTCGGGGCACAAAGAGACATAACCATCATCTTCGCGTTCAATAATTGCGGTAAGTTTCATGGTCTTTTGACCTCCTTCCTGTTTCAAACATAACGCATTCACCATTATCGCATCAATATCAGACCGATTCAACCCGACCCTGATCTTCCTTTCTATTCCATCGCATTCTCACAGAATTGTCGCACCCACGAACCTTCATGGTCTTTCTGATTAGATTCCAGGCATTTGGACCTTCCGAATAAAGGAATTTTTTTAAGGACAGCTTTTTCTATGCAGAAACTCTCAGAGGAACAACATCGATCTACGGAAAAGAATGCTTTTGTGGGAAATAATTTTTGCGAGAGAGAATCACGTAAAAGACCATGAGGGGGGTTCCCCCGTGATTCCGGGTATATACCGGGGTGTCAGGAAAAAGAATTCTTTTT
>MVRP01000289.1 GCA_002067405.1 Syntrophorhabdaceae bacterium PtaU1.Bin034 | reverse complement strand
GGCCTTTGAAATGGGATACGAAGCCGCCAAGGCGAATGGAGACGCATTATGAACCGGAGTCCGACAGGATACCTGCAGGAACAGATTATTGACAAAGGCCTGTGCACCTACTGTGGCGCGTGCGTGAACCTTTGCCCTTATTATACCGCTCATAATGACCGCGTCGTCATTATTGATGAGTGCACTCTCGCGGATGCCGGATGCCACGACGTCTGTCCGCAACTTCCCACGGACGTAGCCGCACTTACCGAACTTTTGTTCCAGAAGGGTGACATGACGCCTGAAGCCGGGGCAATCAAGAACTTTTACCTCACCAGGGCCGCCGATGCCGATGTTCGTAGGAACGCGCAGCACGGAGGAACCGTCACGGCCCTTATGGAACTGGCGCTGGGGGAAGGTCTGATTGATACGGCGGTTCTCTCCGGGTCCGACGAGCTTATGCTGCCTGCCGGTGTAGAAACCAACGAGGCAGACGGGGTTAAGAAGTCCGGCAAGAGCCGCTTCGTGACCACCCCGGTGGTAGCGAAGTTTAACGAGGTTGTCAAAGGAAACGCAATGTCCATAGGCATCGTAGCTACCCCGTGCCAGACGTTGGCTCTCGCCAAGATGAGAATCAGTAAGAAAGCCCGGATCAGAGAGAACAGCAGGAAACTTAATCTCGTCATAGGGCTCTTTTGCGGATGGGCTTTTTCCTCTTCGGCCTTGAAGGAGATGCTGGCAGGAAAGGTGGACATTGACTCAATTACCGGCATGGATATTCCTCCCAGTCACTACCAAAGGCTCGAGGTATACACTGCGAGGGGCACGGCGAATATCGCCCTCGATGAGGTCGTGAAATGCGTCCGTTCGTGCTGTCATTACTGCTCCGACATGACGGCGGAGTTCAGCGATATCTCCGTGGGATCGGCGAGGTTGCCGGAGGGCTGGGATGAAGCCAGGTCATGGAACCAGGTGATTGTGAGGACAGAAGCGGGTCAGAAGCTCTTGGACCTCGCCCGGAAACGAGGTGCGCTGGAGTTCAGAGATGCCCCGGAGGGCAATTTAGAAAGGCTGAAGAAGGCGTCTCTGAGCAAGAAGAAAGCCGGAGAGAAGAAAAGGGCTTCTATTGTAGAGGAAAATGGTGGGGGAGTAGAGATTATTAAAGGCAATTGTAAGTCATGAATACAAACCAAAAGGGAGGAGTGATTATGACCGTTTCCACCAAAAGACGTATTGTAGGTCTCGTATGTGCTGTCCTGTTGGTCCTTTGTTTTTCGTCACATAGTTTTTCAGCGGACGTGATAAAACTCAAATACGCAAGCTTTATGCCACCAGCCCATCCTATTAGTCAACTGTCTGACCAGTGGGGCAAGGAGTTGGAGAAAAGGACGAATGGCCGGGTGAAAGTCTCCTTCTTTCCAGGAGGCACCCTGGTGACGGCAAATCAGATATACGATGGCGTTGTCAAGGGCATCATCGATGTCGGGTGGAGCGTCGCTGCCTATACGCCGGGGAGGTTGCCTCTTTCCGAGTTTATGTATCTTCCCCTTGGCTTCAAAAACGGCTACCAGGCTTCTCTGGTGGCAAATGAATTCTATCGGAAATTCAAACCAAAGGAATTTGATGATGTGAAAATCTTTTTTCTCCACTCCCATGGTCCTGGTTACTTTCATACCAAGAAACCTGTCAACAAGATAGAGGATCTGAAGGGTCTCAGGATTAAGAGCGATGCGCAAACGTCAAAAGTTGCAACTGCAGCCGGAGCTACACCCACCACAATGCCCATGCTAGAGACCTATGACGCTCTCAAACGGGGTCTCGCTGATGGCACGCTTCTTCCCGTAGAGTCGTTGAAAGGGTGGAAGTTCGGAGAAGTTTGCAAACACACTTACATAAATTCTGCCGCTGCTTACGGGAACACCTTCTTCTTCGCCATGAATAAGGGAAAATGGAATTCTCTTCCAAAGGACATTCAGCAGATCATGGATAAACTCAATGAAGAGTGGTTTGAGAAACAGGCGAGGCTATGGAGTTGGGTGGACGAAGATGGGCTGGAGTTTGCGAAGAAGGCTGGCCAGAAAATCGTCTACGCAAACTCCGAGGAAGAGGCGAAGATGAGGGAGAGAATGAGGCCTTTACTCGATGCCTACGTGAAGAGCATGAAAGCGAAAGGCTTACCGGGTGACGAGGTTTTGAAGTGGTGCCATGACTATTTGAAGACTGCCCCTACCAAATAGGTTAAGCGAACAACAGAGTGGTTAAGGGTAAGACGTTTGGTCCCTGAACCACTCTGTTGTTGAAGGGAGAGAACGATGAACATTTGGTCCTCGTTTATTAAAAAGATGTGCCGATTTCTTCTTCTAATAGCAGGATTGACCCTCGCTTTTATGTTTCTCTTCACCCTTTTTGACGTGATTATGAGAGCCTTCGGAAAACCCATTGTAGGAGATTTTGAGATCATCTCTTTCTTGGGGGCAGTCGTATTTGGTTTCTCAATTCCTTACACATCTTTGCTCAAGGGGCATGTATCAGTTGATTTCCTCATCGTAAAGCTCTCCCGAAAATCAGGGGCAACGATGGAGGTCTTCACGAGAGTCTTGGGCATAGCTCTTTTTTTATGGATGAGCTGGAACTTTGTTACCATGAGCATTGACCTCATCAAGTCTAATGAGGTCACCCCCGTGTTCCGATTACCCTATTACCCTATATCTTTTGGCTTGGCGTTCAGTTGTATTATCGAATGCTTCACCCTTGCTTTGCAGGTCATAGACACAGTTGGAGGTTCTCATGAGTGAAATATCGACAGGAATCGTCGGTATATGCTTGCTGGTAGCCGGTTTCCTTACCGGCATCGAGTTGGGAATCGGAATGGCCATTATTGGCTTTCTCGGGATCGGTTACCTTGGCACGTGGAGCGCGGCATCCAACCAGATTGTGAAGGATATTTTTGATACCTTTACCAACTACGGTTTTACCGTGATCCCACTTTTTATACTTATGGGCCAAGTTGCCTTTCACTCGGACGTTGCCAGAAAATTATACAATTCGGCAGAAAAATTCGTTGGTCACATCCCCGGAGGACTCGCCATGACCACCGTCGTGGGAGCAACAGTCTTCAAAGCTATGTGCGGCTCCACTCTGGCCACATGCGCCACTTTTGCGAGCGTTGCAATTCCCGAGATGAACCGGGCGGGATACAGCAAGAAGCTTTCGACGGGGGTTGTCGCCTCCGTAGGTACACTCGGCATGCTGATTCCTCCAAGCGTGCCTCTTATGATTTACGGAATCATCACCGAACAGTCAATCGGCAAGCTCTTTCTTGCAGGCATCATACCGGGGTTAGTCATCGCCCTGCTCTTCATATGTGTGATACTAGGCTGGGTCAAAATAGATCCCTCAATTGCGAAGGCAGCGCCAAGATCAACGTGGAAGGAGCGGATGAGGTCTTCTCCCGAGTTTCTCTGGGTGGCGATGATCTTTGCCCTCGTCATCGGGGGGCTCATGGCGGGCTGGTTCTCACCGACCGAGGCAGGAAGTATTGGCACGGCAGCAGTGTTGCTTCTGGCCTATGCATCAAGAAAATTTCCCTTTAAATCGCTGGTCATGTCCTTCGAGGAGTCCTTGCGCACAGCCTGTATGGTCCTCCTTCTCATCGGAGGATCGGTGGTTTTCGGTCATTTTCTTGCCGTTACCTCGATCCCTTTTATTGCCGCTGATTGGATAGCCAATTTACCCGTCAATAAAACCCTCGTCATGGTTATGATTATCTTCATCTACCTTCTCGGTGGGTCCTTTATCGATGATCTGGCCTTTATGATTTTGGCCACCCCCATCTTTTATCCGGTTATTATCAAATTGGGATATGATCCTATATGGTTCGGCATCATGATTGCCATCACCATAATGGTCGGTGTTATTATACCGCCGGTGGCCATCGGTGTCTTCGTCGTCAAGAATATAACAGGCGAACAGTTCAGTTTAATTTATTCCGGTGTCTACCCGTTCCTCCTGAGCCTCGTCGCGTGCGCCATCCTTCTCTTTCTTTTTCCGGGTATTGCCACATGGCTGCCATCTCTTTCGGGCTTATGAGTTGTGGTTGAGGTGTGAAAATGGTCATCACGGTTCCTCAGCGTCTCTGGTATGACAATAAAGAAATGGAATTGTCTTTCCCCGACTCCTGGTCAGTTTTTCTCTGTTCTATGCAGGGAGGGTCAAAAAACGAACTCACAGAGAGCGAACTCGAGCGTGCTTTTGCATCGCCCGTCGGCACGAGAACGATACAAGAACTGGCGGCCGGAAAAAAACAGGTTGCCGTTCTTTTTGACGACCTGACGAGGCCTACCCCTGTTTATCGTATTGTGCCTTATGT
>MVRP01000288.1 GCA_002067405.1 Syntrophorhabdaceae bacterium PtaU1.Bin034 | reverse complement strand
CGACGTGGGATTTGAGAGCGGTGTGGCCGTAGCGCAGCGCTGGCAGCGCCTCATGAAGCTGCCGCCGAAGGAGGGGTGGCGTTATGACGTATAGAAGAATGCAGGACCCATCGGGTATCCATCCGGACGGTTTTACGGGCGCCCTCCTTGCCGGCGAGAGCGTGCTTGACGGCGCGGTGATCCTCCACGGGCCGACGGGCTGCCGGGCCCACCACAGCGTCATGTCGGAACACACCTTCCCGAGGGACGATGTTCCCGAAAGGCTGAACTTCCTGGAGCCGTTCTATTTCGGCCAGCCCCGCATCCCCACCACGTACCTCGACGGGGACGACTTCGTGTTCGGCGCGAGAGAAAAGCTCGTCACGGCGATCAGGGAGATCGTGAAGCGCAACCCCTCCCTGCTCACGATCGTTAATTCCCCCGGCGCCGCGCTCATCGGTGACAACATCACTCAGGCCGTGGCGGAATCGGGGGTGCCGATCCCGTGCGCCGTCATCGAAATGCCCGCCCTCTCGTGCTCCCTGGCCGAAGGGTATCAGCAGGGCCTTGTTTCGGCGCTTCAGGCCCTCTCGTTGCCCCCGCTGACCCCCGAAGCCCGGACAGTCGCCCTTGTGGGGCTTTCCATTGCCCATCAACACTGGGCGGGCAGTGTGGCCGAACTGCGCCGCCTTCTCGGGCTGTGCGGCATCGAGGTGCTCTGCGCCGTGGGTGCGGGGAGCAGCGTAGAGGAATACCGACGGCTCCTCCGTGCTGCCTGCTATGCCGTGGTGCACGATGAATACGCCGACC
The DNA here is from genome assembly GCA_002067405.1 of Syntrophorhabdaceae bacterium PtaU1.Bin034. Next base: position 3,587 of record MVRP01000288.1, on the reverse strand, counting down.
TGGTCGGGCCGTGGTTGACGGAACATTATGGGGGCATTGTGGCGGCGAGTGATGCGGGCGCGCCCCTCGGCTTTGACGCCACCGCCAGGTGGGTGGAGGCTGTTGCCCGTGCGGTGGACGCCGACCCCGCTCCCGCCCTGGAGGATATCTTCGCCGAGAGACGCCGCGTGTCCCGCCTCCTCGGCCAGGCAACCGGTTCGTCGGCGGTGCTCAAGGGAATGACCTTCGCGATCCAGGCAGACCCTTCCATCGCCATGCCCCTCGCCCGATGGCTCTACGAGTATATCGGTATGCTGCCCGTTGCCGTGGAGACGCCCGATTCCCGGGAGACTCCGCTGACGGCACGGTTGCGTGCGTGGCTCTCAGACATCGGCTGCGCCGAGGCGTGGCAGGCACCGTGGCACCTCACGGACCCTGACCTTTTGTTCGCCGGCGGGCAGCAGGTCGCGCTGGCAAAGGCCACGGACCGCGTCGGAGGCATAGAGGTGATGCTGCCGGCAAGGGCGTGCCTCGACATCGTGCCGAAAGCCACGCTGGGCGCCTCGGGCGCTGCCTGGCTCGTGGAACAGGTATTGCGCGAGCTCTGGTGGGTACTATGGGTGTGAGGGGCACCGGCGCCGTGATGTGGGGAGCCATGCTTTGTGCGCTGGCCCTCGCTTTTTTCTTCGAACTCTCCTTCGGGTCGGTGTCGATCCCCCTCAAGGCCGTTGTATCGATTATGCTCGGCCAAGCGGACATGCCTGAGGACTGGCAACAGATCGTGCTCCTTTTCCGGCTTCCCAGGGCTTTGACCGCCATGCTTGGCGGCGCGGCCCTCGCCATAGCGGGCTTGAAGATGCAGACCCTCTTCCGTAATCCCCTGGCAGACCCCTTTGTCCTCGGTATCAGCTCGGGTGCCGGGCTCGGCGTTGCCCTCGTCGTTATGGCAATAGGCGGGCTCCGGTGGAACTTATTCCTGGAGAAAGCGGGCCTTGCAGGCAACGTCTCGCTGGTCCTGTCGGCAATCGCCGGCGCCGGCGCGGTGCTCGCGGTCGTTTTAGGCGTTGCCCGCCGCGTGGAGGGCAATGTAACCCTCCTTATCGTGGGCCTCATGTTCGGCTACATCACCGGCGCAGTCGTGCAGATCCTGATGCAGTTCGCCGTGGAGCATCAGATGCAGAGCTACATTACCTGGACCTTCGGCTCCTTCGGCAGCGTGACCTGGCGTCAACTGGCCGTTTTTGCGCCGACGGTGGCCTGCGGGCTTGCCATAGCCGGGGTGCTTGTCAAGCCCCTCAATGCGCTGCTCCTCGGCAATGACTATGCCCGCAGCATGGGGGTGAACGTCCGCGTGGTGCGCTTCTGGATCATAGGAGGTGCTTCGGTACTCGCGGGCGCAGTGACCGCCTATTGCGGACCTGTCGGTTTTTTGGGGATCGCGGTGCCGCACCTGGGCCGTATCCTCCTCAAGACCTCGGACCACCGCAAGCTCGTTCCCGCCGTGATCCTGCTCGGTGCACTGGTCGCGCTTCTCGCCGACCTCATCTCCCAGATGCCCGGTACGCAAATGGCCATGCCCCTCAATGCGGTGACGGCCCTTATCGGCGCACCGGTGGTGGTAGGGGTGATCATGCGGCGGCACCATGTCATGGAGGCAGGATCATGACAGGAAATGCGGTCCTTGAGACGAGAGGACTTTCCATAGGCTACAAACGGCCCAAGCACCCGGTCTGCGTGGTTGCCGGCAATATCGATGCGGCCCTTCGGGCCGGCCAGTTCGTCTGTCTCCTGGGGCCCAACGGCACGGGAAAGTCGACCCTTATCCGCACCCTTGCCGGAATGCAGGTGCCTCTTGCGGGCACGGTCCTCGTAAAAGGCAGTCCCCTCCACACCCTTTCAGCCCGTGCCCTTGCGCGGCAGATGAGCCTTGTCCTGACCGATCGCGTTGCGGTGGGCATGATGCCCGTCATATCCTTCGTTGCCCTGGGCCGCCACCCTTATACCAGCTGGACAGGCCGGCTGCGCCGGGAAGACAGGGAAGCGGTACACCGGGCCATTGCCGATACCGGCATCGAAGCCCTCGCTCACCAGCCGGTCTGCGAGCTGAGCGACGGGGAAACGCAGAAGGTGAAGATCGCCCGCGCCCTGGCCCAGGAGCCGCAGATCATGCTCCTCGACGAGGCAACGGCCTTCCTCGACCTGCCGCGCCGGGTGGAGCTGATGGCGCTGCTGGGGCGCCTTGCCCATGACAGCGGACGGGCGATCCTCCTTTCCACCCACGACCTCGATCTCGCGCTGCGTTCAGCGGACCGCTTGTGGCTGCTCTCGCCGGGCGGCCCCTTGCGGGAAGGTGTGCCGGAAGACCTCGTCCTGGACAACGCCTTTTCCGCAACCTTCTCCGATGGCGGCATTGCCTTTGACAAGGGATCGGGTTCCTTTGTCGTCGCCGCACGGGAGCGGGGTGCCGTCACACTTCACGGGGACGGGGTGCCTGCCATGTGGACGTACAGGGCGCTGGAACGGGCCGGATACCGGGTCCTCCCGGACGGAGCAGCCCCGGTATCCGTGCGGGTGCTCATGGAAGGCGAACGGCCTGCCTGGCGCATCTGCGAGGGAACGGAGTGCTCCTGTGCGTCTCTCGAGGAATTGCTTGCCGTGCTGAACGGACGGTTTGCCTCTTAAAGAAAAATCGGGCAGGGACAGACCGACGCACGTGAAATCGGGTCCCCTCCCATGGGTTGAGAGGGCGAACACGAGGTAAGGGCACGAAAGGCTTCTATACAGATTCTTGATATTAAATAATTTAACACCTTAAAATCCTTGTCCCCCAACGATTAATCATCTTACTGACAAGTGAAAAGAATCTTAGCACCGGGAAAAACCGCGTGGTGGTTAAGTTTTCCCTCTTTCTGCATTCATTTTCTTATCACAGAGGATTCACCGTCTTCGCCTCATAGCAGTGTAAGTAACAGTAAACACTGGCGATTAACGTATGGCATCCCTATTGCTTTAATAGCAGGCATGAGAGACAAAACGAGCAAAGGAGAATGACAATGGAAAAGAAAGTCTTGCTGATTGATGATGAGGCATCCCTGAGGAGACACGTGTCCATGGGACTCATGCAGAAAGGATATCAGACCGAACCTTGCGAAAACGGCATGAAAGCGCTTCAGACCCTGGAGATGTTCAAGAAGAAGCGGATCCCTCTCGATTGCGCGATTGTCGATATCAGGCTGCCGGATATCGACGGCCTGAAGCTCCTGAAGGTCATCAAATTCAATTATCCGCAGCTCCCCGTCATTATCATTACCGGCTACGGTAGTGAGGTCATCGCAGAGGAAGCAAAGAGAGCCGACGCGTACCTTGAAAAACCGTTCAATATGGATGAGCTGGCGAAGCTGATTGAAGAGGTTGAGGGGCCTGCCACGCAAACGCCCGCGGCAACCGGAGAGACCCAATTAGAGCCTGCGCAGAAATCGATGAGCGTCTATGCCATGGTCTCCATTGACAGATCGGCCAATCTCCTCAATACATACCGGAAATTCTATTTTCACCGGAACGTGTTGTACTGTGATGCTATCAGGGGTGATTACGATCTCGTCCTCCTG
>MVRP01000287.1 GCA_002067405.1 Syntrophorhabdaceae bacterium PtaU1.Bin034 | reverse complement strand
TGCTGAGGCGTTAATTCAATTGACAACACCTGAGAGCGAGACGTCTGATCGTTAACGGCCCGTACCTCTTCCGGTTGTCCGCAGGTGACTTTCCTCCTCTTTACGATGCAGATTTTTTCCATGATCGCGGTCCCCCTTTTGCCCGACGGTGTTTGGTCAATGAAGTGGTTTTTCCAAAAAAGAGTAATCTCGCGCCGGGCCGGAGGAACGGATGGGTGCCGTAGATTGTGTAGTCGGAATTGAGGAGAGTAAGACAGCATCCCATCTCGTTGCCTTTCAGCCACGCGAACGCAGCCCTTTGGGAAGCTGTCTTCGCCCGGCAACCCTGCTGCCGTGTTCCGACCTTTGTCGGAATTTAGGCCAGCGGCTTTGCGTCCCACCCTTTCGGATGGTTTGCCCTTTTCAGACTTACCGGAATGTTATACAAAACGTGAGACTCGTGTCAAGGAATTTCTTCTTCAGCTTGAGCCAGGCTCAGGTACCGGTGCTTGACAGCCTTTTTGTCCATTGCATCAGGCTTTCCAACAACTCCTTTACCTTTTTCCTGGCTGTCTGATCCATAAGCACGCCGTTGGCGTCGAATTTCGACTCAGCGAACGGCACCATTACTTCGGGTTGGTTGAGGGGATACATATTGAGGAAAACGCAGCATTGACGCAGATGGTATTGAGCCCTCGCCGTTCCAAGCATGCCGATAGACGCGCCCATTATGGCGACAGGCTTGCCGTCGAATGCGTTATCAAGGTAAGGACGGGACACCCAGTCGATGGCATTCTTGAGGACGCCGGGTATTGAATAGTTATACTCCGGCGTGCTGATCAGCAAGGCATCCGCCGACCTGACCTTGGCCTTTAAAGACTTTACCTTGTGTGGGGGGTCCAGTTCGAGGTCCTGATTGAAAGGTGGAATTCCTTCCAGGTCAAATGTCTCGATCTCCATTCCTGTAGGGACAAGTTCCACCGCTGTTTGAAGGAGGGCCTTATTAAAAGAGGCCTTCCGAAGACTTCCTGCAAATCCGAGCACCTTCATGTTTTCCTCCGTTTAAAAGGATGATCGCTGCAACCGAGCTTTATGAAATCTGTTCTTATTATAAGAATGCAACTTTCCGCGTGCAATGCGCGTAGAAGGGGGCAAACGAATCCACTTCGGTATTGCCTGAAGCGGTTCGTCGTGTTAGATTTTCAGCCGATGGCCAAAATATCCCGGCTGAGAGCGACCCCGCACAAGGCCATACCCGATGATAACAATACAATCCACCCGGAGGCCGTGTACGCGGAAGGTCAAGCTCCCAGGACTCCGATGGACCTGTTTCTCTGCCTGCTGATAGCAGCAAGCCTTATCGGGGTCTTCATCGCGAGTCTTGCGGGCAATATCTTTGAGCCTGTGCTTCATGCCGCGCAGAAGGCGCATTGGTTTAAGTTTATTCTCCGGCCAAGCATGCTCTGGGGTTTGATGGGGACACTATTCGTTGGATTTCGCACCATTCTCTGGTTCCGCTACCGCTCCTTCCCGCCGGCCACCATTCATGACGCCCCTTCCTTGACGGTCATTATCCCCGCATACAACGAAGGACCCATGGTCCTTAAGGCAATCCGCTCAGTACTGTCCGCCGATTACCCGCGAGGCAGGCTTGAGGTGTTTGTCGTAGACGACGGAAGCACGGATGATACCTGGAAACATATCAAGAAGGCCGCTACCGAGCATCCGCACGTGGTCACAGCCTTTCGTTTTTCCGAAAACAGGGGTAAACGGGCTGCCCTTGACAAGGGGTTCAGGCGTGCAAAGGGCGAAATAGTTGTCACTATCGATTCGGACAGCGTTATTGACAAAGGGACATTGCTCGCGGCAGTGGGCCCGTTCCGGGACCCGAAAGTCGGCGCTGTCGCGGGAAAGGTCCTGGTTTATAACCGTAACCAGGGGGTTATTCCGAACATGTTGCATGTTCGCTTTGTGCTCTCCTTTGATTTTCTCAGGGCGGTTCAGTCGACCTACCGTACCGTCTATTGTTGCCCCGGCGCTCTTTCTGCTTACAGGGTGTCTGTGGTGCGGCAGGTCCTTGATCCGTGGCTGAACCAGCGTTTCCTCGGTTCCCCATGCACCTACGGAGAAGACCGGGCAATGACGAATTTTATCCTGTCTGTGGGGTATGACGCTGTCTATCAGCGAACTGCAACGGTTCATACGGTCGTCCCCTGGACCTACAGGAAACTTTGCAGAATGTACCTCAGGTGGGACAGGAGCTACGTGCGCGAGGTAATCCACTTTATGAGGATCGTATGGAAGAGGCCTTTTTGGCCGAAAGTTATCTCGCTGATCGACATTCTCATAACCAATGCGAGATATCCCGTTGGCTGGGCCAGCCTTGTTCTTTGCGTCGTTCTCTCGGTCAATGATCCGACCACCATCCTTCGGCTTTTCTTTGCGATGGGACTCCTCTCTTCTCTCAATATGCTGTACTATTTGTACAGCGAACGATCCTGGCTCTTTCCTTACGGCATCCTCTACTCCTATTTTTCATTCTTGACCCTGTTCTGGATATTCCCGTACGCTATCCTCACGGTCCGCTCCCGCACATGGGGAACCAGGTAGATTTTCCCGATACAGCTACTTCCTTTCGGTGCTTGCGGTCCACGTTACCGCGATCTCCAGCCGCGCAGACAGACGATCTTCCGGTCGCCCGGCCTCGTTTCTCATAACAATTCAGCAATTGACAAGTTGGGAAAGGTGTTTATAGTTCCCTCAAGTAAGGGAGAGAGGAGGTTTCCGATGAAAAGAATATTGTTCAGTTCCCTCCTTGCAGCAACGTTCTGCCTGATGCCTATCTTTGTGAACTGGGCATACAGCCAGGCGGGAGGGACGGGCGCCGGCACACCCGGTGCGTCTAATGGTGCCGGCGGACCTGGTTCGATAGGGTCGGGAACGTTCAGCGGAGGGATGACGACGACCGGCCCTCAAAGCGCAGCCCCCGGAGGCTACGAGGGTGAGCCGTTAAGCTCCGGAACCCCGTTTTCCGCCACCGGTCCTGTACCTTACGGAGGTACTACAGGGCCGGAAACGACCTCTCCCGGTCGGGATACGGGGGTTTCCGGGGGCGCGAGCAGTTTTCCGGGTAATACCGGCAGTCAGTTTCCTGCACCGAGTACGAGTACGATGGAACAGAGCGGCCTCGGGACAGGGACAGGCAGCACCATGGGTGGATCGGGTACGGGGAGCGGCGGTCTCGGTCCTTCCACGTTCGGTCCCGGCACGGCTGATACTACGGAAGCAACCCGGTAGTCCTGTTGCTTGTTTGATCCTGATTTGCAACAGGTACCGGTGCAGGAGCGAGCACACCCGGAACAGGGCAACCGTAACGAAACGTGCAGGAACGGGCGAGTCCGATTGAATGTCGTTATCATCCATCAAGGATCAGCGGAAAAGGTTCTTGATGCCCCGGCCGAGATTCTTTAAGCCTGAGCCTACGCCTTTTACCGCTTTTCCACCCTGCACGACCGCTGTCTCTCCGGCGCCCACCACGGAGAGGCCGAGTTTCTTCGCGGCTTCGACAGTAAAACGACGGATGAGAGATGCCCCGAATTTGAACTGTGGATTGTCCAGATCCCCCTCAACGGTAAAATCGAGATCGATCCTGTTGCTGCTCGTCTCCATGGACTTGATCAGCATTGTTCTGGGTATTCCCATGAAACGGCTCAGCCCCTTTCCAGACGCAAGTTCAAGGTTCCTGATGCTCGATTTGGTGGGTGCGTAGACGATCCTGTTCTTGATGCTCAAATCCATATTCATATCGAGCGATCCCCTCGTGACGTCGGCGTCCCCTTTCTTCTCGATGTAGGGCTTGAGCGTTGTTATGTCCAGGTTCTGGACAGAGATCCGGGAATGTGTGTCAAGGGTTCCGAGATTTGTGACGCCTTTGGCTTTGATCTGGCCAGACGTGTTTCTGCCTGGAATTCTCGCCGAGACGTCATGGTTCGTTGCCGAATCCCGGAAGGGAATGCCGAGCTGATCTGCGGTGATGTTTATGTCTGTTATCCTGACAGGATTAGGAGGTTGTGTAATCTTCCCGTCCAGGTAGAGAAGCTCGCCGCCCGTGATCTTTATATTCTTCAGTACAGCCTGGATATTCTCGCCGTTCTTCCCGTTTTTCGCGGGCTGCTTTTTCTCTTTTTGCCCGTTCGAGGGAAGGGGGCTGACAAAACGCCCTGTTTTGCCCACTTCCACACGGAGGAAAGGGTCTTTAAGGGTCACATCGGAAAGGACAAGAGGGGTATTGAGCCCTCCCTCCCGGACCGCGGTGAAAGCTGCTTCACTTAGCCGCATTTCCGGGCCCGTCTTGCCGTTATTGAATGCCCGCACGTTCTTGGCCTGAAACGACAGGTC
>MVRP01000286.1 GCA_002067405.1 Syntrophorhabdaceae bacterium PtaU1.Bin034 | reverse complement strand
GCCGATAGACAGCGCAGGCTTCTCAGTATCGAAGTCAGGCTCGGGTATGTCAACCAGCGGATCGTTGTCTGCCGGATTCATAGCCGTTCAATCAAAGGGGCTCGCGTCGCCCCCTCCGCCGGCAAAGCCGTCGGAGCCTCCCCCTCAATGCTCACTGCATCAACAGAAGAGGCCAGTGATCGGGACCGGAACCGACAACGGAACAAGGTGAAACCCAAAGAGGAATCGGTCCAGCGCGTCCGATCTCCTGCTGTCAAACCTGGTCTTACATGTGTCTACCACTTTCGCGAAACGTTTGTCACCTGTCCGAACGTACAGGTCTGCCGTTCTTCATAGTGGACAGGGCATTCACTTCTTCATGATCAAACATGGCATTGGTATTCCCTCACACCACCAATAGAACCGATGTGGCTCATACCATATTACTTCCAGGCCCGTCATGCACCTATGGGATCCGGTCCGAAAAAAGGGGAAGGCATGATGCCTTCCCCTTGAACAGTCCGTTCCGATTCTTTAATGGCTTTTCATACCGGGGGAGTCGGGAGAAACCTCGATATGTCCCCTTTATTCAGCTCATTGATGACCTTCGCCGCCTCATCATGGTATTTCACGCCCGCAAGCACTCTGGCGAGTACGTCCTCCTGTATCCGGTACCTTGAGGCCATTTTGGTGATGGCAAGCTTCTGGTCTTGATCCATCTCCTTCCTTCCGTTTCCGTTCTTCGGCGCTTCGCATCCTTTTTGTTGTTCCGGCTCGCCTGTTCGAGGCGGGCGTTCCTGTTTGTCGGGCGGCTGTTCGCGATTAGTGTCCGTCGTCCCGCTCGCAGCCTGGCTTTCCTGCTCTTTATACGGAGAGAAGGAATCGGTTTCGACCTGACTTTCGGGCTGTGGTGCCGTCTCGAAATGATCGCTTCCGGCGGTGAGCATGGTGAACGCTCTCCTGCCCTTTTCGAGGACCCTTTCCACGGAATAATCCCTCGCGACTTCGAGGGGATCGACCACGACATCGAGGTCAATCAGGTATTGCTGCCTCATCTTCGTCTCGCCCTTTTCCCAGTCGATGCAGGGAACAGTCGCTTTAACCTTCCTGAGCATGAATATCGTCTCCCCCTTGTGGAGGAGGTAGGCGATGCGTCCGTTGGTGATCTGGTAAACGTCCCGGAGGGTCTTCTTCAATCTTTTAATGCTATACCACGATTTTGTCGGTATCACCCACGAGCCCATCCCCTTGATTCCCGGAATCATGAAATAGATCCGGCTGGAGAACCGGCACTCCTCTTTCTGATACTCAGTGCAAGATTCGGGATCACAGGGTTTTCTGATCCATCCCCGACCGCCAAAGAGCTTTTTGCCTGCTTCCAGCTCTTCTGGGGTCTCGCAGACCATCCGGTAATCAGTTATTCTTCCCCCGTCGTCCCGCTCGTACTCGAAACTGCTCCGGTGTTTCAGGCCCCGCGTGCTTCCGTAACAACAAAGCCTGTGAGGAATGATGTTCCACCACTCATTCATGGCGAAGTAGACGGGGATCGATCGTATCTTCCCGTCCGGGTCTGCATACAGCTTTCTTACGAGATCGGCGTTGGCCGGGTTGATGCAGTCATGCCTGTTCGCCGTGAAGTAGTCGACGTTCTGGGGGATGAGCCTGTCTCCAAACTCCTTTTCCATGTCTGTCCAACTCAAGCCCTGGGACAACAACTCGTTGTACCGCTCCACATCGGCCGGGCTGCAACCTTTCTTTAGAACCATGATGCCGGGCCTTATAACGCCCGAGGTCTTCACGCTTTCGTCGTCGGCACCGAGAAGGGGTGTAAGGAATTCTTCGCTGTCTTGGTCGAGATTCGGCAATGTATATGCCGTCGATCCTTTGTTCATTGTATTGCTCCTTTTTTAGTTGTTGGCGGTAATAGTGATGCCGCCCGGCTTGAGAGAGATTACTGCGTTGGACATTGCAAGCAGTTCCGGGGTGTGCGTGATGCAGTACTCTTGCCTGTAGCCACCGAGTGAGAGCACTCGCTGTTTCATACGGAAATAGGCCCTCTTCTTTTCAGGGTCGAGAGCGCCGTCTCTCTCGTCGGTGAAGATCGTGGCCAGGTCCCTGCCGTTCCGCGTCTTGTTGCAGATGCATATCGCCTTGGCAACCGCGTCCTCCACAATCGTTGCCTCACCTCCCGAAAGCTTGCCAATGCTTTTCGACTTGTTCGTGTTCGCATCAAAGACAGGGATGTCAAAGCCTTCCTTCAGCTTGCCCGCTTTTGTCATCTCCTGGGTATTGAATCCGACAGTGAAGGGGGAGTCGTACACCCGAAGCAACTCGTTGGCGACGCTCGCAATGGCAGGACCTGCGTCGTCAATCTCAAGGGGTATGATGCCGTCGTTGCCGAGCGCTTTCTCTATGATCATCCATTCGGAAATCTCCTTTCTGGCATCGTCCATTTCTCGGTCCAGATCAGCGCACTTTCTCTCCGACTCGGCGATCCTTCTGAGGGATTCGTCGAGTGCCCCCGCTTCTTTGGTCAAGTCGGCTTGCTCCGCCCTTCGGTCGTCTATCTGCCCGCAAAGCTCCGAAATGCTCCGGACAAGTCCATCCCTTGCCTGATTCAGCGTCGTATCGATGACGATTCGCGCTAAATCCTCCTCAAGAGTTTTGATCTCCAGTTGAACTCCGGCGATGGTTCTGTCCTTTTCTCGCAGGTACTCTTCTTTTTCCTTCTCGAGAACGGCAAGCTCCATTTCGAGGTCCGGCAGTTCTTTCCCTGCCTGTTCTGCCTCCACGAGCCGTCTCGCCTCATCGTTCAGCGCCGCGATCTGGCTTTCTACACGTCCCACCTCGTCATCCAGGCTCCTTTTCGTGGACAGCATCTGCCTAGCTCCTTTCTGGAGAGACGGCAGGGCATTGCACTTACGACGAAGCTCCGACAATTCCTGGATGAGTCTCTCATTCTCAGGGTCTTTTACCTGGGTCAGCCGCTTGAGTTCCGCCTCATAAGTCGGGATTTTCTTCTCCGCCTCGCGGGCATCGATCAGGAAGGGACACGAACTCGAGCTTGTGGCATCGCAGCGGTACTCGGCAAGCCTTTGAACCTTCGCCTTCAGGTCTCTGACGGCACCTTCGGTTTTGTCGATGGCGTGCTGCCGCGCCAACTTCCTTCTCTCAACTTCCTTTTCTTTGTCCTTGACGAGCTTCTCTACGGTCTGAATCCCCGAGATCCGCTTATTGAGCTCTATATACCGCTCGTCACATAGCCTTGCCGAGTTCTTCAGGTTCGACACTCGTTCAACGAGGCGCTTCAACTCGGCCGCTTTTGCCCTCAAAGAATCGAGACCGGCCAGCAGCTTCTTGGTGTTCAGGACCTTCTCTGTCAGTGCGGCGATTTTTGTGTTGTACGCTGCCAGACGGACCTGCTTGCCCTTTTCCAGTTCTTCGATGGTTCTCTTTTTCGCCGCTATTTGTGCCTCTGCCTTATCCTTCGCACTTTGCCGTGCTTCCTGGAGCGCGATCTTAGTGCGGGTTTCGGAAAGTTCCCGCTCCGTGTCCTGTTTTTCGGCTTCCAGAGACTTGATGATCGCGACAGTTTTGGTCAGGTCTGCCTGGAGATCGAGAACCCTGGACGTTTTTTCTTCTTTGCCCGATATTATGGGCAGCAGTTCCTCCTTCCGGTTCGTAAGTTGCGTGAGGCGATCCTGAAGGCCTTTTCGTATCCTGCCGGCCTTATCGGAGAGGTCCTTGAGCCCGTCTATACCGAGAAGCTCGGCGAGGATCTCCTTGATATCGCCTTTGCTGTACCTGGAAAAGCTCTTCGCCCTCTGATCCCGAAAGTTGGATATGAAATAGAGCTGAGGGCTTCCAAAGACGGCCTCAACCGCCCGGTCGAAACTTTCCGTTCCGCCATCGGGATTCAGGGGTTTCCAATGACCGTCGATCTCCTCATAGAGATAGCACTTTTGTTTTCGCCTCTGCGTATCGATGGAGACCACAGATTTGTGTCTGATCCCGCTCATGCGTGAGATAAAGATCTTGCAGGCGTCTGAACTGTACGTCTCTTCATAGAAGCTGAAGGCCTCGGGCGAATAGCTTTTGTTCACCTTCGAGGGCATGATCCGGAAGTGGTGCATGTTATCGACTATCGTTGTTTTGCCCCTGCCGTTAGGGCCGTCAAAGACGATGATCCCGTCCGGCAGTGCGGAGAAGTCTACCTCCATCTCGTGGATGCCCATTCCCGACAGAATCCCCTCAAAGCCTCTAAGCAGCAAATAATCGGGTTTCATCGCATGCCTCCTGAAGATGACAGCCTTCGAGTATGATGTGTTCATCGAGGGTCTGAAGCATTTCGAGCTTGGCGAGCAGGCTCTCCGTGATCGGCTGGCCGTTCAACTCACCCCATCGT
>MVRP01000285.1 GCA_002067405.1 Syntrophorhabdaceae bacterium PtaU1.Bin034 | reverse complement strand
TACGCGGCTTCAGTTTGGGGCTTCGTTGACTACGCTATCTTTCGGCAAGTTCCCTTCACCCTTCCGGAGTAACACTTTCCCGGGAGCTTGGGCCCTTTCACCATTGGAGGTGAGCGCGCAGCACCACCGTGCTCAATCAGCTGGCATTGAATACGTTGTTCTGCACCACCACATATGGATGTGATCCGTCAAAGGGGAATCAATTTTGCGAAACGCCTTAGGGCTTCATCGATCTGCGCAAGAAGAAGGAGCGCCTCCCGTTGGTCTTTCACATAGTACGCGGCGGCCGTCTTTTTTGAGGGTCCGACTCTTACGGCAATACCGCCCTTCCCGGAAAGCGCCTTAAACAGCGTTTCATCCGTCCTGTCGTCCCCAAGGCATACCGGCAGGTACCCGTCCCCTATTCTCTCCATGATGTGGAGTGCAGCCTCCCCTTTGTTCCACGACACCCGGGGAGCGAACTCCAAGACCTTCTTGCCTCTTATGACGGTCAGCAATCGCCCGCGATCGGGTTGCGCCGCCATCTTGCTATGGAGCGACTTGCGGAGAAAGGAGACAACTTCGTCGCTTGCCGCACGGTAATGGACAGCGAAAGAGAACCGCTTCTTCTCGATTACGACACCTTCGCACGCGCCTATCGCTGCGGATATTTCCCGGCGAAGAGCATCGATGACCGGTGTTGCCGGACGAGTGCCCTTGTGGACAAACCGCATCCCCGGGCCGAGAATCTCGAGGCCGTGGCTACCGGCATAATAAGCGCCGCGAACAGGGCACCTCTTTCGGAGATCGGCCAGAGACCTGCCGCTGATGACGGTCACCGCCGACCTTCCCGAGCCAAGGATCGACTCGAGCAACCCCTTTGTGGCGGGGGCAAGGCAGGGCTCTGACGGGTCTTTTCTGATCGGCACGAGGGTGCCGTCAAAATCGACAAAGAGCGCGACGTGGCGGCCGCTGTCGATCTGCGCTGCCAGAGGGTTCGCTTCGAAATAGTATCGGGGAGCCATGTCGTCGCATCCTTCACGATTCAGCCGGCAGGCGTACCTGGGTCAGTTCCCCGATGAGCTTGCCCGCCCAACGATAGATGTTGCGCTCGGTAACGATGGCATGCATTCTCTTCATCCGCTCGCGCCGTTCGGAAGGATCGAGGGTGAGGGCGGACTTGATCGCGTCGGCCATTTCTTCGATATCGTAAGGATTTACGATTATGGCGTCTTTCAGCTCTCGGGAAGCACCTGCAAATTGGCTCAGTATCAGGACGCCGTCATAGTCCGACTTTGTGGCGACGAATTCCTTTGCGACCAGGTTCATGCCGTCATGGAGCGAGGTTACCATACAAAGATCGGCTGTCTCATAGTAACGCCGGATCTCCTCGTGACTATGATGAGCCTTCAGGTACACTATAGGCTTCCATTTTTTCGTCTGGAACCTCCAGTTCACCTTTTCCACGATCTCCTCCGTCTCCATCATAACCTCTCTGTACTTCTTGATATGATCACGGCTCGGCGCGCCCAGTTCTATGAAAGTAAAGCCTTCGACAAACTCCTCGTGTTTTTCGAGAAACCGCTCGATGGCCCTGAACCGCTCGGGAATACCCTTCGTGTAGTCGATGCGGTCGACGCCGACACCTATGTACGTTGCCTGGATGCCTATCTCCTTTAAAATGGTCTCCCTCAGGGCCGCCTTATCCCGGGGGTCCCTGTGTCCCGGGGATCCTTCATCGAAGCCCACGCTAATGGGAAAGGCTTTTATCAATGCCCTGTGCTCGCCCCGGCGGACCGAGAATTCTTCCCAGTCGATCTGCGATTCCAGAAACCTGTCCACCGTATCCAGGAAGTTGTTGCAGAAGAACTGTATGTGAAAACCTATGAGGTCTGCGCCGAGCATGCCCATAAGGATCTCCTGACGCCATGGACAAATGCCGAAGGACTCCGGGTTGGACCACGGGATGTGCCAGAAAAGGGCAACCTTTGCATCGGGCCGCTCTTTCTTGATGAGCAGAGGCAGCAGGGCGAAATGATAATCCTGCACAAGGACAAGCGGCGCCTCCTCGGATTCGATCTCGGCAAGAAGGGCCTCCGCAAAGATGTGGTTCACCTTCTGGTAGCATATCCAGTCCCGTTGCCGGAACTCCGGACGCGTATGGGTAATGTGGCATAACGGCCAGAGACCCTCGTTGGAAAAGCCGTAGTAGTAACCGTCCTCTTCCTCTTTCGTAAGCCACACTCTTTTCAGCGTGTAGGCAGGTTCTTCCGGAGGCACCCGTATTTTTCCGTCGTCATCGGCCGTCTCACGGTCCGCATCGCCGCCTCCGTGGGCAACCCATACCCCGTCACAGATCCGCATTACCGGGTCGAGGGCTGTCACCACCCCACCCGCGGGGATGATCGATTTTATGGAACGGCCTTCCTTTACGTCCATATAAGGCTCCCGGTTCGAGACAACAAACAGCTTTTTGCCCTTGAGGGCGGTTCGCATATATTCTTTCAGGCCCTCCGGCGTCCATAAGGACTCCGACTTAAGACGAAGCCTCGCCTCTTCTTCCGCCCGTTTTCGCGCAATGGCAAGGCTCTTCGCAAGTTCGGTGACCTCGGATACCAGAGGCGAAAGGATATCACCTCTCAAGGGCACCTTGCGGCCGGGGGTGTCCGGCTTTGCGGTCCGCACGTCCTTCATCCATTCAGCAAGCCGCGCTATCGGTCCGGTAATGCTCCACCTCACCACCAGGACCGTTGCGAAGACCACCAGGATGGAGAGGATGACAAATCGGAACAGATTCTGTTTCCACATCTCACCAAGACGCACGTCGATGTACGAGGCGTCGTACAGCATCACGACCGCGCCGACCACCTCATCGTCCTCCGCGGTCACCGGAGCGGTAAAAACATAGGCCTTCTGCCCTTCCATGGTGAGGAAATTTCCCACGGAGCGGCCTTCGAGGACCGCTTCCACGGCCTGGGCCGACGCCGCCTTTGTATCGAGATTGAGATTGCTCGTTGCGGTAATCATGGATCCCTGCCTGTCAAGGACCATGATGCCTCTAAGCCTTTCCCGGTTCCCGAAGCGGTTTACGATCCGTTTCATCCGGGGCGCCGAGTTTGATTTGATGAGAGGTCCGAGTGATTCCTGAAGGCTTTCGGCAAGTATCAGGGACCTCCTCTCAAGGTCCCGCGCAAGACGATCCCTCTCCCGGTTCACCTGATACAACGAAAAGGCTAACGTGACGAGGGCCACGACTATCACAAGGGACACGATAAGACGCATCGTGATCTTCATACAAACTCCTTCCCCTCATTCTTTGCCGTCTTCCTTTTCCCTACCGTTCAGGTTGTGGCAATTGCCTGTTCGGCACAGCCTATTCCCACTCCAGGAAGGCTGCGTCCAGGCGGGCATCCGTGCCGGCCCGAAAGGCATCAAAAACAGCAGTGAGGGCATCTGCAAAGAACCTTTCCCCAAGACCGTTTACTCGGGCTCACTCAAGCATATTCTCATTTTCATCATCCTTCGTGGTGCTTTCTATCCGTCGACTCAGCCCGTGCGCCTTCTTCCCTGATAATATGAAGGGGGTTTGATTTTCCCTGCTTGTCCTGCCCCATGTACAACCTCACATGGGGGAATGGAATCTCGATATTCATCTGATCGAATCTTTTCTTGAGGCGGCGGTTGAATTCGCGCCCCACCCTCCATTGTTTGATCGGCCCTGTGGTGGTACGCGCCTTGATAACAACTTCAGAGGACGCAAGCTGGTCAACCCCGAATATCTCAATAGGCTCAAGGATGTCGTCCCTGAAGTCCGGGTCGTTGCGCAGCTCTTCATCGACCGCCTGTATAACGTCGATTACTTCATCGATATCCTCACGGTAAGCAACGCGTATGTCGAAGACATAACGGGAATACTCCTTTGTCATATTGGTAACCACGTTGATGTTGCCGTTTGGCACGTAGTGAACATTGCCCGCAAGGTCCCTCAGTACGGTTGTTCTCAGGTTCACCTTTTCTACGAGTCCTCCCTTGCCGCCAACCTCCACTACGTCACCCACCCTGATCTGGTCTTCCAGGAGGATGAAAAAACCGCTGATCACGTCTTTCACGAGGCTCTGAGCCCCAAAGCCCACGGCCAGTCCAACAATTCCCGCGGCGGCAAGAACCGGGCCGATATCGATGCCGAGCTCTCTGAGGATAATCATGACCCCGACGGAAAGAATGGCAAGCACCAGGACGTACCTGACCACTGCACCCACGGTCTGAGTCCGCTTCCGGAATTCTCCATCGTCCTTTTGCCGGGCGACGAACCGAACGAGGCGTTCTGAAAGCCTCTTTGCCAGCTTCAGTGCAACCCACGCGAGAATGACGACCAAGACGATATGGACGCCGCTCGTGAGGGACCA
>MVRP01000284.1 GCA_002067405.1 Syntrophorhabdaceae bacterium PtaU1.Bin034 | reverse complement strand
GTGGGATTCGAGCTGACAAACTCCACGATCACTCTTTTTCCGTTGCCCACGTTCGGGAAGAAATCAGCGAGTCCTCTTCGGCATATGTCGGCCAATTCAGCGCGGAACACCTCGTCCCGCACGTGAAAATTGACAAACCCTCCGGCCGCCAGGGTCACCTCGCTGCACAGCGCGGAGGCATTCATGTTCCTGATAAGCGAACGGGCGATCTCCACCGGGCTCTTCCTCGCCTTCTTTGCAAGCATAAAGGCTGCGGTGGTTGCGTAATCGCCGTGTCCTTTTTCCCGGGGTATTTCTACGATCGGATCAATATCGACATCGCGGGGAAGAACGCCTTCATTTTTGCAGGCCTCTACCGCCTCCTTTATCATCTCCGCGATTTGTTTCCTTATCATCAACCTTCTCCTTTTTGATCGTCACATCCTTGGTGAAGTCCCGGCATCGAAGCGTGACGTCTTGCGCGTGAAGAAACTTCTTCTGGCATTCTTTCCTCCACGCGCAGATGACACAGAAGTTCGGTTCATCAGCCATATGCCCTCACAATACTGGCTATTATTGGGGCTCAGCGCCCCCTCCACGAACAAAAGTCCGTGGAGCCTCCCCCCTCACAACCTCGCTACGCTCGTATTGTCACCGGCTCAGCGCCCTTGCGGCCCGCGGAACATGAACACTCCGGTCGCGGGCACCCCCGCTAAAGTATCTGAGAAAGAGAGCCCTCTCAACCTCGCTACGCTCGCAATATTTCGGTGTATGCGTCCGGGCGCCTTTCTTTCATGATGGGCCATTCGCGTCTCATTTCAGCGAGGCTGTCGATGTTCATTTCAGCAAGGAGAATCGCGTCGCCTGTGCCGGTCGGTCCTCCTATCAGTTCGCCTTCGGGGCTTGCGCTGAAGCTCATGCCATAAAAATCGTGGTTCTCTTCGCTGCCGGTCCTGTTGACCCTCATCACGAAAAGTCCGTTGGTAATCGCATTGCTTGTAATCACGGTCTGCCATATTTGCTGTGACTTGAAGGCGCATGCAGTCGGAGCGAAGAGAATGTCGGCACCCTTAAGGGCCAGGATTCTCGCTGCTTCCGGGAACAGATTGTCCCAGGAAATCTGGACGCCGACGCGTGCGTAGCGGGTATGGAAAACGGGGAAACCGTGATTGCCCGGAGAGAAGTAAAATTTCTCCTCCCACAGGGGGATATCGGGCACATGGATCTTTCTGTAGACCCCTGCTACCTTCCCGTCCACATCGATTACCACCGTGCTGTTATAGTACCTGTTCTTCTCCTTCTCAAAAAAGGGCAGCACGACGACAGTTTCCGAGGTCTTCGCCTTTTTCTTCATCCTCTGGATGGTCGGGCCCGTTATTCCCTCGGCCAGTCGAAATGCGGATTCGTCTCTGTTCTTCGGGAACCAGTGGAGGTTGAAAAGCTCCTGAAAGGAGACGATCCTCGCCCCTTGCCCCACGGCCATATCCATCATTTTACAGGCCTTTTCCGTGTTCTTGTCTTTGTCGTCCGAGCAGGAAAACTGTATCCCGGCTACTTTCATTTCACTTTCTGTTTGTAGCGATGATAATTGACCAAGGATCCAGCTTGTTCTTCTTGATGACCTTGTTGATGTGGAGGTTGCAGTGGTTTGAGAGGAGATCAAGGGAAATATCCGACCTCCAGCCCCATTTCTCGCAGACAGGAGAAAAGACCTGCTCCACTTTTGAAAGGAAGGAGTTTTTGCTGCAAAAATGATTGAGAATAACGATGTTGCCGCCCTTCTTTGTTACCCTCTTGATTTCTGAAACCATTTTTTCGGGGTTGGGAACCACCGTGACGACGAAGGCCGCAAGGGCGTGATCGAAGCTGTTATCGCAGAACGTCATATTTTCGGCGTCCATCTCGAAAAGATCGACGTGATCCAGTCTGTGTCTCTGCTTTTTCTCCTTGGCCTTTTCGAGCATCTTTCTCGTGACATCGATGCCAACGATGTTGCAGCCGGGAGGATAAAGGGGAAGGGATAAACCCGTGCCGATCCCCACTTCGATTACTCTGTCGCCTTTACTGATCTTTGATTTATCGATGCCGAGCCTTATTCTCGGAAAAAAAAAATGCGAGAAAACCCTGTCGTAGACGGAGGAATACTTTGTATAGATTTTCTTGACGTCCTGCTGATTCATCTCGTCAAAATAACAGATAAGGTAGGAGTAGTCAAGGAAAAACTCGGAAAAACGTGACTTCCCGAGAGTCGCCCGCTCTCATTTTAATGCAGGGAAACCCTGCAGGTTCATGCAGAACACCGCTCACAAACATTACTATAAATGTAGGCATTCTTTTACCTTTTCAAAGGGGGATTCATTGAGAGAAAACCCTTGACTAATTAAAACATATGTTTCAAGCTAATAATTCAAACTTATGTTTGAGACACCACTTCAGGAACCGAGAACGGATTCTCCCTCGGACACCCACCACCGGATTATCGAGGCGGCAGGAGAGCTGTTTTCCGAATCAGGATACCGGCACACGACCATCCGGGCAGTCTGCAGGCTGGCCGAAGCAAACGTGGCTGCAGTCAATTACCACTTCGGGAACAAGAAGAACCTGTATCTGGCAACGCTGAAATACTGGCGGGCAAGGGCATTCGAGGAGTACCCGATAGATCTGAACGACTATTCGAGACCGGCCGAGGAACGCATCCATACTTTTGTCCGGACCTTTCTCTCCCGGGTGCTCAATAAAGGCGAGGGCTCGCGGTTTGCGAGGCTCATGGCCCAGGAACTCGTGCAGCCGACAGACGCGCTCGACGTAATCGTAGAGGAGACGATAAGGCCGACCTTTGCTTTCCTCTCCACGGCCGTTCGTGAGCTGTTCTGCCGTCCTCCGGCAGAGGAGGAACTGCGCCTCTGCTGCGTGAGCATAGTGGGGCAAATATTCTATTTTTATATGTCGAGGCACGTCACAAGAAGGCTTTTCGGCAGAGAGATTTTCGAAATGCATGAAATTGATTCCATTGCCCGCCATATCTCGGAGTTCTCCCTTGCCGCCATCCGGGCGATTGCCGCAGGAAACAGGGGAGGGAACGAATGAGGAGATACACCGGCCTCGCCCTGCTGACGATCATTCATATAGCTTTCTTTTTCGGTACATCTTTCTCCTGTGCCGCCGAAACATTCGATCTCCAGTCGGTCATCGGGTATGGGCTGAAACATAACCCATCCCTTCGCATATCGGCAAAAAACATCGAGACGGAGAAGCACGGCGTCACCTCGGCCCGGGCGGAGAGAATGCCAAAGATAGACGTCACAACGGGCGCTACGAGGTATCGCTATCCGACGCCGCTCACGCCCATCGTCATTCAGTCTCCACTCACTTCCGTGGAACTGCCCGACTTCGAAAGGACCATATACGACGGCGGCGCCTCTTTCAGGCTCCCTTTTTACCGGGGAGGGCGTATCATGGCGAACATCCGCATCGCCGAGACAAAAAAGGCACTGGCTGAGGACAATTATGCGACAACCCGGCAGGACCTCGTCTACAACCTCACCAGCGTCTACCATAAGATCCTGCAGCTTCAAAAACTCGTTATTTCCAATAAAGCGTCGGTGAGACAGTTCGAGAGTCACAAACAGGATGTCGAACTTTTCCTGAAAACAGGCACTGTTCCTCCATTGGACCTTTTCAAGACAGAGGTGGAGCTTGCCCATGCCCGTGAGAGGCTGCTCCTTGTAAAAAACAACCTCGACAGTAGCTTCGAGTTGCTGAAGACACTCATGGGAGTCGATGACCCGGAGGCATCCATCGCCTTAGCAGAGCGACCGTCCTCCCCGGAGGTTCCGGCCGCCATCGATGCGAGCACGGAAGCCGCCCTCGCGAAGAGGCCCGATTACCAGGCTGTGCAGAAGAAGAGGCGCATTGCCGAGGACAGGATCAGGGTCGCCCGGGGCAGGCGCCTTCCCGATGTCTTTGCCTCGGGTCAGTATACGGAGAACACCGGGCCGTCTACTGCCTTCAAGGAAAACTGGTACCTGGGGATGCGTCTGACCCTGCCGGTATTTGACGGAGGGCTCATCCGGTCCGAGATAGACAAGGAGAGGGTCGAGCTGGAAAAGGTGAAGGAAGAGGAGCGGGCCGTGAGGCTGGCAATAGCAAGAGAGGTGAAGGATGCCCACCTCGCGGTCAAAAATGCCGCCGAGAGGATAAAGGTGACGGAAAAGGCGATAGAAAGCGCGAGAGAGACGGTCAGGGTCGAGCTTCTCAGGTACAGGACAGGAGCGGGAACAAGCACGGATGTCATAGACGCCCAAACCGCGCTTCTAAGGGCGGAAACAGATTACTATCAGGCGGCTTATGACAGGGAGGTAGCACTCGCGTCGCTCAGGAAAGCCATGGGGGAATACCCGGCCGAGCAGGAGGT
>MVRP01000283.1 GCA_002067405.1 Syntrophorhabdaceae bacterium PtaU1.Bin034 | reverse complement strand
TTTAGACTGTTTTGCGGAGGACTTCGAGCAGTTCTTCCCCGAAGGCCTCGATCTTATGCGGGCCCAGTCCGTATATTTCTTCCAGCGCGGCTAACGTCATCGGGGCTTTTCTGGCCAAATCCTCCAGGGTACGGTTGCTGAAGACCAGGAAGGCCGGCATGTCTTGTGCCTTCGCATATTCGAGTCGCCACTCTTTGACGGCTTTCATTCTGGCGGATTCCAGATCGGTCAGTGGAGCGGCAGGGCCCTCGATCGCGGATCTTTTCTCTTTTGTCTTTGCTTTCCGGGTAACGGTCTTTGCGAGGAATTTGTAAGTACGGGGAACCCTTCGCGGGGAATCGGGGGCGCATACGTCGCAATGGCCGCACGACTGAATCCGGTCGCGATCCTTGAAGTACGTGAGAATTCCCGCCTGGCGGCATTCACCGCCCTCGGCATACTGGATGATGGCATCCAGCGATCTCCAGCGGGCATGCTTGATCTCCACCGGGGCATTGCTTTCGCGTATGAAAAAAGACTGAAGGCTGCGATCTTTCTTCGCATACAGAAGGAGGCACGTGGAATGCTCACCGTCACGGCCCGCCCGCCCCACTTCCTGGTAATACGAGTCCAGGTTCGCCGGCATCTGATAGTGAATGACGAGTCTCACATCAGGGCTGTCAACGCCCATGCCGAAGGCGTTTGTGGCCACCAGTATCCGGACGGCGCCTTTGTCGTACCTGTCCTGTATGGAGTCGCGCTCTTCGCTTGAAAGTCCTGCATGATAGTGATCAACGCCCGGATACCTCGTGTCCAGCGCGCTGTGGAGGTCCTCGCATTGTTTTCGCGTTCCTGCATAAATGATGATCCTCCCCAGGGGTGTCCGGTCCAGGGCTGCCCGAATAAAGGCCATCTTTTCCGCCTCGTCGTGGCAATATTCAACCTGGTAATAAAGATTCGCCCGATAGAAGCCGTAGACGTGCTGGCGGGGATCCTTCAACGCCAGTTGCCTGGCGATATCCCTCAAAACCTGCGGGGTTGCGGTCGCTGTCGTGGCCAGAATGGGAACATCCGGCCGCAGCGTGCGAAGCATATTGAGCTTGCCGTAATCAGGTCTGAAATCGTGCCCCCACTGGGAGACGCAATGCGCCTCATCGATGGCGAACAGCGAGATGGGAGCCGCTTTTACCCAGTTCTCGAACCCTGGTTTCTGAATCCGTTCCGGAGAAAGGTAGAGCAGGAACGAACGACTTGTCTTAAGCTCGCGAAAAACCCGTCCGTTTTCGGCCGGGTCCTGGCTGGAATTAATACAGCCGCAAGGGATGCCCTTTGCTTTCAGGGCAGCCACCTGATCCCGCATGAGCGAGATAAGGGGCGTTATCACCAGGGTAATCCCCTTCCGGCATATTGAGGGGAGTTGATAGCAAAGCGATTTTCCTCCGCCCGTCGGCATTACCGCCAGCGTATCCCGTCCGCTCAAAACGGAAGAAATGATCTCCCACTGGCCGTGGCGAAAGGCCTGAATGCCGAATGAGTTGTTGAGAATGTGAAGTATCGTCGATTGTTCCAATATATTCCCGTGTAATTCGAGGGACCGGCCGTGCGTTATAATGCAGGTCTCCCGCCCCGTTAAGGACCGGTCCCTGGTCTCCCGATGCAATTGAAAGCAACCATTCTGCGGGAACGGCCAGGCGGCGCAAAGCCTGCTTCTACACTATATCGGTTTTCCCTTCTCTGTCAACGATGTCTTTCTTGAAGGCTGCTCTTGAGTTTGTTCAGACGGCTGATACAGTGCGGTTCACGTATGCCGCCCCTCCTTCCCTGCTCAGGTCGTCTCCGGGTCGAACCAATGTTCTTCCTCTTGCAGTGTCCAAAGGATGTTCCATATCCTCCCATAGAGCGTTGCCCGGCGGAACCCCTGAAGGGCGAGGACCGAATCCCTTAAGTCGCGGTAATCGATGCTCATCGCCGTTTCCCCAAAAACGCGGGCGACTGCCTCCCGGGGAGCGGTTGCGCTGTACTTGTAGTCCGGATCGGCACCCTCCACAATCTCTCCCAACTCCGGAAGATGTCTTTCTCTCAATTCCTGTAAATCCCGCTTGGTACGCGCCCTCACCATCAGCGTGTTATGTTTTGGTTCCTGGACGATACTGAAAAACCCGAAGGTCGTTATTACCCACACGTTTTACTCCTCCTTCGGCCAGGGAAGGCTCGACCCCAGCATTTCCGCGTTCCTGAACTTCGTGTACCCGGCCTCGTCCAGAGGGTAGTCCCATGAGCCGCTCCTATGGACGATCTTGCCGCCAAACCCCGCTTTGAACCGATACATGCCGTAAAAAGGATGGGTCCTATCCGCTGTCGGCGGGACGGCGCCCATCTCATAGGTACTGCACCCCTTTGTCCTGGCAAGCCGCATGGCGTTCCATTGCAGCGCATAGGGTCCCATCAAATTCCGGTTCCGGCTCGATGACGCGCCGAAAAGGTAGGTGGCGGTTTTCCCGGAAATGGCGATGATCGCCCCTGCGAGCAGGTCTTTATCATGAACGGCGAGCAGGAAATGGATCTCCGTTGAATCGATCCTCTGGGCGAGAGGGGCGAACAGGGCCGAAAAATGTCGAAGATCGCAGGCCGGAAACCTGTTGCGTTCGGCTGTCTGCCGGTAGAGATCGTAGAATACGGGCAACATATCATACGAAGCCGGGAAGACCCGGACGCCCTTGCGTTCGGCCAGACGCACATTGTAGCGGGTCTTTGATTTCATTGCGGCAAGGATCTCCTCTTCGCTTCCCCTGAGGTCCACCATCAGGGTGTCCGCAACTGTCAGATCCAACGGCGCCTTTCTGAGATTCCAGCGAGAGGTGCCGAAGTTCATGCGCAGCTCCCGGAGCCGCGCCTCCGGACGGCCTTCCCAACTCCCACCGCGCGGATCGATGCAGGCGCCTCCGGAGTACTGCGACTCCCAGGGCAAGTCATACCGGATAAAAGAAACTGGCGGATCAAGATATCCGGCCATCAGACGGGAAAGCTCCTCAAGGAAGACTCCGTAGTGCTCGGGATGGGGAGTATATTCGGGTCCCTGCGGGACATAGGCCGCGGTGACCCCGTCACACAAGGATCGGGTCAGGACGAGGAGGTCCCCTGCACACCCCTGCGAAGCAAGATCGAACGCATGGGCGTTCCAGCCCAGCTCGGACTTGACGCGGCTCCAGAACACGGTCTGAAAGAGAATATCCGTGGGCAAAAGGGCGCTTGGCTCCTTCGGCCTGAGTTTCATAAGCATGATACTGTTCTCCTGGTAATCAACGATATTCTTCACAGCGCCATACACCTCCCTCGTATTTCGGAAAGGGGCAGGTGTCGTATGCGGCGCAGTCCCCGCAAAGGCCTATCCGTTCCCACGGGGGATGCTCCGCCCTTTCCGACGGAAGGTCTATGTCAATGCCTGTCCCTCCCGGATCGCTGCCGGCGCCGCCCTCTTCCTCGGGGCACATGGTCGTTTGATATTCCTCGCATTCGCGAATCGGTGTCCGGGAAGAATTCGAAAGGGCGCAATGGGGAGCTGCGATACCAAAAGCGCAAAGATCTTCTTGGTGTTTTCCTTTGGATAGAACGGTAGCCGGCCTTTTCTTTTCGGCGTAGTAGTCCATAATTGCACGCTCCAGGATGTTGAAATCCGTGACGTAGCGTACTATGCAACCGGCGTGCCGACCCGGCAACAACCGGAGAGGGGAAGGGATTATGAACGATTCCGGCCTGTGAGAAAGAAAAGAGGCTGGACATCTCACAAAAGCTGCCTGCTTGTCGAGTGGTCCGGGTGGGGAGATTCGGGCCGGTGGGGAGAATTTCCCCGTCCACGTTTCCGGCCCATACGGCATCGGCTACGGCCCTTCAGCCGTATCGCCCTGCAATTTCTTGCGAAGTGTTTTGCGGTCTATTCCCAGAATCTTTGCGGCGTGGGTCTTGTTCCCCCCGACCGACGCCAGGACGTTGCGTATATGCCGGGCTTCGATCTCGGCGAGCATGCGACCCGGATCACCCTCCCGGGACGCCGAGAAACGCATGAGCGGCGGGAGATCGGGTACATCCACCACGTCTCCATCACCGAGAACGATCATTCGCTGTATCACGTTCTCCAGTTCCCTCACGTTACCCGGCCAGTGGTAGTCCTGCAGGGCCTGAAGGGCCCGGGGGGAAAACGTTGGGGCAGGTTTACCCATCTCGTCAGCGAATCTCTTTGAAAAATGACGAATCAGGAGCTGAATGTCATTGCCCCTCTCTCGTAGCGGTGGCAGCTCAATGGTGATCACGTTGACGCGAAAGAAGAGATCTTCACGGAACACCCCTTTTTTCACGAGTGCGGAAAGATCCTTGTTCGTGGAAGCGATGATCCTCACATCGACCTTCCGCGGCCGGCTCGAACCTACCATACAGATCTCCTTA
>MVRP01000282.1 GCA_002067405.1 Syntrophorhabdaceae bacterium PtaU1.Bin034 | reverse complement strand
GGTGCCTCTCTCTGCGGCGGCGGAGGCCCCTCCACCTCCATGATCGTAGAACGGTATGGAGATTAATACCCCTTACCCTCCCCCAAATCACTACCCTCCCTACGGGGAGGGTAAGGGCTGTCTAATAAGGAGGTGTGCTATGGAAGTAACATTTGTTGCCGGTGCCGACATCAACGATCTTCTTTCCTTTGATGCCATCGGAGGAAATGAGGAAATAAGGAGAGCGTTCCCTCGAATCAGCAAGGATGGATCGAGGAGGTGAGGCCTATTTAGATCGGAAGGAACGCGGTAATAGAGAAAAGCGAGCGGACTAAGGTACGAGCTTCGGAAAATTATAAAAAGGGGAGAAACTATGAAGAACCGTAACCGTTCATGTTTCGTTTTGCTCTTCGTGGTGCTTTGTGTTTTTGTTTTGGCGTGTCCTGCGCAGTCCCAGGAGAAAGTGATCAGGCTCAAGTATACAGTTTTCTCACCGCCCATGAGCCGCTTGGCCGGGGTGGCGGAGCAGTGGTGCAAGGAGGTGGAGAAGCGTTCCAATGGGAGGGTTAAGATTGCATTTTTTGCCGGCGGCACTCTCGTTCCGGCGCCCCAGTCGTATGAAGGGGCTGTGCGGGGCATTACGGACATCTCTCTTACGGCGCAACAGTGGATGGCGGGGAGATTTCCATTGACCGAGGGTGTGGCCCTTCCCATTGGCGTGAAGAACGCAGTCCAGGGCACGAAGCTGATAAACGCGTGGTATCAGAAATTCAGGCCCAAAGAATATGACGACGTGAAGGTTCTCTATATGTTCACGTCGGGACCCAGCCATTTCATGACCCTGAAACAGCTCACATCGATAAAGCAGCTCAAAGGATTGAAGATAAGGGCGGCCGGAGAGACGAGTAAAATAGTCTCAGTCATGGGTGCCGTGCCTGTTTCCGTCCCTATTTCGGATGCCTACGAGGCATTCCAGAGGGGCGTCTGTGAGGGTGTGCTTTTGGCAGCCGAGACGTTAAAGGCTTTTCGGTGGGGAGACCTGTTGAAAGGACTTCAGTGGAATGAGGGCATAGGCAGTATATCTACCCTGCTTGTGGTGATGAATAAGCAAAAGTGGAACAACCTTCCCCCGGATATTCAAAAAATCATTCAACAGGTAAGCGATGAATGGATTGAGAAAACCGCAACTGCCTGGGACGATATTGATAGGGAGGCAATCGAATTCGCCAAGTCAAAGGGCATGAAGGTTTACAGGATCCCTAAAGAAGAGGAGGCAATAACCGCTCAAAAGATGAAGCCCCTTCTCGATGCATATTTGGTGAATATGAAGAAACAGGGTTTGCCCGGAGAGGAATCTCTGAAGTTCTGTCTCGATTTTCTGAAGGCGAATCCTTAAGCGATTTCCATTAGGGGGGGGTACCCCGAAGAGGCGCCCCCCCCGCAAGGAGCCTTTTATGGAGTACAAAGAAATTATCTACACGGTCGCTGATCGGGTCGCCGCGGTGACCCTCAATCGTCCGAACCGGCTCAACGCATGGACGCCGCTGATGGCCGGGGAAGTACGGGATGCCATGTGGGCTGCAGCAGCAGATGAGGCCGTGCGGGTCATTGTTCTGACCGGCGCGGGACGTGGCTTTTGCGCCGGGGCAGACATGGGGGAACTGCAAAATGCGACCGTCCAGGGGATGCCGGAAACGGATGGAACAAAAACAGCGGAACGGCTGGTTTCGGCCCTGTTGTCCACCAAGATGGAAGAGGAACTCGAACCGGAAAATGCGAATAACGTACGTTCGGATTTTCGGAAGAGGTATTCTTATCTTCTTGCAATCCCGAAACCGATCATAGCAGCGGTCAATGGACCCGTAGCAGGACTCGGTCTCATAATGGCCCTTTATTGCGACCTACGTTTTGCATCTGATAAGGCGCGCTTTTCCACGGCTTTTTCGAAGCGCGGCCTGATAGCAGAGCACGGCTCGAGCTGGATGCTTCCGAGGATCGTGGGCCTTCCCAATGCCCTTGACCTGCTCTTCTCCGCCCGGATTATTGAGGCCGAGGAAGCTCTTCGCATGGGGTTGGTGAACAGGGTCTTTCCGGAAGACAGTTTCACGGAAGCCGTTTTTGCCTACGCGCGCGAGCTTGGCGCATCGGTTTCCCCACGCTCTCTGAGAGTGATGAAAAGGCAGGTCTACGAGGCCCAGTTCCAGACGCTCGCTGAAGCATCCCGGATTGCCGACGAGGAGCTTCTGCTGAGCATGGAGTCGGAAGACTTCAAAGAGGGCGTGGCCCACTTTGTCGAAAAACGTGCGCCTTCATTCACCGGAAGATAGTTGTTTGACCGGGTAAAACGGATTTTGAGAATCGAAACATTCGAAGCCGCAAAATAACCTTGACAACATCCGGCCGGTTGTGACAGATTATGGTATAGTAGATCGAACGGTCAGTCTATGAAGGAAGCAGACAAGAATGAATGAACCAAAGACAAGTGACGTGAGGGAAGCCATAATCGAGGAAAGCATAAGACTCTTTCTGGCGAACGGTTTCCGGGGCACCTCGGTGAAAGAGATCACCGAAGCCGCCGGGATCGGAAGAGGAACTCTCTACTGGTATTTCAAGAGTAAAGATGAAATCCTGGAGAGCATCTTTCGGAAGTTCGAGAGGGAGTTTGTGGAAGGGCTGATTAATGCGGTAGAGAGTTGTGAAGGCGACTTCATCGCAAAATACAGGGTTTTTCACAAGGTTGGAACGGAGTTTGCGAGGGACCAGAGGGAACTTGCATTGGCATCGACCACTCTTCTCAGCGAGGTTCTGGGCAGCAATACGGAAAACGAAAAGGTAGTGAGGTCCATTTACGGCAGGTACCGGCATTTTGTAGAGAGCATGCTGGAGGAAGGGAAGCGCGAGGGCAAGGTCCGAACGGACCTCGATACATCGCTTTATGCCCACGTGATCTGTGCAGGCCATGCAGGAATGCTTGTACAGTGGTTCCTGAACGAAGGAGAGCTTGACGTCGGCAACTTTGTGCGGATTTTCCGGGATATGATCCTGAAGGGCGCCACCGCGGAGTAACGGCAGCAGTAGCATGAACGGTGGTAGACTGATCGGTCGGTCCATAAAGAGGCCGGCCGGAAGAGAAATACATGGAAAGAAAATCGATTTTTTCTTTTTAGGATAGACTGATCGGTTAGTAGGTATAAAATACAGAACGGAAAAACATGACTCAAGGAGGGTCACATGGCACTGAAATCACCGCAACAGTATATGGAAAGTCTCAAGGACGGCAGGGTTGTTTACTGTGACGGGAAGCGGGTAGACGACGTCACCAGGCACCCCATTCTGAAAATCACGAATGATTGGGTTGCTATGGATTACATCATGAGTAACGACCCCCGCTACCAGGATCTTTTGACGGATGTAGATAAGGACGGTGACAGAGTGGCTTTCGCGCTGCAGCCGCAGCGAACGCGGGATGACCTTTTGAGGCTGCGCGAAGTCGTAAAACTGTGGGCCCGCGCCACGTTTGGAAAACCGTCGGGAGCAAAATTCGTCGCCAAGGACGGACTCAATGCAGTGACCGTGGTGAGCCGAAGGGTCGACAAGAAGTACGGCACCAATTACACGGCAAATGTCGAGGCCTATCGAAAGTACCTCCAAAAGAATGACCTTGCCTTCGCAATGGGCCTTACCGACGTGAAAGGGGACAGAGGCCTTCGTCCCTCTCAGCAGGTACAACATAAGGACTTTTACGTACGCATCGTGGAGGAGAGAAGCGACGGCATTATTGTGAGCGGCGCAAAGGCCCACATCAGCCAGGTGCCCAGTTGCAACGAAGTGTTGGTTGCCCCCTGTCATGCCATGAAAGAGGATGACAGGGCATATGCAGTTGCCTTCGCAACCCCCGTGAATGCAAAAGGGATCACCATGATTTCCACCCAGCCGGAGGTGTCCGAAGGGTACAGCCTCTTCGACCACCCGATCACCGGCAGCGTGTTTATTAATGACGCCCTTATTGTGTTCGAGAATGTCTTCATCCCCAATGACAGAATCTTCCTGAAAGGGGAATGGGAATTTGCCGGGGACACGGCAGTCATGTTCGCCAATTTTCACCGCCTCAGCGCCGAAACATACAAGGCTGTGGAGCTGGAGCTCGTTACCGGTGCGGCAGCCCTCATGGCAGACTATAATGGTATAGAAAAGAAGGCCCACGTCCGCGAGAAGCTGACCTGGCTGACCATGTATACCGAAATGATAGAGATCCTGGGAAAGGCCGCAGTCGAGCACTGCATCAAGGAAGAGGACAGCGACCTCGTCTATCCGAACCCGCTGATCGCCAATATCTGCAAATACCAGTTTGCCGACAACTGGCATACGGCCACGAAATACCTGCAGGACATCGCCGGAGGCATTGTGGCGACAGCCCCCTCGGCGAAGGACTTCTTCAAT
>MVRP01000281.1 GCA_002067405.1 Syntrophorhabdaceae bacterium PtaU1.Bin034 | reverse complement strand
GCAATAGTAATGCGTTTCATCTGGAGAAGTCAAGAGTTCCCGGACCCAACGCGTGGGAGAAGCGGCAACTCAGGGTGGATACCTCATTGACGGAAGCGAAGCGCCCGCTCTTTGCTTGATATGTACGGCTTGTTGCCGTATACTATGGGCAAGGAAGGTGCACTATGCGTACTACATCAACCGCGCGCCTTGAAGCGCGCATCAGCAAGGAACTGCATGCGACCCTCAAGCGTGCCGCTGAATTGCAGAACCGTACCATAACCGACTTCGTCATCGATGCAATTCAGGAAGCGGCCAAAAAGGCCATTGAGCAGACAGAGGTTCTCAGGCTGTCGCTGGCCGACCAGGAACGCTTCGCCCAGGCCCTGCTGTCACCGCCCAAAGCCACACCCGCCCTGAAACGCGCTTTTGCCCGTCATCGCAAACTGCTGAGCTCTGAATGAGCGACAAGCCCTTTCGGGTTGTTCCTCTGGATCATACCCATGATCGAAGCACGTTCAACTGTGGTTCCGAAGTGCTGGATTCCTACTTCAGGGAACGAGTCACCCAGGATATCAGGCGCAGGGTAACGGCATGTTTCATCGCGCTCTCGGTCGATGGGTACGTTGCAGGTTATTATACATTAGCCTCGGCAAGCGTCTTCCTCGGCGACTTGCCGGCAGAGTTCGTCAGAAAACTTCCCCGTTACCCCTCCGTTCCCGCGGTGAGGATGGGGCGTCTTGCTGTTGACTTGGCGTTCAGGGGCCAGGGTCTCGGCGGCGCATTGCTGGCCGATGCGCTCATACGTGTCGTGAACTCCGAGATTGCCGCCTACGCACTGGTGACAGATGCCAAGGACGATGCCGCCACGGCCTTCTACCGGCATCACGGCTTTCTTGAGACCGCAACCAAACCGTTGACCTTGTTTCTTCCCCTGGCCGCGGTCCCTGGTTTCAGGACACGATCACGTTAACGAAGGGACAAACGGGTGGTAGGCATTCATAAAGATACCGGGAATAAGGGGAACTCCGAAGTGGATGGGACACGGCGCGCGGACATCAGGCCGGGGATGAGGGTCTCCATAGTCCTCAAGAAGGACCAGCGGACCGGCGTACTGACGGAGGTATCGTGAAGGACATCCTCACCCGTGCCCCCGTTCATACGCGAGGGATCAAGGTGCGCCTGGAAACAGGGGAGGTAGGGCGGGTCAAGAAGATAGGCGGATGAATCTCCACGATGCTTGTCACCGGTCGGACGGCTATTTCCATGTCTTCCACACCTCGGGGTGATACCCCGCCGTCGCTTCCCGGCCGTTCCTCACCACGGGCGTCTTGAGAAGCGACGCGTCTTTGAGAAGTTCCTCTTCAATGTCGTGGGTGAGATACTTCAGGTTCTTCCGTGTGTATGCCTTGCCCTCGCGGTCGACAAGGTTATCGATACCTACCGCTGCCTTGAGGCTGTTCAGCTCTCCTTTGCTCAGCCCCTTTTGCGTGACATCGATGAATTGAAAGGGGATGCCCCGTTCCTTGAAATACCTCTGCGCCTTCCTGGTGTCCTGACATTTCAGGGTGCCGAAGATCTGTATATTCATGCTTCAGGAGCCTCCGCCAGTATGTTTTTCTTGAACTACGCGCCTGCCGATGATAATGATAGGAAATTCCAAATCCCCCTGTAAAGGGAAGCGGGAGTTTTTCATCGGATTCATCACCACAAAATCATGCATAAAGGTAGTAACAGGAGGTACCCCATGTCATCGAATAAATACCCCCTGGCACTGTTGGTACTAATACTGGTCCTTTTGACTTGGTCGGGAATTGGGGTCCACGATACCCGCCTGACCTGGGTCCTGGAGACCCTTCCGGTCATGATCGCTCTACCGGTTCTCGCGCTTACCTTCAAGAGATTCAGGCTAACGAACCTGACCTATACCCTTATCGCACTCCATGCGATGATACTGATGCTGGGCGGCCATTATTCTTATGCCAAAGTGCCCTTGGGTTTCTGGATGGAGGACTGGTTCGGCTGGACCCGTAATAATTATGACAAGATCGGCCACGTCATGCAGGGGTTTGGTCCGGCCATATACGTGCGCGAAATCATCGCACGCACATCGCCATTGAAGCCGGGCAAGTGGCTTGGTCTTATGTCAATCGCCGTCCCTCTCGCTTTCTCGGCACTCTACGAGATCATCGAATGGCTGGCTTCCCTATCCGATCCGACCGATACTGAAGCCTTCCTCGGGACGCAGGGTTACATCTGGGACACCCAGACCGATATGTTCTGGTGTCTCACCGGTTCGACCTTCGCACTGATCCTGCTGACCAGACTACACAACAAGTACCTTTCAAGAATCGACTTAGAATAGCTCCCCTGAACGACGGGGCTTCGGGCCGTATCACATTGCCACCGGCGTCTCCTGTGCATGGGGCTGCGCCTTTCCATTCCGTTTCAGTCGAATGCATGGCTCGTTATTCCTTGATGAATATTTCGCTTGAGTAATGCGAGAGAAGCGAGGTACATTAAGGTTACCCATGCACGCAGAAAAAACCGAACCATGGGCGACGGCGACCATGGGCCGGAACGCCAACCAATCGCCGAGAGCCGCCACAGGTGACGCTCGCCTCAAGGAGGACCAGCCGCCCATGCCCCGCACCTGCTTCGTCCGAACGATTGTTGCAGCCTTGTCTTTCTTCTTCATTCTGTGCTCCCTGTCACTGTCGGATGCCCGGGAATGCAGCGTGAAGATCATTCAACACGGCCAAGAAATCACTCCCGTTACCGAAAACGGGATGGCCACCTACAAGCTCCGCCCGGATACGTTCAGGATCGAGGTTGACGACTTTGCCTGTTCACCGGGGATTTTCTCACTGAAAACAGCGCTTACATAGAGTACCTCCGGCGGACGCCGCTGATTGTTTCAATCGGAGGATTCGGGCTGGCCGAAAGGCCGGAGACGGGAGACGTGTACGGGACCTACACCGACGCAGATCCCAGTGCCACCTTTGATAACATAGTAAAAGTAGCAACTCCCCATGTGGAAGGGGCGAAGAAGGCATATGCTGAACTGTGCTCGAAACTGACATACTGCCCGACGCCGACAAAAACACATGCGAGACGTTGGCCGTTCAGAGACCCCACCAGCATGAAACCCCGTAATTACGCAAGGAGGTCCCGGGGCCCCAAACAGGGGTGATCGAGGGCTTTGCGGGGCTCATCGACCGGGAAACGAAGAAAATGAAACTGGTGAGCGTCGCTGGCCAGAGCCTGCCGCCCGGGGCCAAGGACGCCATGGCAAAAATGCTTGACGACGCTTGGAACAGGCTTCAATTCCCCGCCCGCCCTTTGAAGATCGGTGACGTCCATACCCAGCGGCAAAAAGCGCTGTTCGATATCCCCATGCCGGGTCATGAGACGACCGCCGCAACCATGGTCACCACGTATACCTTGAAGAAAATTGTAACGCCCCTGGCATTTTTCGACGTGAGAACGGATTGCGAGATCGCCTCCGAAGGCCTCCCGAGCGTTTCTGCGGCGTGCAGCGGAACCGGATCGCTGCAATTCGACGTGCAGGAGAGGATTCCCCGGGAGTACCTCCTCTCGATGGATATGACGCTTGAGGTAGCTACCCCGGAGACCAGGAATTCCGTGAAGAGCCGCTGGACGACCACAATAGAGTACATGACACGATAAGGCGTCGAAACGGCCCTTTTTTGGTGAAGCTTCTTGATATTGGATGGAGATGGGAAAAAATGATCGTGCTCCGAACGACAACAGTTTTGCTTCTGTTGTGCGCCATACTGGGCTGCACCACCGCCGACATCCCCAAAGAGGGGCGCCTGCCGAAGAAACCGGACGACAAGGTGCAGACTTCCGCACCGGCTCCGGGTCGGACGAGACTGTCTGAGGACTTTGCCCTGCAACTGAAAAGCGATGACCCGGCGCAACGAAAGCTGGCAGCGGAGTTGTTGGGCTGGAACAGGGAGCCCTGGGCCGCCGAAGCGCTGACTAGGGTAGGATGGATATAGTGGACACCTAAGTTGAGGTAAACTACAAGACGGAGGTGTCAAAGATGGAAAAGATTCCGCGAGGGGTATTCACGAAGGAATTCAAAGAGGAAGCAGTAAAGATGGTAATAGACGGCGGTTTGAGCATACCTGAAGCAGGCAGAAGGCTGTCGCTCCCCAAGTCGACACTGGCTCGTTGGGTCAAGCAGGCAAGAAAAGGCTGCCTTCCCGCCGTTAACACAAAGCGAAGCCCGATCACTGAAGGAGAAATGGAGGTTGCCCGCCTGAAACGAGAAATAGCCGAGCTGAAGATGGAGCGCGATATATTAAAAAAGCCACCGCGTACTTTGCGAAGGAGTCGCTTAAAAGGTACGCGATCATGAAAAGGTTGCGGCTCACATATCCTCTGCCCCTTCTTTGTCGGGTGTTGGAGGTATCACG
>MVRP01000280.1 GCA_002067405.1 Syntrophorhabdaceae bacterium PtaU1.Bin034 | reverse complement strand
GAAACCGCCGATACCGAACTTCAGACCGAAAGGACCGATCTTGCCGCATGCATCGGTAGCGTAAGAGAAGTCCATGACGAGGTCAGGCCAAAGCCCGTTTGCCTGCGCGTTTATGCCGACGTTTCCAACACTGCCGATTGTATTAGCTGTTCCATATGGTGCCTGAACGGCGAATACACCGGTAAAGTTCTTTGTGAAGGCCTGGGTCAACCTGATCTGGGGCGTACGGGTTGCGCCCTTGTTGAAGTGCTCCTCAGTAAAAGCCAAAATCTGGAGGGACGGAATCATGCCCCATGCCTGCCAGGTATGACCAAAAAGGAGGGTGGTCTTCGGCCAAATCAACTGAAAGTAGGCATGTCTCAGAGCAAAGAGGCCGTATTCCGTGCCGCCTGTTCTTCCCCTGAACTCACCTTCCACAAATGCGGAGGTCTTGGCGCCCCACGCTTCCGGACCTTTGACGGCCCAGTTGAGCCTCGTCTCGGCACCTGACCAGGTCAAGTTGGAGGTCGAGTCGGCTGCCTGGTCCACATTTCCTTTTGAGTCTATAGGTGAAGTCCTGTTATCAACGCCTACTGCCTTGTCTGCATAAACCACGTCGAATTTTACATAGCCGCCCAGCGTCATATCCCATCTGCTGGTTGCGCTTCCTGCGTACGTGACCGCAGGCACTGCCAGAAGTAAAGCAATTACAACTATTAAAACCTTCTTCATGTTTCCTCCTTTAGCCATCTGTTTAAAATTGATTTTCATTACTGCCGGTAACAGGGCCACCTCCTTTCATTAAGATTTTTTAATCTTATCGACCGCAGCCGTCAAATGTCAAGAAAAAAATTAAAACTTTTTAATAAAAATATCTGGAACTTTAGATTGGCCCCGTCAGCGGGAAGCCTTCTGCACCAAAGGTCCGCCACAAGAGTTGATCGGGAAGCGTCATTGGCCGGGCCGGCAACGCATGAGACGACTTTGCTTTTGGACCGTGCCTTTACATCGAAACGAAAAAGGAGTAAAAGAAAACCTATATCACGAAAAGGAGCGGACATGGATGCAAGGGAAAGGATGATTCTTGCCCTGGATGTCGAGGACTTCCAGGAGGCCCGGGATTTGGTCGGGGAGTTTAGGGAGCATGTGGGGATGTTCAAGGTGGGCAAGCAGCTTTTCACACACTGCGGTCCCAAAATTGTCGACCTCATTAAGGAACTTGGCGGCCGGATATTCCTCGATCTCAAGTATCACGATATACCGAATACGGTATCGAAGGCTGCTGTGGAGGCGACAAAACTGGGCGTCGACATGTTTAATGTCCATGCATCAGGCGGCGTCACCATGATGAGGCAGGCGCGGGAAGCCATTTATGAAGCATCGGAAAAAATCAAGGTGAGACAGCCAAAGATCATTGCAGTAACGGTACTTACCAGTATTGACGATGCAGAGCTTGTGAAGATGGGCTTGGAGATATCCGCAAGAGAATTCACGAGGCGGCTTGCGCTTCTGACCAGGGAGGCAGGGCTCGACGGCGTTGTGGCGTCCGGACAGGAGATCGAGATGATTCGTGATTTGTGCGGAAGCGATTTTATCATCGTGACGCCGGGCGTGAGAATCACGGAGACAAAGGATGACCAAAAAAGGACTATAGGCCCACGTGAGGCCATTCAGAAAGGCGCAACCTATATTGTACTGGGAAGGACGGTACTGACGACGGCAAATCCCAAAGAGACCTTGAAACAGGTGGAGGAACAGATAAAAGATGCTCTATCTGGCCAATAGAAACAGCATCCTTGAGAGCCTTAAGTCCCATCCTGAGAAGGCTGCAAGGCTTTGGATCGAGGCAGGCCACGAGCGAACATCGTCCGAAGTAATCGACGAGGCGCGAAAAGCCGGTGTCTCTGTAAGGATCGTGCCGAAAGAGCAATTCTCCAGGAAGTTCAAAGGGGTGAAATCACACTTCTGCCTTGAAGGAGAAGAATTCGCGTACACCGATCCCGATGTCCTTCTCTCCACGATCCCCTCCTTAGAAACCCCGTTTTTCTCTGCTTTCGACGGCATCTACGATCCTCAAAACCTGGGGAATGTCATCAGGACCGCCGCGTGCTTGGGTGTTGATGCGCTTGTCATCCCTCGTGACAACGCCGCAAAAGTGACGGATACGGTCTTGAATGTGGCCAGGGGCGGCACCGAACATGTCAGGATAAGCCGGGCCGTCAACATGGCAAGATATATCGAAGACCTGAAGAAAAGGAACATTTTTTGTTTCGGGCTCGACGAAAGGGCGGACAAGAACATCTTCGATATGGATTTGACCATGCCGTTGTGCCTTGTTCTTGGAGGAGAAGAAGGGCTCAGGAGACTCACCAGGGAAAGGTGCGATATGTTGCTGAAGATCCCCACATCCGGTATTTTCCCGTCGCTCAATGTGGCAAATGCTTTTGCGATAGCAGCCTACGAGGTGGTACGACAAAGGGCGGTAAAAAGGTTGAAGTAAGTTAGGATAAACAACGGGTCAACTTACGCAACTGCTTTTACCCTTCAGGTCACGTTCTGTACGACGCATTTATCTTGATATAGTCGTAGGTAAGGTCGGTCGTGTAGATGTCGAAAGAGGCGTTGCCCCCGTGCAGGTCAAGGAGAAGCTCAAGCTCTTTGACATCCATCAACTTTTTCATCTTCTCTTCGGAAAACGGAACTTCAACACCGTCCTTTACCAGGATCTCGCCCTGCATGACAATCTCGGCTTTTGAAGGATCCACAGGGACACCTGCATTGCCGGCTGCGCAAATGATCCTTCCCCAGTTGGGGTCACATCCGAAAAAGGCCGTCTTCACAAGAGGCGAATTTGCTATGCTGCGGGCGATCTTCTCTGCTGCTGACTTCTTCTTCGCGCCCCGGACAATCACATGGATTACCTTAGTCGCCCCTTCCCCGTCCTTGACGATAAGCAGAGACAGGGATTTCATGGCGTCGGCCAGTTTTTCTCTGAAAGATCCGAACGAGCCATGCTGCTCCTCCGCCCCATCCCTGTTGCGCGCGAAGACCATGACCGTATCGTTGGTGCTCGTATCGCCGTCTACCGTTATACGCTCGAAGCTTTCCCTTCCCATAGTGGGAAGCAGCTTCCGCAACTGGTCGAACGCCAGGGGGTAATCGGTAAATAGAAAGGAAAGCATGGTGGCAAAAAGGGGATTTATCATGCCCGCCCCTTTCGCCACGCCGGCAATACGGTAGCCGTTCTCACCCGGTATGTCGTTCTTCACGACCTTCGGATACGTATCTGTGGTCATGATGGCACGGGCGAAAAGCTCGAGGTTCTTCTTGTTGAGGCCGGTGACCAAAGCCGGCAGGGCGGAAACGATGGTGTTCACCGGCAGCCGCCTCCCGATGACACCCGTAGAGGCAAACAGGATTTCCTCCTTCCTTATCCCGAGCCGTGAGGCCAGTGCCTCGGCGATTGCCGCAAGGTCCTCTATCCCTTCTTTTCCGGTACACGCATTGGCACAGCCGCTGTTCACCAACAGCGCCCGTACCTGCTTTGCGGTCCTTCTCCTGTTATAAAGAATATGAGCCGCCTTGACCTTGTTACGCGTATAGAGCGAAACAACGTTGGTAGGCTGCGCGAAACAAACAAGGCCGAGATCGAGCCCCGCTGCCTTAATACCGGAGGCTATACCTGAAAATTGAATACCTGGAATCATGGTAACTTTTATACACCCTGTACAGACTGGATTCCGGACCTCGCCCGGAATGACGGAAAGGAGGCTGCCTCACCGTCCGCAACATTTCTTGTATTTCTTCCCGCTCCCGCAGGGGCACGGGTCGTTCCTGCCGATCTTATTTGCCTTCTTCTCACCGTCGGAGTTTTCCGCCTCACCCCTGTTCATGAAGATCACGGGTGCTTCAGGCCTCATCTCCATCTCCGACTGCTCATGTTTGGCGGGCTGTATCGCAAACAACTTCCGCACCGTGTCCAAGTTGACCCGATCAAGCATGTCGAGAAACAGCTCAAAGCTCTCCCGTTGATACTCTCGCAACGGGTCTTTCTGGCCGTACCCTCTAAGTCCGATGCCCTCCCTGAGATGATCGAGGGCAAGCAAATGCTCTTTCCAATGGCTATCAAGAGAGCCTAACGTTATGTATTTCTCTATGCTTCGAAGCGTATCCTCACCGAATTCCTTCTCCTTGGCATCATAAACCGACTGGATCGACGTCTTCATCATATCGAGCAAACCGGCCCTCGTCATGGATTTTATGTCGACGTGGTCAAAGTCCAAATGGAAGAAAAATGTTTCGAAGATACGTTCCTTGAGGCCTGTGATGTCCCACTCTTCCGGGTACACCTTCTCGGGGGCGTATGCATCCACAAACCCTTGTACGATGTCGTCCACCATTTCGGCGATCCGTTCCTTGACGTTTTCGTCCTCAATGATATCCTTGCGCATCCCGTAAACGGTCTCGCGCTGCTTGTTCATGACATTGTCGTAATCCAGCAGATACTTCCTGATGTCGAAGTTGTGCGCTTCAAC
>MVRP01000279.1 GCA_002067405.1 Syntrophorhabdaceae bacterium PtaU1.Bin034 | reverse complement strand
CGATGTAGTGTGCTTGGTCGCCACTTATTGTAGCAACCTGGCTACCCTCTTTTACAGGAATTATAGGCCATCACCACGGCGATGCGACCCTCAATTACACAACGACGGGCATTGTTTCTTGCTATCATTCTCGGGTTTGCTGCTCTTACCCTTAATGGCTGCGCCAACCCGTTGGTCACGGCTAGGGACGTTGTCAGCGGAATAAAGGACATCGTGAGAGAAGGAGCGGAACGCAGAAAGGAGGCAACGGTTGATCAGATAAACCAGGCACTTACAGAGAGCGCCACCACGGGTGAGAAGAAGCCGGAAGCACAGAATGAAAAGCAAGAAACCATTTTAGAGGATCACAAAATCACCCTAAAGAACGGTACGGAAAGGAGGCTAATAGTAACAACGACGGATGGCACAAATAGAAAGCTAACGGTGGTGCCGTTGGACGCACCCGCGACACTAGATAAAGAGGCCGGAACACACCCATCCGGTAAGGTGCCTGAGGAAAAGCAGGGACCTAAGAACAAATAGTTCCCACAAAGCACGTGTAGGGCGCCTCCTTTTGGCACCCTTTCTGAAGCTGAATCATAAGAGGAAAAAACGATGAAACCATCATTTGTAAATGGGGCATTGCTTCTTCTCATTCTCGTGGCTTGCGCCCTTAATGGCTGCGCCAGCTCACCGTCAACGTCCAAATGGGATCAGGCAAAACATGGTTTCGGCAACAGTTGCACAGGGCTCGCCGGTCTTGGTTGCATACCTTGGGCCGTTATGCAAGGTGTTGATAGCGCGCGGTCTCTAGGCAAAGGCCAACAATATGAAATCGACGGAGAGATCGTGACGGCAGAACAAGTAAAAGCACAGGCATACAAATATAGGCCGGGAGATCCGCAACAATCCGAGACAGCACAGAGCGCAGAAGCAAAAAATAACCCGATAGAAGGGGGGCAAAAAGCGTCTTCTGACGAGGCAGTAATGCCTGAGCCGAAAGATAAACAGGAAGGTTCTTTGAAAAGAGAGATTCCCCCGGAGAATCCCGCAAAAGAATAGTTGCAGAAAGAACACAAAAGGGCGCCTCTCTTTGGGCGCCTTTCTTTTGGTCTGCAAAGAACTCGTAAAAGGAGAAAAACGACGGGAACATTTATCAAAGCCACATTGCTTATCGCCATAGCGCTTTTTTTGTCCTGAATGGGTATAGCACTACAGGGTCGACGTGGAATCAAATGAAAGAGGGATTCGGCACGAACTGCTACATTTTTTTTGCGCTCGCCTGCATACCTTGGGCCGGAATGCAAGCTGCCGATGGCGTGAAAAGCATAGCCAAGGAAGGGACGGAACGCAGAAACAAGGATCCTTATGGCATGGTACCCGAAGATCTTGAAAAATTCCTGGCCGAGAACGAACAAACAGAAACGGCCGCTGTTGAGGGGCAATCAAACACTCTCGCTCTTCCGAACAAGACGACCGAAGCGCAACCCCCTGACTAGGAAACCGAAAAGAAATAGATCAACAGGAGAAGCAAGAAGTAGTCCGACAGAAGAGGAGAGAAAAACGCTTTCTGACGAAACAGCAAGCCGAAAGACAGAGAAGCTCCTGTCAATAAAGAAGGCTTTCCCCAGAAGATCCCAGGAAAAATAGCTATACAAAAACCAGAAGCGACTCTTTTTTGGCGCCCTTTTTTTGAATAGCGCCGGCCCTTGCTGTTTCGCACATGGGAAATAGAACAGGGAACGCACAGCTGTTAATTAAAGAAGTGCTGTGGCCAAGCGGGCCCGAGTGTTGGAGATACGCTCGCGGGCCGGCCAGTTGACGGTCCGCGTCGAAGGCCGTGAAGAAGGGTTCCCGGCGAGCCGCCGCATGGCCTCAAAGCTGAAGGTCTGACCCAACGGGAAGCTTTGCAAGGTTTCAGGGCAGGCGCCCTGCCGTTCATCACAGATTTCCCGCCGTTCATCACAACTCGCTTGACCTGCGTAACGGTTCAAATAGAAATATTTCCATAGTTTGAAAAAAAGTGATCCGAGCCGTGACCGGATTCAGGGGGATTCCATGGATAAGCGGACAAAGGTCAAATGGTTGGGGCCGGTTCTTCTGATCGCCTTGGCGGCGCTGCACGGGTGCTCGGGGAGCAGCAGCGGTGGCGATTCGGGCGATTCGGGCGATGCCGGGCTATACCAGGGGAAAGTGTATATGGTGGGGAGTCTGCAGGGGGAGGTCGGGGAGGCTTTGAGAGACTCCCTTGCCAACGCCGTGTCCTACGACGGACAGGCAAAGGACGCGCCCATCTTCATCGCCGGCAGTGAAGTCCGGCGTCTGGACAGCTGGACAGCGGCGGGGATCGCCGGGGCGTACAAAGAGAACCTGCCGATCGCCGTCGTCCAGGCCACGGAGGAGGAGGTGAACGCCCTCCTGGCAATGCTCGGGCTGGAGCAGAACTACAAGCTGCCCACGGGGCTTCCGGAAGGCAAGGCCTATGCGGATCTTTTCGCCGCGGACATCGAGGCCAACGGCGACTCCCATGTCTGGGCGTTATACCCCCCCGGCGAGAGCTGTGCGGAAGGATGCGGAGGGGGACCGGCCCCTGCCCCGCAGGATCAGGCCGGGGGCGACCAGCCGGGGCTCCAGGTGATGGAGCTGTTTCTGGAGTGGCTGAAGGAGGACGGCAAGCGGGCGGAAAAGCTGCAAGCCGCCGACGCCGCGGCAGGCCAGGCCATTGCCCAGGCAGCCGACGACAAGAACCTGCCGAAGATCGCCCGGAAAGAAGTATACGACAACGCCTTCCGGACGAACTGCTCGGCCAACATAGCCAATGCCAGGGAGAAGGGGAGAGATCGCAAGGTCGGCCAAGAAGGCGTCTACCAGATCCGGCACACCTATTACGCCGCCCACTCCTTCAACACCACGGACGGCATGGACTCCGACTGGTTCTACGTCCAGCAGAAAGCCTCGCTCAACCTCAGTAACTGCTTCCTATTCGCGTCCTGGTGCAAGCTCTATGAAGATGTCCCTGATCTCGGTTATAAAGGACAGGAGTGGTCAATAGATTGCTGCGGGGATTACGCGCGCTTCTACGAACTGGACAGTTGGATCGAAGGCCAGGAGTACTACTTAAACCCCAACCTGGTCCTGGTAGAGGACAGCCCCAGCACCGCCAGCTATGTCAAGAAGGTGACGAGCGGCATCACCATGAATTTCGGCGGCAAAGTGGGCTTCAGCAAAGCCGGTCTTCCGACCCCAGAGATCAGCGCCGGGGTGACGATCCACGATTCCCAGGAATTCGAGGTGCCTGACACCTGGGTCGTGAACGATTCGCGCAACCGTCACAACAACGCCAGATGGCATTACGCCTTCGCAGATACCGGCAGCTCGTTCTTTCCCAACGGTTGGCCGGGTTATTGGGCTCTGAACAGACCGCCCGAGGTAACACGTAGCAATTTCTCACTCACCAACCAGTGGGTCTGGAAGGTGGGCCCTGCCCTCCGGAACGACCCGAGAGCCCAACAGTTCAAGGTAAGGTTCCGCGCCCAGAAGAAGAGGACCTATGCAGGCAAACCCATAGTGCAGGGCGCAGTACACGTTATGGATGCTCCCGATGACTGGGTTTTCACCGTGCCCCTGATCTATCCCCCACAGTTGGGCACCACACCCACCCAGCTGAGCTTCGGGGTCGCGGGAGGCAACCAAGACGTGGATCTCGCCGCGTCCAGGAACTGGATCGCCTCCTGCGACCAGCCTTGGTGCACCGTCTTCCCCGCCTCAGGCACAAGGGACGACGTGCCGTGGCTCCACGTGATGGTGGACAGGAACGACACGGGCGGGCCGCGGCAGGCCATCGTGACCGTCAGGATGGTGGACGGCAAGGGGGAAGCGAAGATCACCGTGTTCCAGTCCCGGATCTGAAGCGCCGGGCAAAGGGGAGGCAGATCCGCGGCTGCAAAAACAAAAAAAGCAGGGTTGATCAAACGGAAGGACGCCGCAAAAACTCGAGGGACGCCGCTTTGGCGTCCCTTTTCTTCGAAATTTCTCACCTGAAGTAATATCGATAGCAGACATATCTCTCCAACAAGGGAAACCTGCCGGAATGCGCTATTTGCCGGAGAGGACTCCATAGAGGTGAAAGAATGCTGTCGATACAAAGAGAAAGATTTCGCCTGCAGGAACGCAACGCATGGATCGCCGCTGTGGCTATTGGCGCCGTCCTTTGTTGCTCCGGCCAGGCCTTCGCGATTTGTCAGGCGTCCGTCATAAATCCCGTGACCGACGTGTGCTGGCAATGTATATTCCCTGTTCGGATGGGCGGCATTACCATGATCGATACCGACATCGACTCGCTTGCTGATAACATTGGTACCAACCCGATCTGTCTTTGCGGGACCACTCTTGGTATGAAGGTCAGTTTCTGGGAACCGGCGCGTATTATAGAGACCGTCAAGGACCCGTATTGCTTCAACCTCATAGGGGCCCAAATCGGCGATGGGGGAGGGGGCTTTCTCGGCGGAGGGACAAGGACGGGAAACGTCGAAAAAAACACATTTGCCCAGGCACAC
>MVRP01000278.1 GCA_002067405.1 Syntrophorhabdaceae bacterium PtaU1.Bin034 | reverse complement strand
GGACGCGGTATGACCGGATGCAGCGAACCACTTAAAACCCCTCGGGGGTTGTCTGAAAGGACTTGACCATCTCTATTGCTATTATTTGTTGCCCCTGTAGCAGCAATGGGGACACTGATACCGGGAGTGAGGTTTCTGATATAAGCGCCTGATGTGCCCCCGTTTGAATAAGCAGGGAGATACAAAATCATGCTTTTGCCAGTAAACAGCTCTCCAGTGCTCCGGCTTTCTCACCCTTCTTTCCAGGTATGATCGGCACATACCAGTAAAAGCTGTCGCCATACCTATCCAGTTTTTCATCACTGTAATTGGGAAGAGCGGTAGTTGCCTGATTCAAAAGATACTTGTCTTTGCCGTAAAAACCGCCGATGCCTATCTTTAAAGGTCAGGGACCTATCTTGCCACACGCATTAAATTCGTAGGAAACATTGAAAATAACGTCGGGCCACGTGCCGTTTGTCCATGGGGTATTGCCTATGTTACCACTGTTCAGAGAATCATCAACCCGGTAAGGTGACTGAACGCCAAACGGTTAGCTCTTTCGCCAGGTACTTCTTCACGGTCATCTTCATCTGCTCATCGGTCAGCCTCTTGTGGAACTGTTCATCCATCATGCCCCTCCTCGATCATAATAGTAGAGGCATTGTATCACGCAGTGCGGTTTTAAAAGTTAAACCGTTCCAAAGCAGTGCTGTTTTAATGGTTAAATGACAAAGCCCAATTTTCCTTGACAAGATTTTACATGCTGGGTAGCATGTACATAGGTGTCATGCACAGCGATACCCGGCCGGGCGGCTCCCGAACACGCCCGCCTTTCGAATCAAAGGCAAAAAGAAAATAAGAAGCACGTTGAAAACCCCGGAAATGATGGGTAGGCCTGAAGCGTAGCATCAGTTGTACGGGTGCATTTCGTGTATTGCCGCTGAATTGGCGGTAAACCTGCTTTTGTGTCGCCACAACAGGAGGAGCGGTAATGTCGATAAATTCTGTCTCGAGACGAACAAGCGTCATTAATGCTGGCCCCGCGGTGCTTCTGGCCGCCCTTATCCTCATCGTGATTGCTCCGGACAAATGCCTCGCTTCGGATCGGTTCATCGCACTGGTGTACCATGACATCACGGTAAAATCGAACGTGCCGGAAGATTTGACACCCGACGAACTTACGAGGCACTTTGCCTTCCTGAAGGCAAACGGGTACCACCCAATAAGCGTGTCGGATATAGCGGCTGCTGCAGCGGGCAAGAAGAGTCTTCCCGAAAAGGCGATCCTCCTCACTTTCGACGATGCGTACCTAAGCTTCTACAAGATCGTCTACCCTGCACTCAAGCTTTACGGCTATCCCGCTGTCCTCTCGGTCGTAACCTCATGGACGGAAGGGAAAAACCACCCGGACGGTTTGCATAAAGAGAAGAAATTCATGAGCTGGGACATGATAAAGGAGGTGGCCAGTTCCGGTCTCGTCACGGTGGCTTCGCACTCGGACGACCT
The DNA here is from genome assembly GCA_002067405.1 of Syntrophorhabdaceae bacterium PtaU1.Bin034. Next base: position 3,072 of record MVRP01000278.1, on the reverse strand, counting down.
CCACACCTACGTCCATTCGAACCCTCATGGCAACATAGAACCGGCATCATCAACGTTCGCCTTCGATAGACGGAGTCAAACCTACGAGGCGGAAGAGCGCTACAGGAAACGCATACGAGCCGACATGGAGATGAGTGTCTCGGTCCTGCAGAAGAAGTTGGGCGTAAAGCCCAACGTGTACACGTGGCCGTACGGCGCCTACAATCTGCAGGCTATCGAGGAGGGAAAGAAAGCGGGCTTCTCCATGTTCCTGACTACGGACAGCGGTTTCTCGGACATCCGTCATCCTGATAGGATCAATCGCTACTATGCGCAAAACATGCCCAAGTGGCTACCCCGCGTAGCCGAAGAACTGAAGCAGGGTATTGTAAACCCGACGCAGATCAGAGCCGTGCAGATAGACCTGGACAAGATCGTCAAATCCGAGTCATACAAGGAGAGCGACAGGAACCTGGGCAAGTGCCTGGACAGGCTCTCCTCACTCGGCGTAAATACGGTTATAGTGCAGGCATTTAACGATTCCGAAGGAACAGGCAACGTGAGCGCTCTGTACTTTTCGAATTCCGCCCTGCCCGTCGACATGGATTTCCTGAGCCACGCTATAAACAGAATTAAGGCGAGGGGCATGCAGGCCTTCGTTTGGATGCCGGCGCTCGCTTTTGAACTGCCCAGCCGGGAGAACAATGAAGCCCTGTGGGTACGTGAGCTAAAGGACGGCAAGGTTCGAATCGCGGAATCTTCCTACAAACGCCTCTCTCCCTTCGACGAGCGGAGCCTCGCAATCTCACGGGCCATATTCAGGGACCTCGCCGCTTACGTCAACTTCGACGGCATCCTTTTTCAGGACGATGCGTACTTGACCGAGAAGGAGGATTACCACCCGGCGGCTGCCATCGCTTTCAGAAAGGCTTTCGGAACCGATCTTACACCAACGGCGCTTTCCAACGAGGCGGTCAAAAAGAAGTGGACCACTATGAAGATAGCCGCCCTGAACGGTTATCTTTCGGCCTTGATCGAGACGGTCAAGACCTACAGGCCGACCGTCAAGACAGCGAGGAACATTTGCAGCGAGGTCGTGGTGGATCCCGGAACAGAAGCGTTGTTCGCCCAGGATCTTACATCCTTTCTCAAGAACTACGATTACACAGTCATAATGGCATCGCCGGGGAAGATAGATAGCAAGCCGAAGGCAAGAAAGTGGATGAGCGCCATGTTCGACCGCGTAAAGAAGAAAAACGGAACAAACAAGACCATTTTCAAGGTCCAGGCCTACGACTGGGAGAAGAAATCTTGGATAGAAGAGTCGACTCTTCGGGAACAACTCTTATACTTGCTGGCCCTTGGCGCGAGACATGTCGCCTACTATCCAGACGGCGTGATCGAGGATAGGCCGATCATTGACTCGATAGCACCGATCGTTTCGGGGCAGGAATATATAGAGGGCATACGCCGGCATTGAACCGGGGTGCCTCATCTCCCTGTAGGAAACGGTTCTTTATTTAAGGCGAGGCAATAAGCAGGCAGCAGATCCGCAACTACGTATAGTTGCTATGTATAAAAGTTAGGCCTTGCGGGGAAGCAAAAAAATGGCTCATCCGACCAAAGCGTACTTGGTCTCATGAAGGGCATAATCTTCAGCTTGAAAAACTCCATATCCCGAAACCCATAAGCTTGCCGCTTCATGGTCTTGATCTTGTTGTTGGTCCCCTCCAGCGGCCCGGTAGAGATGGGAAAGTTGTAGTAGGCAAGAATCCCTGACCTGTACGAAGAGAGGGTTTTTGCCATAGTTTTGAAGGTTGAGATCCCCGAAGATAATGCTTTCCGTATCCACTCGTCGAGCACTTTCTCCGCCTGCTTCTTTCCCGGCTGGTTCCATACCTCCCTGAGATCTTCCTTGAGATAGTAGGCAGTATAGAGAGATTCATTCATCCGAAGAGCCTCTTCGAGGCGTTCCTTCTCCCCCTTCTTTTCCTCGAGGTTCCCGGGGTTCTTGAGGAGCAGCCATCTGGTTCCCTTCAGGACATCTTTTTGGAGTTGGTCTTCGGCTTCCCGATAGAGATCCCTTCGAAGATCGGAGAGTTTGTCGTTGAAGAGCTTCACGACATGGAAACAATGGTGGCCTTCGGCAGATGGTCCATCACTGCGCTTATATAGGCAGGGGACATATCGATGGCAACGGCTTCAATCGTTGCGGAAGAATGACGCAGCCTCATCCGGAAGGGGTTGAGGGCAAAAGGCCCCTTTACCATCACCGACGAATATGACGGCACCTGCGTCAAGGTCGAGGACCACCGATGTCCTTTCTTCACCGTAATTTCATCGATGGCGCACGTCTTTGAGTACCGGCCGGGAGAACTTCTTCTTGAGGTGCCGCTTCTGGATATCCTTGACGACATCCCGCGACACATGGAGATGGCGGGCCACATCAAGGATGGTCATATGTTTCGAGAGTTCAAGGACGTACCGCTCGAAGGCTCTGGTATAGAGAAGCGGGAATCGGTAAAGCCAAGATCAACCTGACGAATCGCCCCGCAGCGTCTACACGCAACCCGCTGTATGTCCAGGTCCAGATAAATCACTTTCGATCCTATGGGCACCATGCGGAATCGTCTCGGCGAACAACCCCTGAGGATGAGATCTCTACTTCCACATGCCGGGCAGTGAAGCTTATCCCTCTTGTGCTTGATGGTGAAGATCACCTTGACTTCCTCATGGGCTGTCTTCACATAGGTATAGCCGACAAGACCGAATCCGTGATACAACAGGCTTGTGGAAATGCTTCCCCTCCGATAGAGATGGTTGGTCGCTTCTCTTCATAGGGTCGTATGTCCACATCTTTTTCAAGTCAAAAGTATCCTTTAGTCGGATGAACCAAAAAAATTGGCTACCTCCCTTTCGGTGGTTTTGCGCAGTTGCCGCTGCGCTTCTGGAAGAGGGTAGCCAATTTTTTGCTTCCCCGCAAGGCCTAACTTTTACACATAGCAACTATACCTAGTTTGTTTAATTGCATTATATACGATACATGTTAGCATTGGAACAGGGAGGAACCGATTATGGCCAGAAAACCACCTG
>MVRP01000277.1 GCA_002067405.1 Syntrophorhabdaceae bacterium PtaU1.Bin034 | reverse complement strand
CGGGTGCCCGGTTCCGCTCCCGTGTGAATGGCCGCCGCAGCACCCCATTCCCATGCCTCCCTTTCTCATCAAAAGGAAGACAAGCGCCACTACCACAAGTAGAATCAGCCAGCTTGTCATGATCACACTTCCTCGGATCTGTATAACTTTATGTTTGCCATGCTGTCTGCGCCGCCGGATTTAAGACCCGCTCTCCTCATGCGCGGCACGAACATGGGCGTCCTTTCAACATACTGTCTGTATGCATCGCCTTCCTGCTCGATCATCTTCGCCTCTTCTTTTCTCGCCAGGCGGTGATAGACGATCAGCAGGACGGGGAACATCAGGGCGGTGACGATCGTCGGCCACTGGATCAACATGCCGACCATGACGAGAAAAAGCCCTGAATACTGCGGATGCCGCACCCGGGTGTACACTCCTTCGGTCACCATCCGGCCTTCCGCGCCATGGACGCGCTTCCACCCCTTCCACATGATGATAAAGCCGGCGGCGACGAGGCCGTTGCTCACCACGTGAATGGCGGTCAGCACGGCGGCACCGCCCCCGAGGAGCGTCACCCAAAGGTGTCCGCTGGTGTGAGAGAAGGGGTTCACCGCGGGGTACGAATGTCCGAATATCGCCGCCAGGATGTAGATCGTGAGAGGGAAACCATACATCTCGGTGAAGAGGGCGACGAAGAAGGCAGTCGTCACGCCCATGGACCGCCATTCGCCTTTTCCTTTGGGTGTCAGAAAACTGAGGATAAAGAAAAGGAACAGCCCGACGTTAAAAATCACCAGGCCCCAAAAACCATACGCATAACCTAAACCATGCATCTCGTTCCTCCTTAAGGAAAGTCTGTCTCGCTCGGTTCGCCGGGTCCTGTGCATCGACTCCGACTGTTTCGCATACCGAATGATTCTCTGGTCTACGCGCCAGAATTACCATTTCTGCCATCGAAACTACCCCACTGCGATCACCGCATATCTTGTCTTTCTGCGGCTACAGCCTGCCCTTCAACTGCAATCGTCGCTTTTGCAAGACGCGACGACGCGTCGGGACGTCAGGTATTTCGGTTTAGCAAAGGAGGTTGAGGTTGTTCAGATAGATGGGGGAAGAAACCCCATGTGATGGAATACCGGGGGTATACCCGACGGCATCGGTATCGATGCCGAAAAACTGAGGCGCTATAGAGGATGCAAGGGAATCAGGCGGTGTAAGAATGCCCGAGAATACTTGCGTGGCAAGCGACCCTCGGTCCGCGCTCACTCCAACGATGCAATCACCATTGTGGCACGTCTGGGAAACGTGCGTAGGCGGGTCAACGATCATGGCGCCCGCGGTTTGCGAGAGGCACACGTGGATTGCGATCACAGACAACAAGACTAACGCGCCCGCAAGGAAAGGGTGATTTGAAAGTTTCCTCATGCACCAAACAATAGTACGACGCCAAGCCTTTGTCAAGTAGCCTAATAGGCTATGTCGGGATAAATCTTGATCTCAACTGTCAACTACAGTACGTGAGGGCATGCGTCGAACCCGCATATCCGACACGGAAATCAAGATACCCGACAGGAAGGCGGTGAAGTTCTCCGCGTCGGGCGTAATAAGCAGCAGCCTCAACGGGCCGAAGAAAGGGTCTCAGAAGGCGGCAGCGAAGAAAGGGTCCGCCAAGCCCGCCAAGAAGAAATATAGTCAAGCGTACAGGCCTTTTTAGAAAGTCTCCCCTGGAGGCCCGTGCGACCCCATCCGCGTTCCATCCCCATGCGGCCGCTAGGGCGCTCCTTTGTAGTAGGTCGCTTCGTCAAGGCGGAGAGTAATATCCGGGTGATGACACGACCGAAACATGGAATTTGGGGCGGTCATGTTGGCCGGGCAGGCCTTCTCGCGGTCGTGATCGTACTCCTCGCTTCCCAATGCCTTTACGCCTTTGCTTCGATGAGGCCGGCGAGAGATACAGGATATCGCCACAGCTTCTCTGGGCCATCGCGAAAACAGAAAGCAACTTCAGTGCGACTGCCGTCAACCACAATAACAACGGCTCGTTCGATTATGGCGTTATGCAGATAAACTCGTCCTGGTACAGGGAGCTGAGAGTACCGATAGATGGATGCACCTACGCGACGCCTGTTACAACGTCAAGGTAGGGGCATGGATACTGAGCAGATGCGTGCAGCGCTATGGTTACACGGTGTCCTTCCAGCTCATCAAGACCCACCCGGTCGTCCTGCCGGGAAAGCGCTCGACAGATTTTAACGACTACCCGAAGAAGAAGACCGTCTACGCCATGAGAAGCTGCTCCTACCATATCGAGAAGGCAGAAGAGATAGGCAGCTCGTGCAAGGCGTTCATGGATCTCCTCCTTGAGGGAGACTTCCCCTGGGCACGCTTAAGGCAGGCACAGAAGCTCTTAAAACTCCCCGAGAAGTACGGCAAGGACAGGGTGGAGAAGGCGTGTGCCCGGGCGTGTTCCTTCGATCTCATCGACGTACGCCGGGTGGAGGCAATGATTACCAGGGGGTTCGAAGGGACCGAAGGTATGTCCTGCGGAAAGGTGATCGCCCCGGCCAGGTTTGCGAGACCGGCGTCGTACTTTGCCAAGAAGGAGGAAGAAGAGTAGGAAACAAGGCTCCGCGGGAGCCGAACTACCATAAAGGAGGAACTATGGAAATCAGGACGGAACTGAAACAGGTGCTCAGGAGGCTTCGCCTCTCGGGCATCCTCTTCACCCTCATAGAGCGGGTCTCTTATGCGAGAGGACAGAAGCTCTCCTACGAGGAATTCTTGGAGCTCGTGCTCAGTGACGAGATCGAGAGAAGGGACCAGGGGATGATTGAGAGAAGGATGCGGCAGGGGTCTCTCGACCCCGACCAGACATACAATTCTTCCTTTGCACAAATTGACCAACGTGGCATTTTTCAGGCCAAGAATCTTCTGTCAAAACTGAATTCCTCAACTTCCCCTATGAAAACGCGTCTCATTTCGTCATGAGCGGGATTGATCAGAACGTTGGATTCCTGAGGGACGATGGCCGACGGTACTATGAGCGACAGCGATGACTTGGAATTCAGCCACTCAGCACCGATAAGCGCGAGACTATCGGGCGCGGGATAGTTATCCCATCCTTCAGGAAGGTCACCGAGTTTTAAATGTTTCGCTTCTACATCGTCGGGAATGACTATCTGAACGAGGGTAAGGTCAATCAAGTGGCGAGATCTTGACCGATGAGCGTAAAATTCAAGTGCGGCCAATGATCTGCTTTCCGATGTATATACAACGGGATGACCTTCCGGATTCCATCGCCCGCCGTACAGTTTTGCCCCTTCTCCACTCAAATCGTCCGCCAGCCATTTTTTGGTGATCCTGTATACGATCACGAGATAATTCCATGCTCTATTCGGCCCAGTTCCTTGAGGACCATGTCTATCCCATAAATAGACTCCATTAAGGTTAACGGTGCTTTGTTCCCGAAAGCCATAATGGGCTCTTTGAGCCACTCACAAAACTCTTCCTCACTCCCGAATACCTCTATTCCCCGAGCTGTCACTTGGGCGAGCCTAATCGCTCTTTCTGACGTGGCCAAATCAAATGCTTTGTCTTCCGGATGTCTTCGGATAGTCCGTTCGTGTATCAAGAGCAGCTGAGCAATGACTCTTATGGGGACGCACATTTTTTCCGCAAGACGAGTTATCTCTTTTTTCCCAATCCCGTCTTTGGCCGCAGTCATAAAATCGAAGGGTGTCCGCATTTTCTTCTTTATACCCAATATTTGTTCGGGGAAAATTGTTGCTTCCATGGCAGCCTCCTATATGGGACAACTGTCCATAGTGTACGGACAGTTGTCCCTCTTGTCAAGTGCCAGGCAAGGCACGTCATCATATGTTTCGGAGTGGCAGCAGAGAGGAGGCTGGGAACCGACACCCAACCCCCTCCGGGTGGTTCTACTTCTTCTTTTTCGCTGGTTTTACCGCGGCTTTTGCGGGAGCCTTCTTCGGCTCGTTCAACTGCTTGTTCAATGAGTTGGAGGTTGAGAATTTTACCGCCGTCCTAGCTGGGATCTTTATTTCCTGGCCGGTCCGCGGGTTTCTGCCCTTCCGGGCCTCTCTCTTCACCGAAGAGAAAGTGCCGAGTCCCGGGAGATGCACCGGGTCGCCACCCTTCAGGGGCGCGGTGATTGTCTCAACAAAGGCCGAAAAGACGGTTTCTGCCTGTTTCTTGGTAATCTTACCCGTTTCCGCCAATTTTCCCACAAATTCAGTCTTGGTCATGAAACTCCTCCAAATAGGAATTAAGGCATCTGCACGATTTATAGTACAAAGCCCCACAAAAATACAAAAACACTGCGAGCAAAAAAAGAACCCTCTCCTTGGAATCCAGGGAGAGGGTTCAAACTCATTTTCTACTACCCCACGCGTACCGGCATTATCACGTTCTTGTGGGCACTCTTCAAATCTTCCCCAAGGAAGACGGCGCCATAGTCGTCGGGAAAGTGTATCTGCACGTTTTCAGCATCCATCTTGCGCAGCGCACTGGTGAGGTACCGTGCTGTTAAAGTTAAAAGTTATGGGGCGTGGACAAACCGGTATAGGCACTCGCTGACACGACCTCTT
>MVRP01000276.1 GCA_002067405.1 Syntrophorhabdaceae bacterium PtaU1.Bin034 | reverse complement strand
AGAACAGTCGGGCTGGAAGGAAGGGAGCACCATCATCCCAACCAGCTGTCCGGCGGACAGCAACAGCGCGTGGCTATTGCCAGGGCAATCGTGAACGAGGCGCCCATTATCCTTGCTGACGAGCCGACCGGAAACCTCGATACCCACACGAGCGTCGAGATAATGGAGTTGTTCCAGAGATTGAATACCGAATCGGGCATTACCATCATCCTCGTTACCCACGAGCCTGATATTGCCGAATACAGCAGGCGGATAATACGATTCCTGGACGGACATCTGGTCCGGGATGAGGTGCGGGAGAGCAGATAAATGATCAGCATACCATGGACTGCAACCATAGCGTTGCGGGCGCTCAGGATCAATAAGATGCGGTCCGCCCTTACCATGCTCGGGATCATCATAGGCGTGGGGGCGGTCATAGCCATGCTCGCCGTTGGTACAGGCGCCAGCCGTCAGATAACGGAGCAGATATCGACCATGGGGAGCAACCTCCTCATCGTCCTTCCCGGAAGCCAGACATCGGGAGGTGTAAGAATGGGGCACGGCAGCCAGCAGACCCTCACCCTTGACGACGCGACGGCAATTCAGAGAGAGTGTCTGGCGGTGCAGGATGTGGCCCCTGTGCTTAACGGAGTTGCCCAGATAGTCTATGGAAACCTCAACTGGTCTACCGGAGTGAGCGGTACGACAGGCGGGGTGACCAACGTGCGCGACTGGCCGGTCGCATCAGGACGCCCCATTACGGAGGAAGATGTACGGAGCGCGACAAAGGTAGCTCTCCTGGGGCAAACGGTCGTCGATAATCTGTTTGGAGGCATCGATCCTGTAGACCAGATTATCAGGATCAAGAATATCCCCTTCAAGGTGGTAGGGGTAATGTCCGTAAAGGGACAATCCGTCATGGGTCAGGATCAGGACGATACGGTCTTCGTGCCCGTCACCACCGCCCAGAAGAAGCTCTTCGGCACCTCTTTCCCGGGCATGGTCAGACAGATCATGGTAAAGGCAAGAAGTGCTCAGGACCTCGATATCGCAGAAAAGCAAGTTACCGAGCTTCTCAGGCAGAGGCACCGGATAGGTGTCAAAAAGGAAGACGACTTCTCGGTGAGGAACCTCACGCAGATAATGCAGGCGGCCGAGCAATCGACGAGAGTGATGACCCTTCTCCTCGGCGCTATTGCATCTGTTTCCCTCCTCGTCGGCGGAATCGGGATCATGAACATAATGCTCGTTTCCGTAACCGAGCGAACGAGAGAGATCGGAATAAGAATGGCAATCGGCGCAAAAACCTGGGACATCAGGTTGCAGTTCATTATGGAAGCGATCATCCTGTCCTTGATAGGCGGCACCGTGGGCTTGATTGTCGGCATCACCTGCTCCGAGATACTATCCGTGGTTGCCGGCTGGAGGACCCATGTCTCACCCCTCTCGGCCGTCCTGGCCTTTGCGTTCTCCGGAATGGTCGGCATATTCTTCGGTTTTTATCCCGCGTACAAGGCGTCTCTCCTCAATCCTATAGATGCCCTCCGTTACGAATAACAATGCAAGGGGAGTTCGGCACCCGTTCCCGCCATCTCCTGATCTTCGGGAAGGGAGGACTATTTTTTTGGCGCTGCCTTGCTTTTTTGACCTTCGGGTCCGGGTTTCACCACAATCTTGGCCTTCTCGTAACCTTCCGGTATCTCAAAGACATTATCGGGTACATTTTTCTTCACGTTTCTGAATTCGACAGACCATTCACCCTCTACGGCAGAAGTCTTGAGGGGGAAATTGAGGTCGGTTGCCGTCCATTGATAGAACGACTCCGTCTTTGAGCCTTCTTTTACCGTTATGAGATACTTTTCCGTGGGATGACCCTCCAGGGTTTCAGTGCCGATCAGCTTCCTGCTCGTCTCATTCGGGTTCTTCTCCGTAATTTTAGGTGTCTTCTTTTCATCCAACGGAAGCTCCACGTATACTTTCTCAGCCGGCACCACTACCCACATCAGGTTCCTGTCATGTCGAAGAATAATATAATCCGATTCACCCTGCCGCTCTATCCTGTACTTGTCTCCCTTTATGTATATCTTGCCTTCCTGCTTCTCACCCTCCTCCGACAAGACCGTATCTGCCGAAAGGTTGTAAGCCCAGGACCATACGGGGAGACAAACAAGGATCACCGAAGCGAACAAGATCAGGATAAAATGGGCTTCTTTGCGACTACCCCTGCATCCATACATCTTGAGATCAAATATAGTTACGATCTCTTTCTTTGTCACTGACCAAAAGCGCCCGGTTTCTCCTTTTTTCTCCAAAAGACTGTCTTGTTTTTCAAGACAATTCTTGCAGCGCAAGACAGTGTCTCCCTGCGTGAGACAGCTCCCGCAAAGATGCAGGAGTCGCGCGATAATGCAAGTATCTATAAACACTCCGCTTTAACAGCAGGCCTGCTTACGGCAGGTCGCCCGAGTACCTGGCACGCTTCTTGAAAGACTAAGACCGGCGAGCGTTTAACCGTCCCGCAATTCCAAGATTAAGCAAGGAGGTATTTCAAATGCCAAAGGGAACAGTGAAGTGGTTCAATGACTCAAGGGGCTTCGGGTTTATTAACGGGGAGGATGGTACGGTCGTATTTGTCCATTATACCGCGATTCAGGAGAATGGATTCAAATCTTTAACAGAAGGTCAGCCGGTCAGTTTCGAAGTCGTAGAGGGGCCCAAAGGCATGCAAGCAGCTAACGTGGTTAAGCTATAAATAGCATACGCCTACCCAACGGGCCCGCGTGTCTTGCGCGGGCCCGTTTTTTTATCTCTTGATTCTGCTTTCAGCTTCCCTTCCCTGCACTCATCCCTATCGACATCCTCGCTTCTCACGCAACTCGCACTTGATATATAATTATAAAAAGGCTTGGAGGAGGCTATTATGGGCTACGAAGACGACGAAAGACCCTCGTGGCGTGAGATAGACAAGATGAGAGACAGGAGCAGCCACAGCAAACAGGAAAAGAAAGAAAAGAAGGAAGCTCCGAAAGATAGATGGAATACAGGCCGCCAAAAGGAGGCTCTCAACCGGCTTTTCAAAGGCGACAAGGGAACACTGGAGCATGAGAAGCTCTACAATAAGATCCACAAGACCTACAGCTCATCGACTTTTCTCCCTACCATAAAGAAGTACGTTGAGAAATACGGGACTCCCGACGACACCTCTACCCTCCTCCTTCTGCTCGACAGCAAGGATGAAGAAATCATGTTCCTCACCATGGAAAAGCTGAAGGACATATATCCTGGTATATCCGCGCGAGAGAAGGAAGACGTTCGAAGGAAGCTTTCCATCCTTGCGCTGACCGATAAATCACCCGATATAAAGGAAAAGGCGGCAGACATCATAGAAGAGATTAAATCGGGATCGGTTTAGGTTGAACTCGCCTGTCAAGCCGTTCTTTCACCCTGACAATTGCTTCTGCGGCAGATCATACCGTACCTGGGCGCTCTTCCTGATGCTCATGGTGTTTCTTGGCGTGGCATTCGCTTGCACCGGCGGCCCCCGGCCGAAGACCGACCCTGATGTCCCCTATCTTCCAACCCCGGCCAATGTAGTTTACGAGATGTTGCGGCTGGCATCGGTATCGGAAAATGATACAGTCTACGATCTGGGCTGCGGTGACGGACGCGTCGTAATAGCTGCAGCCAGAGATTTCAACGCGAGGGCGGTCGGTGTCGAAATCGACGCCGAACTGGTGGAGAAGAGCATAACAAACGCCGCAAGGGAAGGCGTTTCCGGAAAGGTAAGGTTCCTTCGCGAGGATATCTTCCGCGCCGACATCAGAGACGCCCAGGTGGTCACGCTTTACCTGCTTCCCGGCGTCAATGTTCTTCTTATACCCAAGCTGTTTGCCGAGCTGAAGCCGGGAGCCAGAATTGTCTCTCATATGCATGACATGGGCGACTGGCTACCGGACAAAACAGTGAGGGTGGGCGATTCTACCGTATATCTCTGGGTCCTTCCCGCCGATATCGACGGAACGTGGGATGTGATCGTCCATGGAACGGGAGGGCCGGCATCCGGAACGCTCTCCTTCAGTCAATCGTTCCAGGTTTTTCACGGGACTATTTTCATAAACGGCAAAAAAGTGCGGCTGTACGATACGAACCTCAACGGCACCGGGATCTCTTTTTCCTCAAAGAGCCGGGCAGCAGGTGTGACGCAGATCACTTCCTTTCAAGGGGTCGTCAAAGATGGCACGATCGAGGGACAATTGGTAAGCGGTAGCAAAGACAGCAAGGAGGCGGTAGCACTGTATAGATGGACGGCAAAGCGCAGAAATGTGCGCTAACGACATGGAACATGGACGTTTAAAACACAACGCCCGCCTCCCTCCGGGCGGGCGTTGTGTTTTCTTTTGAGCCGCTACCGGCCTTTGCAGGCCTATTGTTTCTTAAACTCCTTCTCCATCGCTTCTTTTGCCGGTTTGACGTACATGTCCCTGAGTTTCGGTTTCTCTATTTTTCCCGCAGGATTACGCGGAATATCCGCATACACCATCTTTTCGGGCCATTTGTATTTCGCGAGCCCCCGATCCTTCACGAAGTTTATGACCTCTTCGTCCGTCAGGGTTTCTCCGGGTCTCGTCTGAATGATGGCCATGACGATCTCCACAAGTCTTGGATGCGGGTAGCCGAG
>MVRP01000275.1 GCA_002067405.1 Syntrophorhabdaceae bacterium PtaU1.Bin034 | reverse complement strand
GAAGACCGCTTCAGGCGATGCAGGCAAAAGAATAAAGTCGCCACAAACCAAAAAGCAAAGGCCCCAAGGGACAGGCCCGGGTGTCCGGTCACCAGGGAAACGACCGATACGATCAGAGCCAGGACAATTGCGTAATAATGCCAGGGGAAAACGGGTTTGAGCCTTTCCCGGTAAAACCGGCGGTGTTTCTTGTACAGGAGGGCATTAAAAACGTTCTTCTTCTGCTGGCTTATGCTGATGCCCCACGGCGCCGGACGGACAGGATGGACGACGATTGCGTCGGGCGCCTCCGTCAGGCGGTTTTGCCCTTTCAGCAGTCTGAAGAAAAGATCGCTGTCTTCCCTCCATGCGATACGGAACCTCTCGTCGAAACCGCCGATTTTCATGAGGGCCGGCTTTCGGTAAAAACAGTTCGCAGTCACGAACTGGGAGAATTCAAGGCGGGAGGCGTTCAGCTCATAGTCGCTCGGCCGTTCGGGCAGGGGAACGACAATCTTGCCCGACGCTCCCACGATACCGTCCACAAAGGCAGCAGTTCCCGCTTTCAGCCACTCAGGGCTCGGGATGCAATCATCATCCGTAAAGGCAACGATCTCTCCCCTGGAATGCCTGAGTCCCGTATTCCTTGCCGCGGCCGGCCCGTGATTGCCTGTCACCGGCACGTAGCGAAGGGACGTTCCGTTCACGTCCATACCCTTCACGAGGCGCTTTGTCTCAGGGCTTCCTCCATCGTCTGCCACGATGATCTCATACTGGGACCGGTCAAAATCCTGGGTACAAAGCGCGGTGAGGCATCTTTTCAGCAGCTCCGTCCTGCCGGAAGTAGGAATAATGACCGACACTCTGACACCCATCTAGTCCCTCTGCTTGGTAAGCAAATATGTGCCCATGACCAGCGCGTCCAGGGGTGTCGTCCAGAAGCATTCAAGCGCATCCTGGGGCGAGCAGACTATCGGGCGGCCACGGGTGTTGAACGACGTGTTGACCAGAACCGGCACGCCGGTCCGGGACTGAAAAGCGCGCAACAATTCATAGTAGCGAGGATTCTGATCACGATTTATGGTTTGGATGCGGGCAGTGCCGTCAATATGACAGACAGCCGGAATCCGGGCAGCCCTGTCGGACAGGACGTCATAGACAAAGAGCATGAATGGTGAGGAAGAGCCGTTCACACTGAACCAATGGGGCGCTTCTTCCTCTATCACGACCGGGGCCACCGGCCGGAAATCCTCGCGTTCCTTGATAAAGTTGAGCCTTGTCTGCATATCGGCATGAAGGGGTGAGGCCAGTATGGAGCGGGCACCCAGCGCCCTCGGCCCGAATTCCATCCGGCCCTGGAACCAACCGACTATCATATCTTTTTCAAGGAGCTTCGCTGTCTGCTCCGCGACGTTTTCCAGCTTATTCACGGGAAGGCCGGAGGATCTCAGGGCCTGCTCAATGTCCCGGTCGGAATATCCGGGGCCGAGAAAGACGTGTTCCATCCGGTAGGGCCGGGCCGCACCATGCCTTTCCTTCACATCGACAAGGAGGGCTGCGCCGAGGGCGCTCCCTGCATCCCCTGCGGCAGGCTGGACCCAAACGTTGCGGAAAGACCCTTGTTCCCTGATGCTGCTGTTGAGCACACAGTTCAGCGCCACCCCTCCCGCCATGCACAGGTTGTCTGATTTTGTCACCTGATGCAGCCATCGCACGATCTTGAGCACCGACTCTTCCAGGGCGCCCTGCAGAGAATGGGCAATGTCTTTATGCCGTTGCCTGAGAGGCTCGCCCGGCAGGCGGGGAGGTCCAAGCTCCTTCCATAGTCTCCCGGTCTCAATTTGGTATTGCCCTTCCTCCCCTACGCGGATCGCATTCCGGAAAGCCGTGAGGTATCGTGGCCTTCCAAACGACGCAAGGGCCATCACCTTATACTCGTCGCTTGAATGGAGGAACCCGAGGTGCGATGTCACCTGCTCGTAGAGCATGCCGAGCGAATGGGGCATATCGACCTGGCCTATCCGCTCGACCTGGCTGCCCCTGCCTGTGCCGTAAGTGGTGGTCGCTTTTTCTCCCCTGCCGTCCATGGTGAGAATGGCCGCCTCGTCAAAGGGAGATGCGTAGAAGGCGCTTGCAGCATGGCAAAGATGGTGGTCGATAAAGTGCCAGCGGGAAAGGTCGATCCTCGCATCCCTGAACCGCTTCTCAAGATGGTGCGGCACTCCTCCGACGAGATGGCGAGGCGCGTTCACAATAAAGGACAGGAAAAGGGGGTCCCATGCAGCTTCCCATTCGTCGGGGACAGGAAAGGCGCTGGGCTCGAGGGGCAGGGTCAGAACCTCCTTTTCCCTACCCTTCCCCAGACGAAGGAAAGGATCGTAGGAGTACCCGACGTGATCAACACCGGCAAGCGTGATTCCGGCTTCCCGAAGGCAATAGTCGATGGCATGGAAGGGAAGCTCGTAGGCGGAGAAGGGAATGGGCCGCTTACCGTGTTTTACCCTGTTGAAACGCTCTTCCTCGGCCGCAGCGATGACCCGGCCGTCTTTGACAAGGGCTGCGGCAGTATCGTGGAAGGCAGCGTTGATGCCGAGAGTGTACATGTCCAGTGGGAAAAGGCGTGGCAGCCTTAAAGCTTTATCATCCTTGGCGCGTCGTACTTCCTGTCAGGAACCGTGGTCGGCAATTCCTGGTGAAACACTCCGGAAGGGATAATCCCGCATCCTCCGTAGAGGGACATCAGCCTCAACTGGGCAACGATCTCTTCTCCCGCGTGGTTCGGCGGAAGAAGGTGCCAGAAAGAAAAACCTCCTGTCTCCATCAGCTTTTCCCGGTCATAGAGAACGCATCCCCCGACCCATGCGATGCGGTACGTCCTCCGTGTTTCGGGCGTGAGTCCCATCTGCTCCTGCACATGGAAGATGTTAGCGGCGTTATGGAGCTTGTACCGCTCCCATGAAGGTGTGTCCGGCCGCACTGTCTCCGGTCGCACCCTGCCATCCCAGAATTCGATGTGCTGTTCGTCGGGTCTCTTGTCGCCCACATAACTCAATCCGATCGGCGCACACCCGACAAACCCGCATCCCTCTTCTCGGATAATTGCGAGCATAACCTCGACTACCCACGGGTCGAGAACCAGGTCATCGTCAAGAAAGAGCACGTACGGCGCGACTGAGAGACTGACCAGGAAATGGCGCTGTTCCGCCATGCCCCTTTTTGGGAGGTGCCTGTATTCCCTGACCGTATGATGCCTTTGAAGAAGTCGCACCGCAGCCTTTACTTCGCCCGCGGTGAAGACGTTGCCCTCCGGCGTCTGGTCGGAGATCACGACGCCGAAGTCCGGAAAGCCCTGATAAGAGAGGCCCGTGAGGGTCACGGCAAGGGCAGCCGGCCGGTCACACGTGGGGATAAGAATATCGAGGGGGCTACTCAAGATACTTCCCGGGCTGCCTTCACAGCCCCGGTTTCGTCATAAAGTGCCGAAACAGCGGAAAACACGTCCGACGGCGGTACAAGTCTCAGACAGTCGTTGTGCCCCCTGGGACAGATGCTTTTATAGCAGTACTTGCAGGGCATGTCGTGGAAGAGCACCCTGCCCGGCACACGCCACGGCACGTGCTGAGGGTTCGTGAGCGCATAAAGGCTTACCACCGGGGCCCCGACAGCGGCTGCCACATGGGCGGGACCCGTGTTGTTCGAGATGAGGAGGGCCGAGGAGGAAAGAAGCGCGGCAAGCTCCGCCAGGTCGAGCACTCCTGCAAGCGAAAACGACGCGACCCCCATGGACGACTGTATCTTTTCCACAAGTGCGACCTCAGATTCCGTTCCCGTGAACACCACCTGCAAGCCCAGCTCCCGCACGACCCTGCGCCCGAGTTCGGCAAACTTCTCAGGCGGGTATCGACGGGACGGCGCGGTCGCACCGGGATGGATTACGACAAAAGGACGCCCTTCGCCCACTCCCATTTCTTTCAGCACCCGGCCGATCGACCTGACGGCTTTCTTCGGCACAGCCAGCGACAGTCGTTCATTACGGGTCGTGCAGCCGATGGAGGCGACCAGATCGAGCTGGCGACGGACTTCGTGGCGCAACATCTCCTGGGGCTCCTTCTCCGCTACCCAGTCGGTCAGGACCTGGTAGGGGTTCTCCCGGCAGTGGGCCAGCCGCAGCGGTATATCCGCCAGATAACAGAGAAGCGCGGCAGGGAAAGGGTTCTGGCTGTAGACGGTGAAAATGACGGCGCCGTCCAACCCGCATCGCCGGAGCCGGTCTATCATGTCATATTCTGCCCCGCTGTCGTCCCGTTGCGGGGTCGCCTTCATCCAGGGCGCTTCATACACCACTATTTCATCGATCTCCGGGACAAGCGCCGCTGCCTCCGCACCTGAAGGAGAGGTCAGCAGGAAAATCCGTCGATCCGGTCCGGACTCCCTGAGCGCCCTGATGGCAGGTGTGGTCATCAGCACGTCGCCGATTGAGTCCAGCCTCACGGCCAGTATATTTTTTGCCCGGTCCCATGTCATAGCTGTCATTGGCAGAGGAGCGGAGGGGCTGAGGAGCGGAGGAGAAAATACCCATCAGCACCTCGGTCGCGGACACTCGATGAGGCACATTTGGGAAAGGGAGCCCCTTGCTATGCAGAGGGGCGGAGGAGAAAATGCTTTTTCACCTCAGCTCCTCTGCATCTCAGCTCCTCTGCA
>MVRP01000274.1 GCA_002067405.1 Syntrophorhabdaceae bacterium PtaU1.Bin034 | reverse complement strand
CAGGTCGCTTGCTCCGGAAAGGCGCATGGCCTCCACCACGTTCTGCGTCAGGGCGGTCCCTTCACGAAAGTCGACTGTCGGGTCCGTCATGGCTTTCGCGATGTCGGGGTTGGACGCAAAATGCCACACCGTATCGCATCCGGCCATGGCCCTCACCAGGCGGCTCAGGTTATTTACGTCGTCCCGCACGATCGTCAGCCCCGGGTGACCGAGAACGTCCCGAAGACGATAATCCGCGTTCTCGGGATCTGAGCTGTAATTGTCATAGATCGTCACCGTGGAGGCGGGCTCGCCGAGAAGAAGCCGCCGCGTGACGTGCGAGCCGATAAACCCCGCTCCGCCAATGACCAGATGCTTCATACCTTACTCCTTTCCGCCGGAAGGCGACTCGTGCGTCCTTTTCTCCAACAGGGCGAAAAACTGCAAGCCCCGCCCGAAAATCAACTGCAATCCCGGCGGGTACAGTTGCACGCTCTGCCGTTTCTCCACCACGGAAAGACCTGACGCATCATACAGCTCTTCCCACTCGGCGCTCGAAAGAAAATTGTACGGCAACGGCACGCCGAAGCGCCGGTGCGCAACATGGTTCCCTACGTAGTCCATGAACCGCAAACGAAAATGGGCCAACATTCCGTTTGAAAGATGGTCCTTGATCAAAACGTATTTCCGGCTGACCCTGCGGGCTTCCCGTAGAACCATCAAGGCATCTTCCGTATGATGCAGCATGTCTATTATCATGACCGCATCGAAAAAGTCGTTCCTGTAGGGAAATATCTTCCCATCATACTGTTCCACGGGAACTGCGGTGTTGTCCTGCCTCACCACATCAATACCCTTTAGCTGGATTATCGGCCGTTGTTCCATAACAAGCCTCGCGAGCCATCCGTTGCCGCAGCCGACATCAAGAACGGAGACGACCGCGTCGGGAAGCAACTCGGCAGCGAAGCGTGCGAGAACGACTTCCCGACGACCGGGACTAAAACTACGCGGAGCACTCTGAAGAGACCGATGCATCTTTTCCTCCCCGCAAGAATCTGTTCGTACGTGCCGGAACACCCGCTATGCCCGACCCGGTAGCAAAAGCCGCCACTCTTTGCATTTGTCCCAATAACATCCGTGATAAGGGCAATGAGTGAAGACCGTTGTATCCGTTAATCATAAAAGACAAAATGCTTCATCAATATGAAGCTCGAAACAGCACTCGCCATGGTCGCGAAGACGGCACCCCAATAGGGCGACAGGCTGCACAGCTCAACGGTACACATGGTGATAATAAGAGTAAGAAAATAGTTGGATATGAGCATTCCCGTATATTTGCCCACCTGACCGAGAATGGACGAGCCCCGGGCCTTGTAGGTGAATGCCCGATTAAGCAGGAAATGCGCAACAACCACAAGAACATAAGCTATACTGACGGCGATGCGGTAGTCTAGCGCGGCCACGCCATAGAACAACCACAGGAGAAAACAGTTGAGCGCGAAAGTAATGATCCCGACGAGACCGAACCGGGCAATCAGGGTCCGGTCCCGTGAGAAATATGCGATCGACCTTGCAATCATCCGGTGGAGCTCCTTTGCCCGCCTCCCCGTCCCGCACTCGGTTCCCTTGCGCTACGTGTCCATGAGCTTACCATGCACAGCACGAGGAGCATCACCGCGCCGCAAAGGCAAACAATCATTGCCTGCGAGAGCCTTGCGGGCCTGTAGGTGAACTCGACATCATACGTGCCTGTCTTCCCGACCCAGATCCCTTTGAACGCATGGTTGACCCGGACATATTCCATTGCCGCGCCGTTCACCTTCGCTACAAAATCCCCCGGATAATAGGTCTCGCCGAGCACAATGAGGCCGGGGCCGGTCGCGTCGACGGAGAAACGGGTGCTGTTGTTGGTCAGCGAGTAGCGGCGCGCGGGCACGACCCGGTACGCGGTGTCGGTTTGAGCGGGCATCCACGGGGGAATGGACCGGTTTTCCACGGCAGCAAAAGGCATGTGGGGAAATTTATACAATACGGCCAGGATGTCGGTGGGTGCGCGGACCTCGAACACCCGGTTCACGAAGAACGCCCTGGGCCAGGCTGTCGGCCGTTCCCACACGTCGAGGTCCGACGAATGGACCAACCTCATATCCTGGGGCATGGGAGTACCGTGCCCGGCCAGCATGTACCGCACGTTCAGCAAATCGAGCGAAGGCGCCCGGGCGGCGATCTGGTCGTTCCTTATGAGGCGCAGCCATTTCCAGTCTATGTAAGGGTAGTCGACAAGGGCCAGTAAATCCTCATACTCCCTGTTCCGTAACGGCTCGACCGATACAAGGCTTTCAAGACCGAGCAGCGAGCTAGAACCCGGAAACATTACGCCGCGCTCGCCGATGACGCGCGCTGGCTCGCCCTGTGCCGCAAGACGTTGCTTCAGGTAGGCAACGGCCCGGGATTCCCCGGACAGGTCCGCCCTCGGTCCCGGATTTACCACATAGAGATCCAGGCCGGTGCCCGTCATCAGGTGCATACCGTGACGAACGTGCAACAAGATGAAGCAACAGGCTACTACCGTGAGGGCATACTTCAACGGGCGGCCGCCTTGCGCGGCGAGTCCATGAAGCGCCACCAGGCCGAAAATGAGCATGGCAAGGGCGAGCGCAAAGAGGACACCGGTCGAGAGCGCGGGATTCACCACCATATAGAAGACCGAGAGCCCGAAGAGGACCGAGAGCGACAACCAGGCGATCAGCTTCTTCCGTTTTCGCGGCGCCGCAGCGTATTCCTGTATGCCGAATCCCGCAAGAAT
Organism: Syntrophorhabdaceae bacterium PtaU1.Bin034; assembly: GCA_002067405.1. The sequence continues at coordinate 1,951 of MVRP01000274.1, read as the reverse complement.
CAATGCGAGCACCATCATGGGCACGGAAAAAGTATTTCCCACATGGTGTATGTTTTTGATGAACGGGATCGAGGCGAGCACGGAATTGGGGAGCAGGCCGAAGGCCACACAGAATGCCACGGCAAACAATATCCAGGCGCCGCGGAAGTGGATCGATTTGATCCGGCGCAGGCCCAGGAGGCCGCTCACCATGCAGAGCAGCACAAAGATGTTCGTGGACGGGCCGTGTAGCGTCCCGTCTATCTGCTGAAAAAAGAAATTGTCGAAGAACCCGGCGAAGCTCCACAGTGGATAGGTAAGAACCACGGGGTCGTCGTAGTTCGTGTATGATTTGGCGAGCGCGTCCAGAAAAAGGAGCCAGTGCGGCGCCGCGACCGTGACGGCGCCGAGGCTGAAGCCGATGGCGATGGCGAAGGAGCGGATCCATCCCCACTTGGCGCGGACCGGGTCGACGAATGCCAGTATCCCGAGGGAATGCATGAAACACGCCGTGATCACGCCTTCCTTGGTGGCGCCGGCATTGAGTTGCAGCCACGTGACGGCAGCGAGAAGCCCGGCATGGATCGCACAGCTTCTTATGCGTGGATGGGCCACGGCCAGGGTATCCCCGAGCCGGGCCCACTGGAGCACGATCCAGGGGGCGTACGTGAGGACGAAAAAGGCGGGGTGGTTGAACCGGTACGCGAAAAAACCGAGGAAACAACCGGAGACCGCGAGCAGAAGGCCCGCAGGCAGGCTGGACGTAAACCTGAATGCGAGAAGCCCCACTCCCGTCGCAAAAACCGCCTTCGAGAGAACGAACTTTATATCCCACGCGACGGCGCTTCCTCCCGCCGCAACGGGAATCCAGTGAAGGATGTCGCCGATCATGGACTGGCCTTGTGCGAAAAGGGGTGTGCCGCAGCCGACGTACCGTGTCCAGAACGGAAATTCCCAGTCCCGTGCCAGTGCCGCCCATTGCACCACGGTATTGGGCACAATGCTCCACGAGGTAGCGCCGGTATCGGACATGCGGAAGTTCTCGCCGATAAACTCCGTAACAGGACCACCGGGCACAAAAGGCGGAAGGGGATAGAGGAGCGCCACGATAGGCGAGACGAAAGACATACCAAAAAAAACGGGGTAACAACTGACCATCGCTGCGGCAAACGCAATGACCGCGATGCTTTTCCGCGGGTTGGCCATGGCGTAGGCCTTCAGGTACCGCATGGCACCTCCTTCGCGGCGCCTGGGCAATCGTGCCTGGCGGGAATCATGGGGCGGCCGCGCCTGCCGCGACAGAGATTTCGGATGACGGTTCATCGGCCCCTTCCCGGACGGGCCTGCGAAGGAAGAATCGCGGTTGAGCGCCGGAATTCGATTGGCCGATGTTCTGCGGGCACCGGGCCTTTTTGCGAACAGGCTACCGCTGGACGGCGTCCTTACTATCCGCCGACATACGGCAGAAATAGTCATCGCATAAACAAAGAACATACCGGCGTGCAGCGTTATATATCCTACACACTAACGATGTACCGTGCAACGAAAATTTTCAAAAAAAATCAAAACTCGTTTTTGGGATAGCATCGATAGCGAAACTGAGAATGAGGATAAGGAAAGCCTGCGGCCTCCCGCCCGTGGCCCTTTTTCGTTATATTGCTTTATCTATAACGATGCGTTATGATAGTCGTTAAAATCACCGAACCTCTGTGGGAGACTTCTTGGCAAAAAGAAAACGGCAGGAGCATTCACCCGCGAAAAATCCGCCGGCACCCGATATGAAGAAGCAGGGAAGCCATCCGTCCGGGGTTCAAACTCCGGCGAAACCGCCGGGCACGGCCGGGGGAAAGACCGGACGTTCTTTCGACAGCCGGTATGAGTGGATCTTCCTGGGCCTGGTGCTCTTATTTGTCGTAATCGTGCGCACAAGGCTCCTCGGTTTCCCTCTCGAAAGGGACGAGGGTGAATACGC
>MVRP01000273.1 GCA_002067405.1 Syntrophorhabdaceae bacterium PtaU1.Bin034 | reverse complement strand
GAGCCCGGTATGCCGGGCTCGATGCGCGGCGGCCCGTAGTCGTTGGGCAGTTCCTTGCCGTAGCGCACTGTGACGCCTGTATTACCGTAGGTGAATACGTTGCCGAGGGCTATGCCCGCGTGAGGGGTGAAATCCAGCTCGTTCCCAAAGAGGGTTGTGACGGCGGGGCTTCGCCAACTGCGTTGGGAGGTCACGACGATGCCCGGCTCATTGTGCAGTTGGGTATGCCAGCCCTGGGGATAGTTCGAATTGACGATCCTGTGGATGATTTTCTGGGTTTGCTCTGCCAGGGATGCCGGACCCACCATGCCGAAGGTTATTCCGAGCTGGTCCAGCTGCCGGCCCGACCTCACCCCTAACCCGATCGTCCCGTATAGCCATCCCGCATAGGGGCGATCCGACCTGGGGGGATCTGCATCGGTAATATCGCCCGGCGTGAACATGCTCTGGCCGAACGCATAGCCGTGGCGAACCTCGCCCTCTTTAGGGAACCACGGCACAAGGCCGGCTGCCTTCATGGCCCATTCCGGTGTGGACGCATCCCGGCCCGGCACCCAGATCAACCGTACCCCATTGGTATAGTGCCGGTCAACATCATAGAACAGGTCGTTTTCGAGAACGAAGCTTAACGTACCGGTCTTCGAAGACCCCCCGCCCAACGCGGGACAAGGGCAGATAATGGCGATTAGCAGCAGTACCGTCAACACTGTCGATCTCTTCAACTTCATACGGCTTTTATTATTCACCGATTCCTGCAGGTGATTCAAGCATTTCTGCATACCACCCGTACTTGTAGGCCTTATGACGAACAGCCGAAGGTGTTGGTCACTATCTTTTCTCTCCTCGCAGAGTTGGAAAGGGATCTTATTTCCGAGAGGACAAAGAAAGCCCTTGCCGCGAAGGGCAGGGCGTTGTTTTGAAGCGAACATTCAAGGAACGCGGACATGAAGATGCGGCTATCTGCGAAGACGTCGAAATCCCCTACCGCTTATGTTTCGGGGCCGATCAGGACGATATCGATATCCATGACGTTGGTGCCGGTTGGGCCGGTCACAAAAAGCCCGCCGGTTTCCCTGAAATAGGTGTAGGAATCGTTGCGGAGGAGATACTGTTCGGCTGAATGACCGGCGATTCCTCCTTCTCTCACCGTTACGCCGTCCGCAAAGGCACCTGCGGCATCGGTTGGTCCATCAGTGCCGTCCGTGCCTGCCGCCAAAAACACGATGTTGCTCCTACCCTCTATGGCCATGCCAAAAGCAAGGGCCATCTCGGTGCTCCTGCCACCCTTGCCGGCCCCTTTCACAGTGACTGTCGTCTCTCCTCCTGCCAGCAGACACACGGGTCTGGAACCATTACTCATTCTGCGCTGTTCGGCCAGCGCCCGTTGTGCGAGCATTTCAGCCACCGTCCGGGCCTCACCGCAAAGAGCATCGGAAAGAATGCGGGCGTCGAACCCTAGTCCCCTTGCCTGTTGGACCGCTGCGTCGAGAGCGAGTTTGTTGTTCCCGATAATCCAGTTCCTTGCCCGGTCCATCACGACATCGCCATCCTTGGGAGTGTCGGCGTATCTGCCTGCCGCCCCGTCCTGGAGAAAGATGCGTACGGATTCGGGGACCCTGTCCAACAGGCTATATTTCTCAAGGGACGCCAAGGCATCGCCAAAGGTTGTGGGGTCGGCAACAGTGGGACCCGAGGCGATGACGTCAAGGCGGTCTCCGATCACATCGGAAAGAATCAGGGAAACAACCGAAGCGGGGTACGCAAGGGCTGCAAGCTGGCCACCCTTGACCATTGACAGGTGTTTGCGCACTGCGTTCAGTTCTTCGATTGTGGCCCCGGCCCGGAGGAGCATGTCGGTAACCAGTTGCTTTTCATGAAGAGTCACTTCGTCTGCGGGCATGACAAAAAGGGCCGAGCCTCCGCCCGATACAAGGCAGAGCAGCATTGTTTTCTCGTCAGCTTCACGGGCAAGGGCCATAATCTTCCGGGCACCCTCCACACCCCGTTCATCGGGAACAGGATGGCCTGCCTGGAAGACATGGAACCGAGGCGAAAGTGTTGACTGCGCATAGCCGTCTTTGGTGATGAGAATGCCCGTCCTGACGAGATCAGGAATCCCCTTTTCCACCCCTCGGGCCATGGCGCACGCCGCTTTTCCGAAGCCGACAACGTACAATTGCTTGAAGCCGCCTTCCTCGTAGAACGCCCGCAGTTGCCGCGTGCAGGACAAAACCCGCGTGCAGGGATCCGCTGCGGCAAGGGCGCTACGGAATATACTCTCGGCGACTGCATGATTTACTGCAACCCGTGTCACTCGGCTACTTCCTGGATGATCGGAACCGGCTGGTGCTCTGTGACCGGCTGATTCTTTTTCCAAAACTCGACTGCCTCCGTGATGTGCTGTTCCATCAACTGCCGGGCGAGTTCGGGCTTTCGCCCGCTGATCGCCTCGAAGATCTGCCGGTGCCTTACGACGGAGGCCTTGAGGAGGCTGGGGATTGCGTTCACCGCCGACACCTGGTACTTAAGCAGGTCCCGTATGTTGAGGAGCGTCTTGAAGATAAAGCGATTGCCAGCAGCTTTTCCCATCAGGATGTGGAACTGGTAATCATATTCGTTAAACAGGTCGGTGTTGCCCTTTTCGATGCTTTTATCCATCTCGTCCACAAGGTATCGCATCTCAGAGAGCGTTTCGTTGTCGATGCGCTCCGCCGCCATTGCAGCGCCGAACGGTTCCACTGCCCTTCTTGCCTCGAGAAGTTCCTCGATGATCGGCCGGCCTTCCGTGACGAATATGCCTCTTCCATGAATGATCTGAACCAGCCCGATGGTTGCGAGATTTTGGACCGCTTCCCTGGCGGACGTTACACTGACCTTCAGGCTTTTCGCCAATGTCTCTGCGGGCAGGAGCTTTGCCCCTGGCTGCACGGCGCCACTCATAATCAAATCCAGAAGATTGTTCAGCACCAGGTCACTTGATTTTCTGATCATTTGGTCGTCCCCTTCCTTTCCGGCCTTTTCCCGCCGGGAATGATCTGAGTCCCTGCCGTGCCCTGGAAGGCAGGAGCTACATCGGCAAGAGAGGCAATGACCGCACGCTCCCCACCTGTCTCCAGAAAACGAACACACGCCTCGACCTTCGGTTTCATGGTGCCTTCCAGAAACTGTCCTTCTTTTAGGTAGCCTTTCATGGTGTGAAGGTCGACAGAGACGAGCGGAGTCGCCTCGGGGCTAGCGAAATTAAGCCACACGTACGAGGTATCAGTCAATATCAACAATATATCCGCCCCGACCTCCTCCCCGAGTTTTGCCGCGCAAAGGTCCTTGTCGACCACAGCTTCCACGCCGTGATAATGTCCGTTCTTTCGGAGGTACACGGGTATGCCGCCGCCGCCGCATGCGATCACTACAGTTCCTTCCGCCACAAGGTGTCTGATTATGTTCTTTTCAATGATCCCGAGAGGATAGGGACTGGGCACGACCCTTCGAAAGGATCTGTCATTACCCGGGTATATTTGTTTCATGGTATACCCTCTCTCCCTTACGTACCGGGCTGCCTGGTCCGCGGTGTAAAAAGGCCCTACAGGTTTCGAGGGGTTGGCAAAAGCGGGATCGTCCTCCCTGATCAGGACCCTGCTGATGACGGTAACCGCTTCAATGCTCAGTCCGATGTCGATGAGCGTATTGCTGATCGCCTGCTGGATCATGTACCCAACCTGTCCCTGCACCATGGCTGCACAGATGTCCGTCGGCTGGGGGGGCACAAGATCCGCTGCGGCATCCTCCTGTATCAAAAGGTTGCCGACCTGCGGACCGCTGCCGTGGGTAAGCACGACGGACACCCCGTTCCTGATGAGCTCCATAATAGGGACACACGCAGATCTGATATGGTCGTACTGCTCTTTAAAGGTGCCGCGCTGATGGGGCAGGTTAATCGCATTTCCGCCAAGGGCAATAACCACTTTCTTTCCTTCGCTCTTCATAGCCTTCTTGCCCGTTACAGCAGCTTCTCCAGGAGCCCGGCCATCCGTTGATCGCCCTCCGCAGGCGGCCTCCAGTCCACATGCACGGCCTCGACGCCCTGTGAAACGAGCGATTCCAGAAAGAGTTCGAGACCGATATTAATCACTTTTATCGGCTTTTCGCGTAACGATTCTCCCACCTGTTTCATACACTCACCTCTTCAGCAACTCTGCCGCTACCTGTGCAGCCTGGAGATTGGTGGCCATCACCCGGACGCCCGCATTTCTGAGTTTTTCTTCCTGTTCCTCTCTTCCCTGGGGATCTCCGTCGGTGCCGCACACGTGCGTTACAAAGGAAACATGTCGTCCTGCCCGTGATGCCTGCTCCCGTACGAGACCAATAGCGGGAACAAGAACTCCAGCAGGGTCAGGATGAGCACCATAACCGAGTACCACGTCAAAGAGGATGACTGCGACCGATTCCTCCGCCGCTTCCTTACGAAGACGATCAGCGACGGGGGAAGGATCGATCATGGGGTGAACCCTGCCCCGGGTGAATTCATCCTCACCCAGATCGACCAGGGTGTGTTCCACAGAGATAAAGGCATCGGCGAGCTTGGCGATGCCGGAGACAGGGCTGTTCGAGTGAAGATTGGCCAGTTGCCTTCGCAGATATATCATTGACTCGTAACAAAAAGAGCCACCCGAAAAGACACCCCGCAGGAACTTCTGCCCTGATCCGAACTTCTGCCGCTCTGCCGCTGCAATTGCGGCAATCCGGTTTTCAA
>MVRP01000272.1 GCA_002067405.1 Syntrophorhabdaceae bacterium PtaU1.Bin034 | reverse complement strand
ACATCTCGGCAAATGCCGCCAACCGGGTGCACAGGTTCCTGACCGCCGGACGCTGATGCCCCCTTGTGCCAATGATTGCGAGAGTCTTACGGGGTTCACGCAACAGGATGGTTCTTATCCCGTGATAGAGCCCCAGGCATGCCAGCGCCCGTGCCGGGATGGTGAGGGCCCACAGGGACAGAAACATCCCGACAGGGTTTAACCCGACGAAGCATAAGAGAACCGACCAGAGCGAAAAGAACATGGAACGAAAAACGCGATCTTTTTCCACAAGCTCTTCCTGAAAGAACTCTTCCTGCCCTCCTGCTGGATCCGGGTATGGGAGTATTACTTCCGGGATGAAAAAGAGTCCAGGACTCTTCAGGGACGGCCAGGGGACATTCCTGATCCCCCGGGTGCTTTTCGCCTGTAAACCAATTCTACATGTAAAATAAGATTACTAGTTTGTGCTCATAATGTGATGTCAATCATATACCGATATTCCCAGCGTGATCTATATAGTACGGTAGACAGTACTCATTACCATAGGAAGGCCAGATGAAAAACTCATCTAAGACACGGCAGGAACTGGTTAAAGAGATCACGCTCTTAAGACAGAGAATCAAGGAACTGGAGCGATTGGAAACGGAACGTAAACTGGCAGAGGAAGAACAGGAGAGCCTCATTCTTCACCTTAAGGAAGCGCTTTCTCAGGCCAAGGTCTTAAGAGGGTTGCTCCGCATTTGTTCTTCCTGCAAGAGAATACGCAACGATGATGGGGGCTGGGAACAGATGGAAGAGTACATCAGAAACCGGGCAGAAGTGGACTTTTCCCACACCTACTGCCCCGAGTGCGCAAGAAAATTACGTTCTCAACTCCATCAGAAGGAGTGAATCAGTCTCCGGCATTGAAGGGACGCTCCTTCTTAATGCCAGCGGATCTACTCCATCGACAGATGGGACGTCATCTCTGACAGATCGATCTCCTTCTCGCCGTCAGGGTCATACTTCAGGACCTTGTTGCCGAAATCCCCGGAATCGATCTTTCCCTTGACCCATCCATTCCATTTGTCTCTTTGAGAAGACACGATCGAAGCATAGTCTCCCGATTGGCTCAAGCGAGACAGGGCTTCGTCCACGATCCACACGCAATAGTGGCACTTCTTCTTTTCCCCTTCGGAGACAACATAGAAGTACTGAAAATGCTTGCTTCCCGGCCTCAGGCCATCGCTGATATCGTAGCCTTTGTACGACCATTGCTTATCCATCGCCCGTCCCTCCTTCTGCAGGTGTGTTCGACTAAAGTCACTCATAATGTAGGGAGGATCAACGAAAAAGGCAAGTCGACCCGTTAGGATATAACGGCTAGCCCCGGGGGGAGTTCGTTCACGAGCGAACAGCTCAACCCCCGACCCCTTCGGCACCATTCTCCCGGAGCTTTGGAGGCATCCTGAAGCTGTCAATCGCGAAGTCCCTTGCCGATTGATCATGAGGATTAACGAGCGCTGTTCAGGTTCTGCCGGATCAGGGCGGGCAACGACTATTGCAGATGGTGTACTGAGATGATGCTGTTCCTCTCCCCCGAAAATGTCAATGAAGCGCGCCTTCCGGGGTTTCAGGCTTCGGGAGAACAGGGCAGGGGCATTATAACGGGAGCAAGAGGTCAAGGCTCGCGTGAAAGAGTCACGCACCTGTTAACGAACCCCCCGGTTCCTGGTGAAGGAGATATCGGGACATCCCGGACGTTCTAAAAGGAAAAGCACAGCCCCAGTACAGGACCGTGGATCGTCGCATTGTACCTGATGCTGCTTGTTCCCGCCTTGTAGTCCACGTAGAGGGCCCGGTATCCCATGAGGCCGGTGATATCCTTCGTGAATCGATAGCCCAAAACAGCAAGCGCGTTCCAGCTGAAGTCGGAGCCGACGCCGAAACCTCCAATATCGCCCCGAACGTTGAACACGATCTTTTCTGTGATATCCGTGTTGAGCGTGGCGCCGATTATCGGGTCAACCCACCCGGTTGTCTCGGAAGGGTTCAGGTTGCTGCCCGTATCCAGACGGGCATTCAAATACCAGAAACGACCGCCTCCGAGGACGTCAAGGGTTGTCGATCGTTTTCCCTTTTCATCAAGGGGCCATCTTCCGAGCTCGTATGTCCCGCCGAACTCGATAAGCCATTGCTGGACGCTCAGCCTGATGTCTCTGCTGTCCCTGAGAGTCCCATTTTGAGAGAGACTGAGATAGGTCGGGTCAATGAAGAATCCCCATTTCCCTTTCCGTGCCTCAAAATGTACCTGGCCCGCAAAATTCATGTCCCGAAGGATGTCTGAGAAACTCATTCTTGAGTTCACAGTGTGGTCGTGGACGGTCGCCTTCGTGTCCATGGTGATCAGCCAGGTATAGGGGATAAGGCGGAATTCCCACGCATTCCCCCTGTCCGGTACAGGCTTGCCATCAACCGTGGGAATGATCGGGCCGGCCCCCGGCAACGGGGCGTTCTGGCTGTATGCGGGAAGCGAAAAAAATACCAGCGCGAGAGCGCACAATATCAAGGCTGCCGTGTTCTTCATATCGATTCCTCAATCGCCCTATGGTGCCGGCGGGAATAGTGTCTTCAGCTTGTTTACCATATCGGACCGCAGTTTCTTGACGAGCACCGCATTGTACGAGCCGTTCGGCATCGGCCTTACGGATGGGTCTTTCGTCGGGTTGGGACTTACATCGTTTTTGATGATCTGCTCCGTTGCGATGGCATAGGAACGCGATCTTGCGGCAGGCGTTCCTTCTTTGACCGCCGGATCGACGTTCGTTGCGACAATCGAAACCGTGTAATCGTTGTTGAGAACGATCTCAACCATACGGAACTGTTGAGGGAAATCCCTTAATGACGGGGTCTCGACCTGCCAGAAACCATTTTCGGGGGTGCTGTGGGGGAATGCCTTGATGGTGTTCAAATGACGGTGTCCCGCGATCCACATGAGAAGATTCGGGTATTCATGAAGTTTGGCGATCAGGTTCGCCTCGGTTGCATGAGCGACAGCGTTGCTCCAGCCAACAAAGGATCTTGCCGATGAGTTGGAGGCCGGTGGTTCAGTGCCCTCGACTCCTATCGGAATGTGTGCGGCGATGATCATGAGCTGACCGGCGGCCTGACCATTCTCAAGTTCTCTTACAAGCCATTCATAACGTTCCCTGTCAAGAGAGCCATGCCCGTAGCCGTGAACATCGGCATCGTCGTCCCTCTGGGTATCGTCGAGTACGATAACCTTGACCGGTATGGTCATCCTGGGCTGAAAACTGTAACAGGCAAAGCCTCTTTGCGCGTCGATCAGGTTGAAGCCGTGACCGACCGGGTTTGACGATGTGTGAAAGAACTCGTTCATCCACTCCATTCGGGAAAGTGAACGGCGCCTGGGATCGGCCGCGATCTTTGGAGGACTGCTGAAGCTTTTGACAGGTCCCGCATGCCTGATGTCACCGTAGGGGGTCGAGCCGTCGATCACTCCCATATAGAAGTCACGCTTCCTTATGCCATTCGGATCGCCGAGGATGTCTCCCATGGCAATGACCGTGTCGCTGACGTAGGACTTCCTGAGGTAATCACCGACGGGGTTTGTGCCTATCCAGAAATGATCGTGATTGCCGAGAGTCTGATACCATGGAATCGTCCTGTCAAGCCCTGCCGCCTTGTACGGTCTCTGGTAATCGATGGAGCCGGCCCCGAGATGGGCGCCGGAACTCGGAGCAATAATCTTGCCGTCAAGGACATCGATGTACCACCTGAGTTCGTTGTACTGCGTGTTGTTGCACGTATCGCCGAGAGATAAGCCGAAGTCGATCGGGTCCTTTTTGTGCAGGGCGTTTATTGTCTGGACGGCTGCGTCGAGAACGTGAGTTGTGTAGAGCATTACCGGTGAATATGCCGACGTGACGAAAGGGTATTTCGATTGTTGGAGATAGATCGCCTGAGAAGGGGATTCCTTGTCGGCGATATGGATGTCGCTTATGGTAAAGAAGCTTAACAGTCTTGATTTCCTGGCAGCCGATCCGGCATCATAGCCAGCCGGCATGATATCCGTACGTATTTCGGGTGGAAGGCCCGGGCCATACTTCCAGGTGCCATAGCCGTTCTGCCTGAATTTTGAGATCTCCTCGATGCGGACCTTTGAACCCGAAGGCACCGGGTCAGGGATGACCGTCCTCTGGAGAGTCGTAGGAACATCTGAAGCGATCGGATATCCTTCGGGCTGGCCTTTCCGCCCGGCATAACTCTTTGAATATCCCGCAAACGAGAAGATCAGGACACTCAGCAACAGGACTAAAGAAGATTTCTTGCATATATATGACAGTTCCATGAAATTTCTCCTCTCCGGATCATTGAACAGAGTCTTACCCCCGGCACCTTTCCACACTTCTCAAGTGCCGAGGTGATCCCTCACCATCGGGGCAAGGGTTCATTCCCCACCCTTAACAGACGAGCGGCTCTGGTCTTAATGGTTCTCGGACAAGCGGAGATTGTCTTAAGGGAAACTGCCAGGTCAAGCCTTCACGGCCTAAGGGCGATTCTGGGGACACACCTCAGATTCCGTGCGTTCTTTCGGTCTACCAGATCTGAGCGGACAATGATGATTGCGGACGGTGTATGAGGGCACCCAAAGATTACTTACGGATTGTCAGGATATTGAAAGAAATGTGGGGAAATGCAGATTTCCTGGATGTAAAGCAGGAAGAAGGGGACATTCCGGTTTGGCTTAACCGGAATGTCCCCTTACTTTGGTGATCGCGGAGGGCCTTTTCAAGACGGCATCTTGCTTTATCCTGG
>MVRP01000271.1 GCA_002067405.1 Syntrophorhabdaceae bacterium PtaU1.Bin034 | reverse complement strand
GTCACCTATTTTACAGGAGGTACATCCCTTTTTGTTTGCCTCTATTTGAATTTACACAGTCAAGTTTACACTACCTACCCGGAATGCGAAGTACTCGTCTTTAACTAATCCACGCCTGATGACGTCCATGTGAAATCTCGTCAGGAACGAAAAGTCGATCCATTTGCCCCTGAACACGGCGTCCACGATCTCCAGGAAATATTTGTTCAGATCATTGCTTCGTTTCTCTGGATCCGATTTGGAGAAAAATGTGCGTATCTTACCGAAGTTGTACGTTTCGGAAAAGACTGAATCGACGTGATCCCTGGCCTCGAAGATCGCCCTGATTCGCGATGGAAACACATCTTCAATGAGAAGTGTTATCCTCTCGGCGCTTTTGCTTTTTTGCAGAAAGAGGAAATTGAGTGTCATATTATCTTTGCTACCCGATAGGAACTCGAGGATTTCATTTTCGTCATCTGTCAGCCGTCTCTTTATCCGGTGCCGAAGAGAAACAGATTTGTGGGAGTCCGAAAGGATGTTAATGATGTCTTCGAGGACATCAGCGTTGCCCACCAGCAGTTGCGGAATAAGGCAGTGGTTAAGTCCGTAGAACTTAAAGTTCAACCTCGAATCGATGAACTTTCTGCCCTGCGTGAGAAACGTCCTGCATTCAGAGCAGACAGGTATGTTACGCCAATTCTGGGTTTTATCAAATCCTCCGGCTATAAAACCAGGTTTATCATCGGTATCGAATCCATAAACCAAAGTTCGGGCCGACACCTTTTCCTGGATCTTTCCACAGATAGAACAGGCACAGCCGGTTGAGCAGGATTTTTCGGCCTTCCTGTCAGCGAAGTACGCGACGGCTTTACGAAATACTTCGTAATCACCCAAGAAGGTTTTCCCGCCTTCAAGTTTGACAGTGAGGAACTTTCTATCCTTCTTTTGGAGTAAGCCAGCGGCTGCATCCACTGCCTTTAATATGGGATCATCCAAGCCCAACGCTCGATTAATCGTGTTGACAAGGTCACAATCAGCCGCCGTTTTGGGGATGACCTTTTCGCATCCAGAAAGCCACGTCCTGATCTTGTTAAGGGTCTTTTTCGCCTCTGTGAGGGGAGCAAAAGGCGCTGGGGCGTTTCCCTTGGATCCTCGATCAGTGTGAAGATAACGATTTGCCTTCTCCGGGTCGAAGTCCTCAATTCCTACCTCTTGTAAGGCTGCGTTTGCTTCATCCAACACAATAGTGATTATCTTGCCCCCAGACGATTGAGCAGGGTTAATGACCTGCTCCACAACAAGTCTCCCTATTTCTCGTATTGCCGAAAGCATTCTACCTCCAGTTTGTCTCTTGCGTCCTTACAACTACTCTTGGGGTGCATGTTTGCCAAATGTGAAAGACGAGTCAAGCAACCGCCTACTTCATTTGTACTCACAAAGTCACTCCGGCTTATGGCCGGAAGATTATAAAGGCCAGCTCTAATGATCCCCGATGAACTTTGTCTTGCTACTGGTCAACGGCTCTATCGGTTTCCCCAGAGTATTCACAGTTCCATCTTCTTTATTTTGTCAGTGTGCCAAGTCATGGGTGTCGCTGTTTGCTTTCAAAACGTTTGCTACCAGTCCAACCTTCAACCTTTTGCGACGACAATTCGCCATTCTCTCCCGTAGGGTCCTGAGCCGTTCCTCCCGAGCCCCGGAAAGGGAAGCGGTGTAGACGAATGGGCAGTCCGGAATTTTCTTGTGTTTGAGCTGGGAAAGGCGGATTTCATCCTCGGGTCGCCTCAAGCTGGATGGCCGAGAGAACCAGGATCAATATGTGTCTTAACTGAGGGGCACCGGGCTTTTAGAAGCCAGCCTCAATCGGCCTTGTGCAGATTCTAAATGATTAGTTTTTGAGATACAAGCTAAATGTCAAAAGAATGTCTATAATGGCCGTTCAAAACCCGTCTCAGTAATCGTCGAAGCTCTCCATGTCGACTTGCGCCCGGGAGACTTTTCGTTGGGACAGATTGATCATCCAGGAAGCGATCCTCGCCTGGTTCAGAGGCAGGGGCAGGCGGGTGAACATGGAGGCATAGTTGTAGAATTTGCGATAAAGCATCCTGACATTTTCCTCCAGTTCCTCGGCAGTCAGGTTTTTGGGCTTGATGTGGCAGTGAATGCCCGGCCACCTTCCTATATCGTCGATATGAATGATCCTGTCCTCGGCCAGCATCCGCTCGTATAACGGCGTGCCTTTATGGGGAGTAAGGATATTAAAGTAAGCAGCCGGCACTTTTTCTTCCCTCAGAAATCGCAGGGTCGATGAAAAGATGTCGGCCGGCTCGGTGTCCCATCCGAAAATGAAGTTGAGAGAATAGCTGATCTCCCGTTCGCGCAGATTGCGTAGCACACTTTGGTACTGGCTGACCATGCTGTTCTTCTTTCCGAGTTCGCGGAGTGTCTGCTGGTCCACGCTCTCAATCCCCAGGTTCACATGGAGAAGGCCGCTTCTTTTCGCAAGATCCATGAATCTCGCATTGTTACAGAGGTAAGCAGGCCAGAGGGTCGACCATCTGATACGCAGGGGGATGAAGGCCTCCATCAGCTCCATGGTGTGGTCCGGTTTCCCCGCAAAATTGCTGTCGGCGAAGAATATGTTGCGGGCAAGGCTGCTCTTTATCTCGTTGACAACATCTTGTACCGGGCGATACCGGTAATCGTTTCCAAGATAGAAACGTTCCGAGCAGAATTCACATCGGAAAGGACATCCACGCGAAGTCTGGACAGAGAAGGTCCTGATCAGGCCGTATTTGGAGAGATCCAGAAGATCGTAGCGCGGAAAAGGCAGATGCGCCAGTTCTCCGGGGCGGGGCGCCCTGTAGAATTTCCTGAGGCGTCCTTCGATCGCATCTCCGAGCATCACGGGGAATATTGTCTCTCCTTCGCCGACCCCGACGCCGTCACAGTGTTCTGCGGACTCCTCGGGATAGAAGTAGGTATGGGGGCCGCCCATGATAACTGGCACTCCCCGTGCCCTGAACCTATCTGCTATTTCATAAGCCCTTAAAGAGTTTATTGTCCACGTGGTAATGGCGACAACATCCGCTTCGGCTTCGAAATCGATGCTGCTCATTTGTTCATCGACCAGTTGTACCTCCCACCCGTGAGGGGTAAGGGCGGCGAGGTACGGGAGGGTCAGGCCGACCAGCGCCCTTTTCCCGGTTTTGTAAGGGGAGAGATTCGATCTCGACCTGTAATGGGAAGGCTGAATTATGAGGATCCGGGGTTGGGAATGCATTCCATTCTTAAGTCTAGAGCACGTATGCTTCAAGTTCAATGTGCCGTCCGCTCGCTTTCCAGGGATATGACCAGCAGCCCGAGGGCCAGCCAGAAGCCTTCCCGGAGGCGACGAATAATGCTGAAGGCAGCACCAAAAGTTGCGCCGAGACTAAGCCCCAGGGAGAGCAGAACATTCCCGCCGTCCTGAACGCCGAGCGAACCGGGGATCACGAAGCCCAGGCAGGCAAATAACGAGGCCAGACCGTCGAAGCACAAACTTGTCCCCAAATCGACAGGATGGTCCAACAGGCGGAAGACTATATACACTTCCATCGCATGGACCCCCCAGCCCAGGAAGAGAAGGCAAAACGCTGCAAGACAAAGGTTGAAGTGCTCCCGGTAGAACCCGGCAAGATATGAATCGAGGGCGGCCAGTTCTGTTCTTTTGGCGCTCAGTGCTGCCGGGCACAGACTCAGTTTCTTCAGGAGCTCGATGACTGATATACAGGGGCGGCTGAGCTGGAGCATGACAAAAACTGCGCCTGCGCCTACAAGGAGTGTTGCCGCAGCGGCCATCAGGACCGGATGGGGCATATCGCCTGCAAAGACAAAAGGGGCAAGGACAACACTCAGTATGATGTAGAGCACGAGACTCAAGACCATAATTCCCTTGTGGATCACAATACTGCCGACTGCTTCCTGCCAGGCGATGCCGTCGAAGTGCAGCCGGAGCGCTTTGTAGGGCTCGCCGCCCAAGGAAGCCGTCGGAGTGAGCTGGTTGATCGATTCCCCTGCGAGGCGTAGAAGGAACAACCGGGTGAAAGTCGGGCATCCGGGCCGGGCAGGCAGGAGGATTTTCCAGGAAAGAGCGCCCAGCAGGCTGAAAAGGCCGTACGGCACGAGAACGAGCGGCCAATAGTAGCTCACCTTTCGGAGGTAATGCGCCAGGTTATCCCACCCGGCACGGTGCAGCATGGCCACAAGAAACACCGAGGCAATCACCAAAAGAACCAGGTTAAGACGCTTCATCTGATCGGACCGGCTGCCGCGGCCGGGCGTTGCACGGGTTTTGTGATGACGTGACGTACGAAAACAGCGGTCTCACGGTTCCGGCGAGATCCCGTAATAATCGGTATAGAAGCTGAATCGGTGTCGTTCCGTTTCCTCATCGAAGCCGAATTGCTCGAGGGAATACCGGTGCTCACCGTTCTTGTTTTTCGGGTTTGCCTTCGCGAAGCGGTGCATGGCGGACTCTGCGCCGGAGGTGAATTCTCTGTCCGACTGCCGGTAGATCTCCCTGACCACCGCCATCGGGTCTTTCATGAGGTCCGGGTACATCACGTCGTGAAAATGTGCCTGGAAATTCCGGCTGCCCTCGCGAAACCGCATTAAGGACCTCGCGCCTTCTTCCCAGCGAAGGTTTACATCAGTGCGGAGCGCCCCCTCGTCGAGCCTGTTCGTGAAAGGGCTGCGCAACACCTTCGCGAAGCTGGCACAGGAGGGCAAAACCTTGAGCGGATCGCGGTGGGTCACGACAACATCGGCGTCGGGATAGACGTGGAAGAGCGCTTCCAGCGCCATAAGGTGACTCGGCGACTTGAGCACCCAGTGCGTC
>MVRP01000270.1 GCA_002067405.1 Syntrophorhabdaceae bacterium PtaU1.Bin034 | reverse complement strand
CAGTCCTTTCCAAACAGTCAGCCAGAGAATCTTTAAATCAAACCAGACAGACCAATGTTCAATATAGTAAATATCATGTTCGATCCGTTTTTTCATTTTCTCGAGCGTGTCCGTCTCGCCCCGCCAGCCGTTCACCTGTGCCCAGCCCGTAATCCCTGGCTTGACTTTATAGCGCCACATGTATGTTTCAAGAAGGAGTTTATGTTTTTCATCGAGATACAGCGGATGCGGTCGCGGCCCGACAATAGACATCTGTCCACGCAATACATTGTATAACTGCGGCAGTTCGTCAAGGCTAGTGTGTCTCAAAAAATGGCCCACAGGAGTAATGCGCGCATCCCCTCTTTTAGCCTGCAATCTATCAGCGACGTCTTGTTTTGTCACCATCATGCTTCGTAACTTATAAACATAGAACTCTCTGCCGGCGATGCCATACCGTTTCTGCTTGAAAAAAACAGGGCCTGGCGAAGACATCTTGACCAATATCATCAGGATACCCATTAGAGGCGCAGTCAAAACCAAAGCCAAGACAGAGACGACGATATCAAAGATACGCTTAAGGACCCTGTTCCATCCATAAATAGGGCTCTCTGCCAAATTAATAATGGGCATGCCGTCAAAATCCTCAATACTGGCATTGAGTGTTAAGGCCTGGTAGATATTAGGAGCAATGCGCACATCGACAGTTTTTTGTTCCAGTTTCTTTAGTAAATAAGCGAGTCTTTGATAAGCCCGTATCGGTAAGGCGATAAATACCTGCTCAATCTTATAGCGGTCAATCAGTTCTCCGATCATAACACAATTGCCAAGGATTTTTTTCCCGCAAATGGCATCTCCGGGCTTTAAATAATCGTCAACCCAGCCCACCAGGGAAAAGCCAGCCCAAGTGCTGTCAGCAATCTTTTGGGCGAGCCTCTGCCCCGTTTCTCCCGCCCCAACAATCAAGACGCGCTTCAAATTGTAGCCTCTGGTGCGCAAAAACCTGAGGAACTTGCGCAACAGAATACGATCAAGAAAGATAAGGCAAAGGCTGAGAAAGAAAAACAAAACGAAAACCAGCCGCGAATAGACATGGTCTCTATAAAAAAAGCTTAAGGACAAAAGAACCAAAAGCGCCATAGATGTTGCCTTAACAATCTGGAAAAGCTCTTTCCAGAGGGATATGTTTCTTTTAGGGGTGTACATCTGAAAAATGTCAAAGACTATTGGCCAGACGACGGCGATAATAGGCAGGACAAAAAGGTAGTAGCGTATCGGCGGCACGGCTGCGGGCAGAAATAATCCTGTTTTGAAACGCAGGGCATAAGACAAAAGCCAGGCAGTCATCGCCAGGACGACATCGGTAAATCTGATGCAACCGATCAGAATCTGCGCGTGCTTTTTCAGCATATCAACTTTTCATGTCCATCAAGACTTTTTCAAAATCAGCCATTATGTTCTCATAGGATAGGTGCGTTTCAACAAAAAAACGCCCCATGCGGCCGCATCTCTCCCGCAGGGCCGGGTCAGCATAGAATTTTAATATGGCCCCGGCCAAAAGCTTCGGATTTTCCGGCGGGACAACTTCACCGCAGCCGCTTTTCTGAATACACCGGGCAAGCTCGCAATCAGCTTGGGCCGCAGCCACCACAGGCCTAGAACTCCCCATGATATTCCATAATTTTGAAGGCATAAGAAAATCACCTACACCCTTCTTTTGGATAACTAGCGAAAGGTCAGCGGCTGCCAGCATCGCTGGCAGCTTTTCACGAGGTTGTAAAGGCAAAAGGCGTATCTGCTCCGGTTTGCTGTCTTGAAGGCTTTGTTTGAGTCGGCTCAAACCAACCCCTTCACCGACTATCAAATAAAGAATATCTTTGCGGTCTTTTGTCAAAAAGGCCACATCCAGCAGGATATCTACGCCTTGCTTCTCGCCAATGTTGCCTGCATATAGAACAAGAAACTTGTCACGCCCAATTCCATGAAGTTTCCTGAAGGCATTATCACGGCTCATGGGGGTAAGAAACTGCGTATCAACCCAATTTGGGAACAAAAGAACTGGTCGACTAAAAATGCCCTTGGCTTCAATGCGTTTCTTCATCCCATCGCTGATGGTTGAAAGAATGGCGGCCCGCCTGAAAAGAAATCGTTCCCAATGGCGCAAGAAACCCACAATAAATCTGTTTGTAATAAGTCCGAGGTCAGCCGCCGCATCGATTTGTAAATCCTGTATATGGAAAATGAATGGTATGCGTTTCACCCTGCAAAAGAGCCAGGCCCAAAACCCCAGCTGCAGAGGTGGACAGACGACGACAACGGCATCAATCTTTTTAAAAAAGAGCTTGAGGAGATGTAAACAAGAAGAAAGGGCGAATGCCGTCTCGTGCACCACACGGGTTCTGGCGTTGACCTTTTTCAGAGAGGGCACAAAAGAACGCAGGATCACTACGGCTCCTTCTGATTCTACCATAGACCAGCGGCCGGTATAAGGAGGGTTTATTTTCCAAGAAGGATACCATGGAAAAGCCGTCACCACAGTGACATGATGGCCATGGCGCGCCAGATATTCCGCCATCCCACGGTTAAATACTCCGATTCCAATCTGTTCAGGAGAATAATGAATGCTATAGACCACCACATTCAGTTTCTTTATACCTTTAGTCATTGTATCGCCATCCTCATGATGTTCCTGAGGCATATCGACATGATAAAGCTGCTGTTTTATCCAATAATTGCTCTATGGCCAACCATACATCCTGGACAGAGATTCCATCCATACATGCATGATCGGACTTTCGGCACTTTTTGTAGATACATGGACGACAATCCACTCTTTCATTCCAAACTGCGACGATGTTGTCATCAAAAGGTTTAGCCAAATATGGCCATTGAGGCCCGTAAAGAACGACAGCCGGCGTCCCGACAGCCGAAGCAAGATGCGATGCGGCGCTATCAAGACAAACAAGCATCCTGCAACGCGAAATGAAAGTCATGATCTGAGCTAGCGAATTCCTCAATACCAAGATGTCGCCTCCAAGTAAATCCAAAATCTCGGTGACTACAGACGCGTCCTGTGGCCCTTCAATCAAAACAGGCAAATAATGCCGTTCCTGCAACAGCATGATAAGTCTTACAAAACGGTCAGGACGCCACAGCTTCTCTTTCGTGCTGGCTCCCGGATGAATAGCCACAATTTCTCTGCCGGCGAGCCCCCTGTTTTTCCAGAACACATCCAACCATTTCACTGCATCGGGATCCAGAGATAACCGGTAAGATTTGTCATGGATATCCGCCCCCAGATAACGCAAGACGGACAACCTTCCCTCCAACAGATGCACGAGATCACGCGGGAACTCAGGAATGTCCGTTAAAAAAATACGACCTCCGACGATATCATATCCTAGCCGGCGGCGCGCACCTGTAAGAAACAAAAAAAAGATGTTCCGGAAATCAATCTGCGCGTCAATGGCCAGATCAAACTTCTGCCTTCGTAAATAGAGAATCATGCCGACAAGCTTCCAGAGATTTTTGACATGGTAACTCCTGATGCCCCACGGAAAAGGCACCGTCAGAACAACATCAATGAAATCGCACCCCTGCAAGAGCCCTTTTGCGAAGTCATTTGCTAAAAAAGTAATTTTAGAATGAGGATAGCGCTTGCGCAGCGCCCGCAACAGAGGTATAGCCATCATGACATCGCCAATGAGATGTGACTGGACGACGAGTATTGTTGCAGGGACTTCGTTAAAAGACCTATTTTTATTTCTCCAGTCAAAAAGATTAAGAAAACTGTCCAAGGCAAAACCCAAACGAAGTTTTTTCTGATTATAAGCCAAAAGGAAAGGAAGCGTCTGATGACTGTTTTTTATCATGGGCATCGGGTGTTTTTGTCCGCGAAATTTTGGCGATACCAAGAGATTGTCCGCTGCAGACCTTCCAGGAAACCGATCTTGGCCTTGAAACCGAATTCCTTACGGGCACGTGAAATGTCGAGACGCCGGCGCGGCTGTCCGTCCGGTTTTGTCCTGTCCCAAACGATCCGACCATCAAAACCAGTGAGTTGTGTAATCAGACCTACAAGCTCTTTGATCGAAATCTCAAAGCCGGAACCAAGATTCACCGGTTCCGGCTTGGAATAACGGCTCGCGGCCAAAACAATCCCTTCAGCGGCATCCTCTACGTAAAGAAACTCCCGCGTAGGCCTTCCTGTCCCCCATACTACCAATCGCGGCTCCTTGCCTGTTCTCCCAGCTTCTGCCATGGCGTCAAAACATTTCCTGATCAATGCAGGTATAACATGAGAGCTTTCAAGATTGAAATTATCTCCGGGCCCATAAAGATTTACGGGCATCAGATAAATGGCATCAAAACCATACTGTTGACGATAGGCCTGAGCTTGCACAAGCAGCATCTTCTTCGCCAGGCCATATGGCGCATTGGTTTCTTCCGGATATCCATTCCACAAATCCTCTTCTTTAAAAGGAACTGGTGTAAATTTTGGATAAGAACAGATTGTTCCTATAGCCACAAATTTATCTATGCCACAACGCCGACCCACTTCCATCATCTGAACGCCCATCATGAGATTGTCGTAGAAGAAGCTGCCCGGGTTTTTCTGATTAGCACCGATGCCCCCCACTTTAGCCGCCAGATGAATGACGCAGTGAGGCCGCATATCCTTGTAAAGCTTCTCAACATCGTCAAACCTGAGCAGATTATAATCACGGCTTTGCGGAGCATAAACATGGGTGCAACCATAACGCTTCAATGCCTTTACGACAAAACATCCCAGGAAACCTGTCCCCCCTGTGACCACGACTCGTTTCTTTGAAAAATCCGGCAACACTCCCTCATTCTTCTTGCTCATTTAACCCGTCCCCATAACGTAAAATCATGGTTTGTATATCGAAAACCTTTATCCCGTGA
>MVRP01000269.1 GCA_002067405.1 Syntrophorhabdaceae bacterium PtaU1.Bin034 | reverse complement strand
ACCGGAAGAGCTGCCCAATTTTAACCTTTCCGTCGCCCTTACCGACCGGTTCATGCAGGCATACGAGCATGACGGGGAGATCCCGCTCGTAAATCCGAGAACCGGAAAGAACGTGAAGATGGTGAGAGCAAGGGAACTGCTCACCCTCATTGCGGATTCCGCATGGTTTTCCGGCGAGCCCGGGGTACTCTTTATCGATACCATAAACCGCGCCAACCCGACGCCTCACGTCGGGGAGATCGAGGCGACCAATCCGTGCGGCGAACAGCCGCTCCTTCCCTACGAATCGTGTTGCCTCGGCTCCATCAACCTGTCGCGTCTCGTGAAAGACGGGGCGATAGACTGGTCGCGGCTCAGGGAGCTCGTACATCTTGGCGTGCGGTTTCTTGACGACGTGGTGGACATGAGCAGGTATCCCTTGCCCGAGATAGAGGCGATCACCAGGGCCAACAGGAAGATCGGGCTCGGCGTCATGGGTTTTGCCCACATGCTCATACAGCTCAATGTTGAATATGATTCGGACGAGGCGGAGCGCATCGGCGGCCAGGTGATGAGCTTCATCCAGAAGGAGTCGAAAATCGCTTCCGGACGCCTGTCGGAAGAGAGGGGAACGTTCCCCAACTACAAGGGAAGCGTGTGGGAGAGGCAAGGGCTTTCCCAGAGAAATGCAACGACCACAACCGTTGCGCCGACCGGTACATTGAGCATCATTGCCAACACGTCGAGCGGCATAGAGCCTATATATCAGACAGAGTACACGAGGGTGCTTCTCGGCGGCGTGCAGGTGGAGATCATTGATCCGCTATATGAGGAGTTCAGGGCCCGCTCCGACAGGGACCGGGTGAAGGGGCTTTTCAAGGGGGCTTTTGAAATCCCGCCTTTCCGGCACCTGAGAATGCAGCAAGTGTTTCAGAACCACGTGGATAACGGCGTATCCAAGACCATTAACCTTCCCCAGACCGAAACCCCCGATACAGTCCTTCGCATTTACCTTGAGGCTTACCGTCTCGGGCTGAAGGGAACAACCGTATTCAGAGATCAGAGCCGGCAGGGTCAGGTCCTGTCCTGCAGCGGACAGCGGTGTTAAAGCCGGCGGCGAGCGAGGGGCGGCAAGGCAAAGCTATAGGAGTATATTAGGAGTGACACGATGAAGATTGGGTTGATCAGCGACACCCACGGCTCTGTGAAGGGATTTCAGAGAGTGCTGGAAGGGCCGTTCAAAGATGTTGAAATGATCCTCCACGCGGGCGACGTGCTCTACCACGGCGCCAAAAATCCTCTTAGCGACGGCTACAACACCGTCGCGCTCGCGGAAAAGATAAACAACCTCAGCATACCGATCATGATCGCCAAAGGGAACTGCGATTCGGATGTCGATCAGCTCGTCCTCAATACCCCGATAATGTCTCCGTACGTTTTTCTCTATGTGGACCGGAAGAGGCTCATGGTGGTGCACGGCGACAACAAGAAGGACAGGGATCTCGAAGAACTGGTCGAGAAGTTCCGGTTGTCCGTCCTCGTGCACGGCCACAGCCATACTCCCCGGATAAAGAAGATTGGAGAGAGCCTTATCGTCAACCCGGGCACGCCCACCATCCCGAACCCTTCGAGCCCTTTCAAAAAGACGGCCGGCGTGCTTGATTGTATGGAAGGCAGGGTCGAAATATGGGATATTGAGAACATGGAAGTCGTGCTCCGGGATACCTTCGGCCCATGATCGTCATTGTTGTCTGTCTGGCTGTAATTGTCTCTATCCTTTCCGGCGGGATTTACTTTCAATATCGCCGTCACAGCGGCAAGTATCGGGAAATCGCCATGGCTTGCTGCGAGCCCGGTTCCTGGCGCACATCCTTTTTTCTGCGGACTCTGGTCCTGTTCGGCAAAATCGGGGGCCGGACCATGCGTTACAGCGTCTTCGGTGATGACAGAAAAAAGGAGGAGGCGAATTCCTATCTTTTGCTCGAATATCCGGTAAGAAGGAACTTTCGGTTTTACACGGGCAGCGATGTCGAGCTGGCTGACCCGGATATCAGGGGCAGTCTGGCTGAGCTCCAGGCGATTCCGGAGTTCAGGGCGCTCATCGTCACGTCGAGGGATACGCCTCTGCTGGGTTCAATGATCGCCCGGCCCCTTGGATTCGGGTACAAACCGGGTCTTCTTTTGTGGAAGTTGAGCAGCAGCCCTTTTGATCCTGAAGTTATCAAAAACGATTTTCTTATGCTCGTCCGTCTGGCAGAGCGGGGTATATAGAAAATGAAACGAAGGCCGGTGAATGAGGCTGATGGCGGAGCCCTGGGCTGAAAAAAGGAGGGACGTCATGGACATGGAGATAAAGAAAAAGTTCGAGGGCCTGTGGGAAAAATATTTTAACGGAGCAGAGCTTCCCCTCTGCTTCTTTTACAGTAACGAGAAGCCGAAAGGGGCGGAGATGCCGAGACCGGCCGTTGATCATCGGTGCCTGATCGGAGACCTCGCCAAGGCACGCCGGGGGAAGAATGTTGCACTCAATGCCGACGTGATAGGGTGCGGCGGCGGGAAGAGATACCTAGGCTTTTCGAGTGAACTGCGGCCGGACTTCGAGTATTTTCTCTCCTACGGCATACCGGGAAAGGTCGAAGGCGAGCGTTACAAGAAAACACCCGAGCTGGTAGTCGAGGCAATGAAGAGACAGCCTCCTTTTACCGCCCCTGCCCCGTACATTGTCTTTAAGCGGTGGGACCGGATGGAAGAGTCGGATAACCCGGATGTGGTCATCTTTTTCGCGCGTCCTGATGTGCTTTCAGGGGTCTTTACCCTCGCAAGCTTTGACGAGGCGGACACTAACAGTGTTTTTTCACCCTTTGGCGCGGGGTGTTCGACGATCGTCCAGTATCCCTACTTTGAAAAAGACAAGGAAAGCCCACGGGCGGTCCTGGGAATGCTCGACGTTTCGGCCCGGCCCTGCGTCCCGGCCGATATCATAACCTTTGCCGTTCCGATGAAGAGATTCGTCCGTATGATCGATAACATGGAAGAAAGCTTTCTTATCACCGATTCCTGGAAGAAGGTGAGACGAAGAATAAGCGCTTCGGACTCGAGATAGTGCTTCAAATAACAAGCATAACGCACTGGGAGGGGATGATGGCTGATCAAAAAAAACCTCATGTCGGGTATAAGGTGGAAGGCGAGATACTCTCCGTCAAAGGGACCTGCAGTTGGGGGCACAAAGCAGGGGACAAATTCGAGCTCAGCGGTTATGATTGCGCAGGTCTTTGCGGATTCTTCTATCATGACATATTCCCCTACGTCGTCATGCTCCAGTTCGGAGGCGGGTTCCCTCCGGGATGGGGCGGACCCAACGTAGTCGAGCTCGAGTGCATGGATCGGTCCAATCTGGCCAAAATAAGACTGAAGAGGATGTGATCGAAGAGCGTCTAAATCTCGATTTCGAGCCCGTCTTCCCCGAGGAGCAGGGGCGGAGGGAGGACATCGTTGAATTCCTCCCAGGCAGGGTAAAGGTGGGACATGATCACCCTCTTCGGCTTCGCCTCTTTCACGATCGTCAGAACTGCGGGCAAATTGAGATGGCCTTTGGCTTTGTACTCGGGAAAAGAGCACTCGATCACGAGCAGGTCGGCGCGGGATGCCAGCCGGACGAATTCAGGCGAATAATCCGTGTCGCCTGAGAACACGGCTGTCTTCCCTTTCTCTTCGATCCGCACCCCGATGCTCTCACCCCTGTGGTTGGTCGGTACTGTCGTTATAGCGCTGCCATCGATCTTCCACGCACCTTTCGACAGCGTTTTTATCGTCATCTCATACTTCAGGGGGACAATCCAGGGGTAAAGACGGGCCAGTTTGCGGTAGAAGGCCCGCACGCCTTTTCCTCCTACCACCACAAGAGGTTTTTGCCTTTCTGCCTCGCCATAGTTGCAGGCGAAGAGAAAGGTGGTGAGATCGACGGTATGGTCAGGGTGAAAATGGGTGAGGACGATAACATCGATGTCGTTAACCCTGCAGCCGGCTTCCAGAAGCCTCCGCACCACCGACGGCCCGATATCGAGCAGGATGCATGCTCCGCCAGCTAACACAAGATACGAAGAAGAAAGTCGCGTTAAAGACGGCACGGCGGTGCCGGTGCCCAGGATTTTGATCTTCATTATGAAATGTCGTGTGGTTCCTGTCCGTTATTTGGTGCTCTCAAGGTACCAGTCGATTGTTTCGGAAAGGCCTGCCGCAAGATCAAATCTCGGCTGAAACCCCAGCTCCTCTTTTGCTTTGCCCGCGTTCAAGGTGCTCACACGTATGTCGCCGTCGCGCGCTTCACCACGGTTCGGTGACATGAACCGGTCAGGAATCTCTATGCCTTTCTTTCTGAGAGTCTCAAGTATGAGCCTGTACAGTTCCATGGTCCGGGTGCCTTTCCCGGTGCCGATGTTGAAAATACCCGTCTTGCCCCCGGCTGTTGCAAGAATGCTCGCCGATGCGATGTCTTTCACGTAACAGTAATCACGGATCATCCCTTCCGGCTCTTCGGGAAAGTGGTTTACCGTCGGCATCTTGCCCTTTAAGAGCATCTCGGTGAAGATCGCCACGACTCCGGCCTCGCCGTGGGGGATCTGCCTGGGGCCGAAGACGTTCGCATATCTGAGGCACGTATACGTGAGTCCATGCTGAGCGCCGTAAAACCTAATATAGTTCTCAGCCGAAAATTTCGCTATTGCATAGGGGGAAGCGGGCTGGGGGTTATAAGACTCGTCCGTCGGCACCACATCTGCTTCGCCGTAAATCGCACCCCCGGTAGAGGCAAAAATGAATCTCTTCGCCCCGTATTTCACCGAAAGCTCAAGGAGCCTCAGCGTGCCCTTGATGTTTACCTCGGCGTCGTACAGCGGCTGCTGGACCGAAAGGGGGACGGAGATCTGAGCGGCATGGTGATTCAC
>MVRP01000268.1 GCA_002067405.1 Syntrophorhabdaceae bacterium PtaU1.Bin034 | reverse complement strand
CAGGGGATCAGAAAGGCCGTCCTTGTGGTGCCTGACTATGCTTCCAGGAGGTATCATCTGCTCTATGGTTCTTCCGATTCTGAAGGAGCAATCCTGTTCTTCGTGAAACCGGTCAGTGTCTCCTATTTCAAAACGGATAAGTGGTGGAAAAATGACGTCTCGCGAGCGATGATGGCTCGGGAGTTCTACCGGACCGGCCTGTTCTATGCAAACAGGTTTAAATATGGCGGAAAAGAAGATGGCAGGAAAGAGTAGCCTCTGTTCGCCTGACAACGCCAGATGACTTGAGGCGGATTCCTCGTGGCTATGAGTATGAACAGCTTCTGCTGTCAGAAGAAGAGGTGCAGGCCCTTGACATGCCGAAAGCGGTTGAGCATACTATCTTCGGTAGCCCTCCACGACACATATACATCCCAACAATGACCAAATACGGAGAGGAATTGGTGCTTGTTCTGAACGCATGCGGTTTCTTTGCATAAGACCATGGACGAATTAACCGCCCTCATCGCGCTTTCACGCATTAAGAGGATAAGCAATGACCGCAAGAAGTGGGTGGTGGATAGTTGCCAGAGCGTGGCCACCCTTTTTGACGGAAAGGCAAGGACTGCCGATCCTTCCTGCGGCCAGGCCATACGGTCATTCAGGGGATTCGACGCAATCGAGAAGGAGACGGCAAAGCTCTCCCGGATGGGTGTCGATATTGTCACCATAAAGGATGAGGCCTATCCGCCGCTTTTGAGGGAAATACCTGATCCCCCCATGGTCCTTTACAGGAAAGGTCCTTTGCCTCTTTCCGGCCAGGCCCTTGCGGTAGTGGGGGCAAGGAAGGCCACCTTTGAGGGGATGCTCCTGGCGGAACGGATCGCGGAAACCCTCTCATCTGCAGGGATCACGGTGATCAGCGGTCTTGCGAGAGGGGTGGATGCGGCCGCCCATAAAGGCGCCTTGCGACAAAAGGGCAAGACCGTAGGGGTGTTGGGCTGCGGCATCGATACCTGTTATCCGTCTGAAAACTGGACGCTTTTTCAGGAAATGGCTAAAGAAGGTGCGGTAGTGACCGAATATACACTGGGAGAAAAACCCCTGAGGCATCATTTCCCGGAGAGGAACCGGATAATAGCGGGTTTTTCGAAGGGTGTTCTGGTCGTCGAAGCCTCAACGAGAAGCGGCTCTCTTATCACCGCGCGTCTGGCCCTTGAATACGGCCGCGAAGTGATGGCGATCCCCGGCAGGGTGTTCGACGAGGCGTACAAAGGTGCGAACAATCTCATCAAGCAGGGGGCACGGCTCGTCGAGGATATCGGCGACATACTGGGAACCTGTTTCCCCGGTCTCACGCTCGAGACGAAATCAACTGTTGCTATAGAGGGTGATGAAGATTATATTTACAGACTAATGGGCATCGACAGGATACATGTCGATGAGCTGATAGAAAAAAGCCGCCTGGAGACAAAAAAAGTGATGGCGATTCTTACCAGGTTGGAGATGAAAGACATGGTGAGAACGATACCGGGTGGGTTCTATATGAGGAAAGTGTAATGGCGAAGTCACTGCTTGTTGTTGAGTCCCCAACCAAAATGAAGACTCTTTCGAAGTTCCTGGGGAAGGACTATGTAATCAGGGCCACTTACGGCCATATCAAGGATTTGCCCAAAAGCAAGATGGGCGTGGATATCGATCACGGGTTCAAGCCGCAGTTCACGGTAGTAAAAGGCAAGGCGAAGATCGTCGATGAGATCAAGAAAGCCAGTAAAGATGCGGACAATATCTATATAGGATCAGACCCCGACAGAGAAGGCGAGGCAATAGCATTTCATGTAGCCGAAGAGATCGGCAACGGAACGCCCATCCAGAGGGTGCTGTTCAACGAGATCACAAAAAAAGCGGTTCTCGACGCAATAAAATCACCCAGGAAACTGGATGAGTCGAAATATGATGCCCAAAAGGCAAGGCGTATACTGGATCGTCTGGTCGGTTATGAACTGAGCCCCCTCCTGTGGGAAAGGGTGAAGTACGGACTTTCGGCCGGCAGGGTGCAGTCCGTTGCACTTAAGCTCGTGTGCGAGAGGGAAGACGAGATAGAGGCCTTTGTAAAGGAAGAGTACTGGACGATTGAAGCGGAGTTCAGACTCGCGGGCGGGGAGATAGTAAAGGCCAAGCTGGAGAAGATCAACGGCAAAAAGCCGCAGATATCTTCAAAACAGCAGGCGGAACGAATCAGGAAAGAGATAGAGGGCAAGACGTTTACCGTTGCCGCGGTGGAGGAAAAGGAGCGGTATGCAAGCCCTTATCCGCCGTTCAAGACAAGTACCCTGCAGCAGGACGCATCGAGCAAGCTCAGGTTCTCGCCAAAGAAGACGATGCTGGTTGCCCAGAAGCTTTTCGAAGGGGTGGAGATAGGCAAGGCGATGACCGGTCTCATCACCTACATGCGAACGGATTCGGTGCGCATTTCTTCGGAGGCCCTCAATGCAGTGAGGAAGCTCATCGGCGCGGAGTTCGGCCCGACCTATGTTCCCGGCAAGCCCAATATGTTCAGTAACAGCAAGACCGCCCAGGATGCGCATGAAGCGATCAGGCCCACAGACGTAAAGCTCACGCCTGAAAAGATGAAGCAGTACCTCGACAAGGACATGCTGGCCCTCTACGAGTTGATATGGAAGCGTTTCGTCGCGTCCCAGATGGCCCGTGAAAAGATGCTGATCCGGACTGCGGAGATCACGGCCAACGGCTATACTTTCGTAGCAAAGGGCTCAAAGGTGCTTTTTGACGGCTTTTCGAAGCTCTACGAGGCAGACAAACGTGAAGAGGAGCGGGTCTTCCTACCCGACATGCAGAAGGGTGAAATCATCGATTTGAGCCGGATAGCGGCCAGCCAGCATTTTACCAGCCCGCCTCCCCGCTACTCGGAGGCATCTTTAATTAAGACACTCGAGGCAAAAGGCATCGGGCGACCCTCAACTTATGCGACGACGGTCAGCACCATCCAGGAGCGCGGCTATGTGCACAAGGAAAAGGGAAGCCTCGTGGTGGTCCCCCTCGGAAGGACCGTCAATCGCCTCCTGACCGAATTCTTCCCCAAGGTGATCGACGTTGACTTCACAGCAAAACTGGAAGACGGTCTCGACCTGATCGAGGAAGAAGAGAAGAACTGGGTGGCATCACTCAGCGAGTTCTACGGCGTATTCCAGGAAGAACTGGGCACCGCCAAGGAGAGGATGAAAAACCTCAAAAAGGAAGAGAAGGAAACCTCGATAAAGTGCGAGAAGTGCGGCAAGAACATGATCCTCCGATGGGGCAAGAACGGGGAATATCTCGTCTGCAGCGGACGGCCTGCATGCAAGAACAAGAAGAACGTGAGGCTCGACAAGGACGGGAATATCAACATCGTTGAAGAGACGAGCGTGGGTGTCTGCCCGCAATGCGGCGGTAATCTGGTTGAGAAAACCGGCCGGTTCGGACGTTTCATCGCCTGCAGCAACTACCCCGACTGCAAATACACCAAGCCCTACACCATGGGTTTCCATTGTCCGGTCGAAGGTTGCACGGGTGATCTCGTGGAACGGGTGTCGAAGAAGAGAAAGAAATTCTTCGGGTGCAGCCGGTATCCGGATTGCACCTTTGCGACAAGCCTCCAGCCTAAAGAGGGGCAGTGCCCGACGTGCGGGGCGCCTGTCCTCTTCGCCTTCAGGGGAAAATTGAGCTGCCAGCGAAAGGATTGCGGTTGGAAGTCAGCATAATCGGCGGCGGCCTCGCCGGCGCTGAAGCTGCATACCAGATCGCGGAAAGAGGCGAATGGGTCGTTCTTTATGAGATGCGGCCAACGGTCCGGACGCCCGCGCATAAGACCGAGTATCTTTCAGAGCTTGTCTGCAGCAATTCCTTAAAATCACAGGAGCTTACCAACGCCCACGGCCTCCTCAAGGAGGAACTCCGCATTCTTGGCTCACTGATCGTAAGGTCGGCCGACCTATCAGCCATACCGGGCGGCAAAGCCCTTGTTGTTGACAGAAACAGGTTTGGAGAGAGCGTCACCCGGTCGATCACTGGTCATCCCCGGATCAGGATCGTGAGAGAAGAGGTGGGGAAAATACCGAAAAAGGGTACTATAGTCGTTGCTACCGGACCTCTCACCTCTCCTGCGCTCTCTGCTTTCATCAAGGATATAACGGGAACAGACCACCTGCATTTCTTCGATGCCGTTTCCCCCATCATCGACTTCCGCTCCATCGACATGGAGTACGCTTTTTTCGGTAACCGTTACAGCGAAGAATCGGATGATTACCTTAATTGCCCCCTCAGCAGGGAGGAATACGAGCTGTTTCACGAAGCCCTTGTCAGCGCGAAACGGGTAGATCTGAGGGAATTTGAAAAGACGCCCTACTTTGAAGGCTGTCTTCCCATAGAAGTGATGGCGGAGCGCGGGAAGAACACCCTCGCCTTCGGTCCCATGAAGCCGGTAGGGCTTCGGGACCCGCGAACCGGTCGCGACGCATATGCGGTCATACAGCTCAGGCGGGAAGACAAAGAAGGAAGCATGTACAATATGGTCGGTTTTCAGACCAAGCTCACCTATCCAGAGCAGGAGAGGGTTTTCAGGCTTGTGCCCGCGCTTGGAAATGCAAGCTTTTTCAGGCACGGCAGCATTCACAGGAACACGTTCATCAATTCGCCGTCCGTGCTGGACGGCCTCCAACTGAAGACGGATAAGCGCGTCTTCTTTGCCGGTCAGATAACCGGGGTCGAAGGTTACATGGAATCGACTGCCATGGGGTTGATAGCGGGGATTGCGGCATGCTGCTATTCAAGAAAAATACCATTCGTCCCGCCCGAACCCGTTACCTGTACGGGCGCCCTCTATCGGTACATCTGCACCGAGCGCAGGGATTTTCAGCCGATGAACGTGAATTTCGGGCTCCTGGCCGACTACAGTAAAAAAGAGAAAGA
>MVRP01000267.1 GCA_002067405.1 Syntrophorhabdaceae bacterium PtaU1.Bin034 | reverse complement strand
GGTTCGTGAGGGTCAGACATGTCTGAAACCCCCCAAGTAAGCCAGTGAAGAAATCCATTTACCTAACCCCCCTTTTGCTCGGTTTCTAAGGGCTTTGAGCTTGCCGGCGATCTCATCCGGAGCCTCGTCGCGCCCTATTTTCGCCCACTTCACTTCGCTTCTGGCGCTGATCTCTTCAGTGAGTGCATGAGCTATCTGAGGATAGAACCAGCTTACAGCGCTTGCGAGCCGCCTGCAGGTGCCACGGCTCGCAGGGTTGGATTTCCTGCAATTCTGATGACATTGCCATCCCTGACATGCAGAGGAATGCTGCGATTTCCCTGGAATTGCACCGATTATCCTTTTCTTTTCTATTCTCCGGACTACCTTCATGAACCAAAACTCAAATTCTGCGCGACATTACGCGCCCCTCTCGCCTTTAGGTCTCTTTTTTCGGATTCCTGGTAATCTTTGCGAGGAGTAGTTCGACTGATATTCCGCGGTTTCATCCAGATCTGTTTCCCTGTCCTTCGACGATGACTGAATGTCGCTTCGTTGTCTCTTTCGAAACGATATTCTGCAATCTGTGTGCCACTTCTTTTGGCGATTTAAATCATCGCGTATCGATGTTTCATCATGATGCTCCTGCCGGAGTATTGACCGAATCCAACCATGCTGCGCGAGACTTCTCACGATACTTAACGTTTGTCACGAATGTAAACGGGACAAATCGCTATATTTCACAAAACGGCAACGCGGCCTTTGTCGTTTTGGGCAAAGCGGTGGAGGGGTGTGCCTCTGGCATGCATTTGGCAATGCCCTCCACCAACAGCGATGGTCTTCCGGCTTACGAGCGGCATTATCGGCAGACACTGCCATGATCCGGGGAGGCCCTTCAACAGTCAATGTGCGTTAAGAAGAGTATGCTTAGAAGCATTTTAAAAGAGAATCGATCGGCTATTGCCGAACGATGGCTGGCAGAGACGCTTGCGAGCTACCAATCAAGCGCTGCAGAATTCTTCCGGCACACCAAGGACCCTTTTGCCAACCCCGTCGGCAACGCCCTCGTCAGAGGGATGATGGAGGTTCTTGAATGCCTGCTCGCCGGGAAACCGATTGAAAGTGTCCGTGGGAATCTGGATGAGGTCATAAGGATCAGAGCCGTCCAGGACTTCTCTCCGTCCCAAGCGGTTTCCTTTGTATTTCTCCTGAAAAGCGCCATTCGGAGGGAGCTTGGAGGAAAGATCGACGAACAGGGACTGGCAGCTGACTTGGCCGAGTTCGAATCGAAAATAGATCAGGTCGCATTGCTGGCCTTTGAGATCTATGTCCATTGCCGCGAGCAAGTCTACCAGCTGCGGGTCGACGAAGTGAAAAGAAGCGTTTCGGGGATCATGACAAGATTTGGCAGAAAGGGCTTCAAACCCGATTCGGCTACTAAGCATGGCGGTGAGAGAGACAGATAATGACAGCGGGAAGAGGTACAAGATAGTGAACGTTCTGCTTGCTTTCATTGCCGTATCGGTACTTTTCCTGGTCGGAATGGTCGGCGCCGGAGTGGGATTGCGGACTGTGTTCGGCGTTGTCGTTCCCTACCTGGCTTTCTGCATTTTCCTGATCGGCCTGATTTACCGGGTCTTGGGCTGGGCCGGCGTTCCCGTTCCTTTCCGCATCCCTACCACCTGCGGGCAGCAAAAGACGTTGCCCTGGGTCAGGCACGACAAGCTGGATAATCCGGGAAGCACGATGGGCGTCATAGGAAGAATGGCCCTGGAGGTGCTCTGCTTCCGGTCGTTAATGCGGAATTCCAGGACAGAGATGACAAATGGAGCATATCCCGTCTTCAGACCGAGCCTCCTGCTTTGGTTCGGAGCTCTGGCATTCCATTGGTCAATGCTCGTCGTTGTGACGAGACACCTGCGGTTCTTCAATGAACCGGTGCCCTCTTTCATTACTCTGGTGACCCAGGCGGATGGGATCCTTCAGGTGGGCTTACCATACTACCTCATCACCTCGTGCATCTTCCTCTTGTCACTGATATACCTTGCGCTGCGAAGGATGTTCAATCCCCAGGTTCGTTACCTATCGCTATTTACCGACTATTTTCCGCTGTTTCTGCTCTGTGGCGTGGCACTGAGCGGATTCTGGCTCAGGCATGTGCAAAAAGCCGACGTGGTCGCCATCAAGGAACTGGTGATGGGATTGGTCAGCCTCAGTCCTACCGTGCCCGAGAACGTGAGCCTTCTGTTCTATGGTCACTTTTTCCTCGTCTGCACGCTGATCGCCTACTTCCCGTTCAGCAAGTTGGTTCATATGGCCGGCGTGTTCCTGAGCCCGACTCGCAATATGGCCAACAATACCAGGCAAGTCAGGCATATCAATCCATGGGATTACCCCGTAAAGCTCCATCCCTACGATGAATACGAAAACGAATTCCGCGAGAAGATGAAAGCGGCAGGCATCCCGGTCGAAAAGGAGTAGCAATGGCGTCTTTTGACAAACCGGCATACTACAAAAAAGAAGACCTGTTGAACGTCGATTACCGCCCGCCCAGGACGGGGTGGATGGAAACCCCTGTCGACTTCAGGAAGGGGACTTTCGTCTATGCCGGCAGCCAGAAGCACCTCCAGACCCTGGACTTGCCCAACCCGAGAGAATGGTCGGTGACCGATGATGATTGGAAGCTTCCCCACGATTGGCAGAAGACCATACTCAAGGGCATGGCCGAGCGGTTGCGCAAATACCGTTCATTCAAGCTCTTCATGGATATCTGCGTCCGCTGCGGTGCATGCGCCGACAAGTGTCACTTCTTCATAGGCGGCGGGGATCCGAAAAACATGCCGGTGCTGCGGGCAGAGCTCCTGCGCTCCATCTACCGCCATGATTTCACCATCATGGGCAGGATCATGGGTAAGCTTGGCGGTTCACGGCCACTCACCGTAGATGTCATAAAGGAGTGGTTCTACTACTTCTTCCAGTGTACCGAGTGCCGTCGCTGTTCGGTCTTTTGTCCCTATGGCATCGACACTGCCGAGATCACCATGATGGGCAGGGAACTTTTGGGCCTTCTCGGCCTTTACGTCAATTGGATCATCGAGCCCGCTGCCAACTGCTTCAAGTTCGGCAACCACATGGCTATCCCTCCCCAGGGACTTGCGGAAATCCTGGAATTCATGACCGACGACATCGAGGAGGCCACCGGTATCCGTATCGATCCACCGATCAACAAAAAAGGGGCAGAGATACTGTTCATTACGCCGTCGGGGGATTTCATGGCCGAACCGGGGACCTTCACCTGCATGGGCTACATGATCCTCTTTCACGAGATCGGTCTCGACTACACCTGGAGCACCTATGCGTCGGAGGGCGGCAATTTCGGCCTCTTCACCTCTCACGAGATGATGAAGCGCCTGAACGCCAAGATCTATGCGGAGGCCAAGCGCCTCGGGGTCAAGTGGATACTAGGGGGTGAGTGCGGCCATATGTGGAGGGTCCTTAACCAGTATATGAACACGATGAACGGCCCACCCGACTTTCTGGAAGCCCCCCGGTCGCCGATAACGGGCACGCTCTTTGAGAACGCCGCTTCAGCGAAGGCTGTCCACATCACGGAGTTTACCGCAGACCTGATACGGCACGGAAAACTCGCACTCGATCCGGGCCGCAACGACCATATCTGCGTCACTTTCCACGATTCGTGCAATCCCGCCCGGGCCATGGGCATCTTTGAAGAGCCCCGCTACGTCATACGGAACGTCTGCAACAACTTCGTGGAGATGCCGGAGAACACCATCCGGGAGCACACCTTCTGCTGCGGAGGCGGAGCGGGCCTCGGCACGGACGAGAATATGGAGATGCGCTTGCGCGGCGGGCTCCCCAGGGGCAATGCAGTGAGGTACGTCCAGGAACAATATGGTGTCAATCAACTCGCCGCCATGTGCGCCATCGATAGGGCGACCCTGACCACCGTGTGTGATTATTGGGCACCGGGGGTAAAGGTGACGGGCATTACTGAGCTCGTGGCCAACGCAATGGTGCTCGAAGGCGAAAATGAGCGGACGCTGAACCTGCGTATGGAGCCGATTCCGGGTGGGCAGCCGGGGAATCCGGTTGAGGGGAAAGACAGTGATGAATGACAAAAAGATGATCGCTGCCGGATTGGTCATCTTCCTGGTAGTAGTTACCTACCCCTTCTGGTCTACCCTCATGGCCGGAGCCAAAGTCTCAGCGCCGGAGCTTGAGAAGCCTGTGGGTGAGACGAGGTGTGTCGAGGACAAAGCATTCATGAGGCAAAACCACATGGAGATGCTCAACGAATGGAAGACCATATCGGTCCGAAGCGGTGTCATGAAGTATGCCTCTAAAGCCTACGGTGTCGAATACGAGATAAGTCTTACCAGGACATGTCTTAAGTGTCATGAGAAGAAGGACCGGTTCTGTGACCGCTGTCATACCTATGCGAATGCTGTTCCTACCTGTTGGAACTGCCATAACCAACCCAAGGGAATAGATTGATGGATGAAAACAGAAGAAGATTCATGAAGCTGATCGGCGCGCTTGGACTGGGCGTCGGCTTTCCGCTCTTTCGCACCGTTGCCGCCGGGAACGGGGCAGCGCAGAAGGCCGTGTCTGCTCCCCCCACCAGGCAACTTGCCATGATTATCGATATCGAAAAATGCCTGAACAGCGAGGTGAGAGATGCGTGCATCGCCGCCTGCCGGCGGGAACACAACCTGCCTGTCGATACCAACGATCAGGAAAGAAGGTTCCGCTGGATATGGACCGATGATTTCGCGGGTGCCTTCCCGGATCAGTGCCACGAGTACTTCCCGGAAGAACTCCGGAAACAACCCGTGCTGGTGCTCTGCAACCATTGCTCGAGCCCGGCGTGTACGAAGGTTTGTCCTGTGAAGGCAACCTGGAAGAGAGAAGAGGACGGTATCGTCATGATGGACATGCATCGGTGCATCGGGTGCCGGTACTGCATGGCC
>MVRP01000266.1 GCA_002067405.1 Syntrophorhabdaceae bacterium PtaU1.Bin034 | reverse complement strand
CCGGCTCTGCTCTTGTGTACTCGACCTACCTTGGGGGATCCGCTAATGACTACGCTCAGGGCATTGCGGTCGACTCATCCGGGAATGCCCATGTAGCGGGCACCACGGGGTCTTCCAACTTTCCCACCGTGAACGCCTACCAGGCATCGAGTGCCGGCAACTTTGATGCCTTTGTGAGCAAATTCAACGCTTCGGGTACTCTCCTCATGTACTCGACCTACCTCGGGGGCTGGCAGACGGACAGTGCTAGCAGCATTGCCGTTGATGACTCCGGTAATGCATATGTTGCCGGACATACATTTTCAAATGACTTCCCTACGCTGAATGCATATCAGACCTCATGCAGCGATTCGGATGCCTTCGTCGCCAAGCTTGATGCTTCGGGCAATGCCCTCTATTCCACCTATCTCGGAGGAACATATGGAGATTATGGTACGGGCATCGCTGTTGACACTGCCGGGAACGCCTATGTGACAGGATATACCAAATCCCCTAATTTCCCGACACTTAATGCGTACCAGAGCTCTTTCAAAGGTTACTACGACACGTTCATCACCAAGCTCGCTCCGACCGGCTCCGCCCTTGTCTACTCCACGTTCCTTGGAGGAGTTGGAGATGACTGGTCTCAAGGTATAGCCGTCGACTCCTTCGGCAATGCCTATGTGGTGGGCTACACTTCTTCCACCAACTTCCCGACCAAGGACGCGTACCAGGCGATGAACAGAACCAACACCGATTCCTTCGTGACCAAGCTTGATGCTTCGGGCAGTAGCCTCTGCTATTCCACCTATCTTGGCGGGACCGGCTATGATTTTGGCCATGCTATAGCCATCGACTCCTCGGGTAATGCATATGTAACGGGTGAAACGGCCTCCACGAATTTCCCGATGAAGCATCCTTATCAGGGATCCCTTGCAGGAGGTACTTATGACGTTTTTATTACTAAATTGGATCCAACTTCTCCTTACGTTGACCTCAACCTCAAGTCCATTTCCAACCCCCCTTCAATTATCTCCACCGAAGAAAACTTTTCTGTTACCGTTGCGGTGCAGAACAGAAGCAACGTTCCCCTGGGTGGATTTGTCACAAAATACTATCTCAGTAATACGCCGAAGATGATGAAGGCGAAACTGCTTACCGGCACCTTGGTTTTTCCTTTTATTGAGGCGGAGACCACTTCTGTTAGGACAATGAACGTTTCAGTCCCTACAGGTACTCCGGCAGGTGTTTACTACCTCTTTGCCTGCGTAGATGATCAAAAAGCCGTGGCTGAGAGCGATGAGAAGAATAACTGCAAGGTTGCGTCCAGGACGGTATCACTTCGCGCGGTACCGCGGTTCTCTGCGCCCCCCTCGCCAAAACCGCCTTTAAAGAATTGACGCAGGGCTTCTTCATTCGTCACCACTCAACCGCAAAAACAGCCTAACCTGAAAGGAAGGAGGTCGTCGTCAATATGTCCGGGTAATGCAGTCTGCCTTGTCAATCTTTCATCCTCACCTTATACTCAGCTTATGATGATGAATAATCGAGGCGGGATCGCCGGCATAGGAGGGGCAGGTGAGAATGGAGTTGATATTTATGGCGGCGACGGTTCTGATAGTGTTTGCTGTCATGACAGAGGTAGAGGTGCAGGGAGGTGAGGAGCGCACCGGGCTTCAAAAGGCCACGTTCGCGGGTGGCTGTTTCTGGTGCATGGAGCCGCCTTACGATGGACTCCCGGGTGTGGTCTCTGTTACTCCCGGCTATACAGGGGGGACCAAGAAAAACCCGACCTATGAAGAGGTGTCTTCCGGGACAACAGGACACGCCGAATCGATAGAGATCGTTTATGATCCATCAAAGATAAGCTACTCGAAGCTGCTTGATATCTTTTGGCACAATATTGACCCCACAGTACGGGATCAACAATTTTGCGACGTAGGTAACCAGTACCGCAGCGCCATTTTTTATTACAATGACGAGCAACGGAAATCGGCTGAGGAATCAAAAAAGGCGCTGGAGGCGTCCGGACGGTTCAAGGGACCGATCTACACCCAGATCCAGCCGGCGTCAGAGTTCTATAAAGCCGAGGAATACCACCGGAAATACTACAAGAAGAATCCGGTCAGATACAAGTTCTACCGCTGGAATTGCGGGCGCGACGAACGTCTGAAGGAACTTTGGGGAGAAAGGGCGGGCAAAGAGTGAGTTACCAGCTATGGAGTGTAAAAGGACAGGACAAGGACGATTTTCGCGTCACTTTTTCTTGCCGGTTAGCGTTCCGGCAATCCTGATAAAGAGATTGTTCCGCAGCCTGTCGATGCGGCTCATCTTTGCCGGCTGTCTTACTACGTCCGAAAATGTCGGGTAGACGTGAATGACGGAGTCGAGCTTGTAAAAAGGAATGCCTAAAGTTTTGATGATCTGCGCTTCATGGATCAGTTCCCCGGCCCTGTTGCCGAGAATATGGGCGCCGATAAGCTTGTAGGAAGGATCGCAAATGAATTTTGCCACCCCGAACTCCTCTGCTTCTGTTCTTGCACGGTCGGTCTGCCGGTATTGCCACCTGTAGACCCTGATTTTGTTGCCGTACCTCTGTCTTGCCTCGTCCTCGGTCAGCCCTGCATGGGCGAATTCAGGATCGGTGAAGGTGCACCAGAGATAGTGCTCGTACAGGGCGCGGGTTTGAAAAGGGAGGAGGGCGTTTCGGGCTGCTATCCGCGCCTGATATTCCGCCATGTGGGAGAACTGGTAAGGTCCGGTCACGTCGCCGCACGCAAATATGTTTCGAACCGTTGTGCGGAGTTTCACGTCGGTCTTGATCGACTTGGGTGAGTATACGACCCCGGCGGCTTCGAGATCGATGCCCTCGACATTGGCTTTCCTGCCGACCGCCACGAGAATTGTCTCGGCAGATATGGAGTACCGCCTTCCGCCTGCTTCCTGGACGATCAAAATGATCGACCCGTCTTTGCCCTCCACGCTGACGGCTTTGGTGCTGACCAGGAGCACAAGACCCTGCTGCCGGAGACGGCCGGCCAGGATATCAGAAAACTCCCTGTCGTCCTTCATGAGGATTTGCTCGGCCATTTCCACTACCGTCACGCGAACGCCCAAATAATTGAAAGCCTGGGCCATTTCGATGCCTATAGGGCCGCCGCCGAGGACGATCATTGATT
This sequence comes from Syntrophorhabdaceae bacterium PtaU1.Bin034, assembly GCA_002067405.1. Next base: position 1,829 of record MVRP01000266.1, on the reverse strand, counting down.
GGGGGAGGCGGTCGATCCCGAAGAGCGTCTGATTGGTGAGATACGGCACCGAGTCGATGCCTTCTATGGAGGGGACGAAAGGGGACGATCCTGTACAGACGACAAAAGTTCCGGAGGACAATAGACGGCCGTTCACGTAAACATGGTGTTTGTCCCTGAACCGGGGATGTCCTATCATAACTTGTATGCCGAGGCGTTCAAGGAGCTCGGGGTTGTGGCCGTCGTAGACAGCCTCGACAACGGAGCGGACATGCGCCATTACACCGTTCTTTGCAGGCATCGTGACGGGCGTCTGGTATTGCCGGGCGTCAACAAGCCCCAGCTTCCGGGCCTCACTGATACCGTGGAAAGCCCTTGCGGCCCGTATCAGGGTCTTACTCGGCACACAGCCGTAAAGGGTGCACTCACCCCCGAGCCTGTTCTTCTCGATGAGGGCAACCCTCTTGCCGATGCCTGCCGCGAATTTTGACGCGACCAGTCCTGCTGCGCCTCCTCCAATCACTACGAGGTCATAATCGTAGCTCACGGGCCTCTCCGGCTATATGCTTCAGGAGCACCGATCCATGTTTATTTTCTCGGGACGCAACTGGCATACAGGTAAGGTATGTCTTCGGTCTGTCTCAGGCAATACAGGGGCAGCAGATAAGAGATGTTGTTACTTCCCGGGAGTTGCGTCCTGGTCGAAAACCCCTTCAAGGAAGAAGTCTTGTACGGGGTTTTCAAGCCAGCTCATTTGCCAGGAGCCGAAGGTCTTGGTCTTCAGATCAAGCGTGTAGGTGATCACCGCTCCTGCCTTGAGGTTGCGTGTTATTCCGGAAATGATAATCCTGCCGCTTCTGGAGGAAGCATCAGCATGTTTGTTCGTGTTGTTGGTCTTTGTATCGGATAGTATCACTACCGCATGCGCCTGCTCGGATACAGCCTTCTCCCGAACTCTCTTTTTAAGGGCCTCTTTCTGATGCTCATCACGCCAGGTGAGAGAGACAGTCTTTAACGATGTGTTTGCCGGTTCGTCAGGATTGGCCCCGTTAACGAAAACAAAAACAGCCATTGCCGCCATCTTGCCGGTGGACACAAGCTCGTCCTGGGCCATCTTTGCGGCGCTTTCAAAAAATGGCTTAAATGAGGGCGCAGAGGATGGAGGATTCGTTTTTGGCGAATTCGCCCTCTGGGCCGGTTTTTGTGCGGCAAGGGGCCTGGCATTGGTAGGAGGCCTGGTATTATTGGCTTGAGCCTTCCCATTGGCTTGAGTTGGGGCCGGGGACGGTGAGTCGGATCGGGGACGGTGGTACCTTCTTCTGTTTCTTCTCTCGGGCATATCTCTGAATGCTATTTGTTAGTGAGCGATCGTGATGTCTAGTATACCACGGCCGGGCCAAACATCAAAGCATGAAAACGGTCTGCGGACCGGAGACGTGAACGAATTCGAAACCGGCGACTTACGGACGCCGGTCGGCCCGTTGAGCCCCGGGCCTTCCGGTGGTCATAAACAGTATACCGTATACCGATTCTTCTTGACAGGAAACCCGATTTCCCATATCATCAACTTGACACAGCCCGGTTTCTGAAGAATGCAGGCAATACAATCCACGCAGTAAGGGAGGGAAAATGAAGGCATTGGTAATAGGCGGAACAGGGGGTATGGGCCAGGGGGTTGCGAGGGACCTGATCAAGCAGGAGCAGATCAATAAAGTCGTTCTCGGCGACATTAACATAGACCCGAACAGGGTGCAGGACAAGTTGCGGGCGAGCGAAAAGGTATCGCTTACCCGTATCGACGTGAACGATTTCGACGGAATGGTGCGGGCGATAAGGGATTCCGACGTTGT
>MVRP01000265.1 GCA_002067405.1 Syntrophorhabdaceae bacterium PtaU1.Bin034 | reverse complement strand
CATGAGCGCCTGGAGTTCCACTGTTCGCTCGGCGGCGTTGGTGACCTGGAGACCCCATATCTGGCCGTCCCACCTGTCGGAAAATCCTTGCAGGTCTGGATGCTATTGCAGGTAAACGAGAGATATCTTGCTTTATCGATCATGAAAAAACAAGGCCGCCATCCGGGTATCGATCAGGTGACGACCTGGTTTTTGCCAGTTCTCCCCTATATATCCAGGCGTGTTATCTTTGCCTTCGAAAGACGGTCTTGAACCGCCGGTGCGCTTTTGTCTGCAAACTTTTTGCCAGCAGGATGGAACGCGGAAGTGTCATTATTTCAGGCCGATTGAGAGATTGTGGGGGCCGGCAAAAAGGCGGCCGGGGAATTATACCCCGAGGGTGTGGCATAAAGGAACAAATACCGGTATCAGGAGAGGAACCGTACAGGGAAGCCCCGCCGGGTTAAGACGCACATTGTAGGCCGGAGACTTTTCTTTTGCTGATCGAATAGTGGTATTCGAGTTGGCTGTTCTGGTCGCGCCGATAGTGGTCCAAAAAAAGATCCATGGATAAGGTGGCTGTTCCAGAGAGGACTTGGTGAAGATCCTTGATTGCGACGGCCTTGACCCGACGGAGTTCTGCAACATCGAGGAGAACACGGGTTCGTAAAGACGATAGCACCGTGAATCCATGGGCCTGCCGGAAGAGGACGAAGTAATATAGGAGATGTACACAATTTTATGTCGGAGGAATATCCATGCTGTCGGAGAGTTACAAAGAAGCCTTAGCGGCCCTGCAGGAGCAGTCGAAAATAGCTACCGACATGCTTCTCAAACTTCCCGCGAGAGATAAGATGGACTGCCAAAGGCTCGCGAAGGTCCACCAGCGAATGTCCGCCATGAAACAGGAGGTGGACCACATTTACCGAGTGGTTGAAGCGGCCGGCAACCTGACCATCCCCACGCTGACCGAAGAGACACTGGATAAGGCCCTCGAGGACGATCTCAAGAAATTAGTCGCTGATCTCCGGTCAAATCTCAGAACAAAATGAGGGGTGCAAGCCAACAATTATTTCTTTCCAGCGACACTTTTCTTCCCCGAAAGTAATATTCAGTTAACGAATATCTTTTTATTAGCCATCCGCGAAACTAGACCTTTGCGCCCTTAAGGCACTCACCCGTCAAATGGCAATTTCCGCTTCCAGTAATATCCCTTATATGGGATTGCACTGTGTTTTCTTTCACTTAATGACGCTACAAGGAGGCTTCATGACTACAGCAGGACAACAGGCTTGCGCGACAGATAAGAAAGAGATCATTCAAACACCGCGAAACCCCGCACGACGTCCCTGCAGGACAAAACCGGCCGATGACAAAAGGAAACAAAAGGCCAAGTACATCTGCCGTGAAAAGGTACGGGAAGACGCCTGGTAGACAAAAAAAGAAGGACATTAGGGCGTAGGCGGAGATGTCTTCTTCATCACCTATGCCCAATCATACAAAAAAGGAGGATTGATGGAACAAAGAGACGTACTTGAAGCAATTGCGTGGGCGGAAGAGCACTTCGGTTCGTTGATGCCGAACGAACAATGCCCGCGGGAAGAAGTACTTAAAGCAGTTGAAGCCGGTTTGGCTTACTCGGTAGGCGCAGTCGTCCTGTGTGATGGCGATGGATTCATGCTCCACCCCGAAGTGTGGGACGAAGGTTTTGCACTTACCGACGCCGGCCATATGTATATTCTTCAACAGGAGGCAGCCAATGAATAGGATTGCCTTATCCCTCACATCCTACGCCGAAGGCTTTCTCCACGACAGCCTTTTTAAGAATCTGAGACTCGAGGAATTAGCCTCTGCGATTCGCATCATCCACGACCAGCTTGCTCACCTCGACCGCTTAATATGCGGCAGGGACCCAGTTCCGACCGACATGCTTCCGGAGACGAAATTCATGGACGCCACGGAGAAGAGAAGGATGCTCGGGCAGTGGGAAAAATTCGTCAAAGGAGGTTTCCCCTATCATCTTTTCACGGACGCCGTCTATAACCACCTGATTCTCCATTGCGGCTTCATCGCCCATTATAATCGGCGCTAATTTTACGCCACGTACTGGAACGAAGAGGTTCTGTACTTTGCCCGGCGGTCAGACATGGCTCTTCGCCCGGTTCCTGCGGTTTTCAGCAATTGGAAATCGTTTCTCGATAACTTCGCCTGTTGGCAGGAATGGGCGCCGGTAGGCACCAACATGCTTCACACGCTCAAAACCTACTTGGTCAGCCTTCTAAAAGAGCTGGAAAACGAGGTGGCAGAGATTTTCAGATATGATGTCGAGCACCTCTATTCCTTACATCAGGAAGAACGAAAGCGTATCGCCGATCAGACCGAGGAGGCCCGGATGACCTTGATTGCGCTCACAAGCAAGCTCGATGACACCGACATCGATTCTTTCCTAGAGCACATTACCAAGGAATACTAAGTCCGGTTTCCCGGCATTGACCCTCAGAATTTCCAGGGGATCGGCCAGGTGAGCGGAAGCTTATTTTGACGAGGAGAGGTGATCGATGACCATGACTGATGTAAAAGAGAAGATTGCCAAAGAAGTCTACGAAGGCTATACCGGGTTACCCTGGCCACCTGACGAGTGGCCTAACGAGAGGGAGGCGGCGTATAAGCATGCCGATGCTATTCTCTCCCTGCTCGGGGAAACAGGCTTTGTGGCTGTTTCGGAATGCCCCGAAAAAGATTTTCACCCTGTTAATGGTATGTGCATTACCGATGCGAACCATAATTGTCCAATGGAGGAAGGATGCAACGATGGTACCATCACCCGCCCACTCACCCCTGAGGAGTTCAAAACGAAGGCTCGGGAATGGTTTGAGGCACTGAAGACGTACTGCGAGGTGTTTTGTCGGCTCATCAAATGCAGTGAAGGATGTGAGGTCGAGAAAGCTCTCACCCTCGATGGTGCCAGAATCAGAAAAAGGGAGGAAAGCACAGGATGGAAAATCCGAAACGTGCCCCTAGGCGTTGTAGACAAGCCCTGGAAGTATTAGCAGAACCACTACCTAAACTCCGCAGATGAGGAGTATTCAGCAAATTCGTTTGAAGGGAGGATTTATGGATTCAGAACAAATGGAAGCAGGACCGGAAGTAGATGCATTGGTGGCAGAGAAGGTTTAGTGGTCGAAAGTGTATTTCCTGCTTTCAGGGTGAGTCTTCCCCGATGCTTATGAAACTTGCCACAACAAAAGCATAACCCAAGAACCATTCACCACAGAGGAGCGTTAAATGAATGATGAACTAAGAAATGCAATAGCTGACTACCTTGGAGTGTTGCGTAAGCGTACTGCCCTGGGTAGCTTTCGAGACGGATATAATTCACAGGATCAAGAAATAACGGTTGATCAGTTACACGCAAACGAAATTATCGGGATTATGAAGCGTTACGGCTACACCAAGCCCGGCCCGTTAATCCAGCCAACCAAGGAACAGGTCGTCAGGAAGGTAGAGGAAAGGAAACCTACCCTCAGTGCTGTGATAGCCAGATGGATACCAATGTACCAAATGCTCAAAGCGGCAGAGGGCGTGGACCAGGAAGTGGCGGTATGGGGTGATGCACTGCTCGAGCTTCTTGAGACGCTCAAATTAGCCGATGCCGAGATAAAGAAGCTGACGGGGGCAGGGTTTACGACAGAAGAGGACTGCCCTGAATGTCAAGCGTCGGGGATAGTCCCGGGCAAACACGACATATTGCCCAAATGCTGTACTACCTGTCGCGGTACCGGGCGTGTGGATGTTGGGATGGTAAAGATGGTTGAAGCACTGAAAAAGATCAGAGAGTCGATTCACTGCGGCAAATGCCGTTGTCAGTGCCCAATAGAGGACGAAAAGAGCGAGGCGAGATGAGTAAATATCGGATCAGATGCGATGTTAAGACCGTCAACGGCGAACAGAGCTGGATAGTGGAAGCCAGCAGTGAAAAGGAAGCCCTTGAGAAGCACGAGCGCGGCGAATCCGTGTTCGAGTACGAGGAGGTGGAGGTAACAGGCCTGAACGATCCGGTGGTGGAGGAGGCAGAAGATGCCGAAGGATGATTTCTCCTGCTCCGTTTGTGACCACCTTGGGTATGGCTACTATAGAAAGCATGATGAAGAAACAATTCTGGCCAAAGCACGGTCGACACCGAAACCAGGGCAAGCACCGAAGCTGATGCCCGTGCCCTCATGTGGCTCTATCTCAAGGAAAACAAGCTGATCTGAATGAAGGAATCACGGCGGAACAGCCAGACCGCACGAAAACAGAGCCAATAACATTCAAGACAGGGAGATTAATCATGCAAATCGCGATTGACAGGAAGATACTGCTCGATCCCCTCTCAAAGATAGTGAGGATTACCGAGCACAGATCCATCATGCCTATCCTCACAAGCGTCCGACTCACGCTCGGCACTGAGAGGTCCTCCATTACCGCGACAGATCTGGAGGTATCGGCTGTAATCAACGTCAAGGCCGAAACACCGCCGGCCGACATAGTTTTGCGCGGTTCCGTCCTGCACAATATTCTTAAGGCCTTGGAGCAGGGCGACGTTACTCTGACCATTGATCAGAACACCGTGACGATCAGCCAGGGCAAGTTTGTGACGGACCTTGCGCTGCAAGACATTGAAGAATTCCCGGAAGTAAAGCTGATGGAGGCCGACAAGAAACTCCGGCTGAAGACGAAGACCTTGTTCGAGTCGATCGAGAAGGTCGAGTTTGCGACGGGGCATGATGAGACGAGATATGTTCTTACCGGCCTTTACTTCAAACATAAGGCGGGAAACATTGAGGTTGTGGCGACTGACGGCCATCGGATCGCCTTCCACCGCCAGGACATTCAGGAAGATGGCCTGTCCATGCCGGGGGTAATCATACCCAAAAAAGCTGTGAGCGATCTTATGAGGATTGTGGGTGACGAGGAAGAGGTCGTGTCAGCGAGTGCCTATACCGGTTTGTCCACGCCCCATAACTTTTAACTTTAACAGCACGGTACCT
>MVRP01000264.1 GCA_002067405.1 Syntrophorhabdaceae bacterium PtaU1.Bin034 | reverse complement strand
TCGGCGGCCCGGCAGAGACCGTTTTCCAGCGCATCGTTCCCCCCGAAGATGACCACCCGTTCGTCCATCTCCGTGTTGTGAAGAAGGGGAGCGCACAGACTCCCCGGCGGCGCTCCGTAGCGGTTCATGGCACGCCTGGTCGCGGCGGCCATGCCGTGATCCGAAATATAGGCGCAACTGCGCGGCCCGTGAGCAACGGTGACCGCGTCCTTGATCTGCATCAGGGTGTGGGCAGCGCCGTTGAAGGCGCAGCCGTGGAGCACCTCGTGCCGGTTGACGCTTTTCGAGCGGTACTGCCGCGGCAATGCGAGAGGAGGGGAAAGGGGTTGATGGGAGAGCAGTTCACCGCCTTGCTTCGACGATCGAGGCATCGACGAGAGGGGTGCCCCGGCTTTCCCCTCAATGCTCACTGTCGCTCGCTCGTTGAGCACGACCGATTCGAGGTCATTGACGGACAGGGGATGGGCTGCCATCGGGGACTCGAAACGGAGTATGTCCATCGCCAGCCTCGTGAATTGCGCTGCTATGGCGCTTCCGGGAAATGCCTGCACCACGGTCCGGCCCAACTGCTCTGCCGCGCTGATCTCATGGCTCCGCGGAAAAGAGGTGACTACGGGGAGGCGTACCGCATCGGCGAAGCGTTTCACCCTGTCATCCTCGTCTGCAAGGCCCCGGCCGTTGAGGATGAGCCCGGCCATTTTGAGGCCTCTTTCCTCGAAATTGCGGACGCCCCGGAGGATGTTGTTGGCCGCATAGAGCGACATGAATTCACCCGAGGTAACGATATAGATGAAGTCGGCATAGTGGCCCCGCAAAGGAACGGCGAATCCGCCGCAGACGACGTCTCCGAGCACATCGTAGAGGACTATGTCGTATCGGCAGGCACCGATACCCAGGGATTCGAGAAGGTCCAGGGCGCTTAAGATGCCCCGTCCCGCGCAGCCTACACCCGGTTCCGGGCCTCCTGCTTCCACGCAGGCCACCCCGGCAAAGCCGATATGGACTATGGACTCAAGGGTCCGGCTGCTCGGGCTGGTGGTCCTCAGGTAATCGAGGACAGTCGTCACCCGTCGCCCTTCAAGCAGGAGCCGTGTAGAATCCTGCTTCGGGTCACAGCCGATCTGGAGCACGCGGGTCCCCGCAAGCGCCATGGCAGCCGACAGATTGGCCGAGATGGTCGACTTGCCGATGCCGCCCTTGCCGTAGACCGCGATCTGTCGTACACCGACGCCGATTACGTTCTTTTGATTGTATTGGTTCATATATCCTCTCTTGTCTGCCCCTCAAAACCAAAGACCGTTCTTTTTTTGGTTCGTGCCTTTCTCCTCCTTACCTTCCGCCTTCGGGCTTCCCGATGCTGTCGCCGGCAGGTGCAGGTGCCAGATGAGCTTATGGCCGGGGAGCACTTCCGGATGAAGGATGGCGATCATATCAGCGAGCAGGAGGTCCGGACGGGCCGCAGTGCCCTGATAGTAATCGTTCCCTCCTCCCGGGCCGACCTTCCCGTTGTTACTGTAAATGTGTCCGGTCTGGAAGGCCCTGAACAACCGGTAGCGGTTATCCTCCGCCAGGACGGAAGCCAGGGAAAGGTGGTTCTGGTTCTGGGTGAGCCAATAGTCTGCGTTTCGACCGCGGGCCACGGCGGTTTCCGCATTCACCGGTTTGCTCCCCGTACCCTCGTCGTCACCCCAGATATAGTCTCCGCCCGCGTCTCTCACCAGGTTGGCGAAATAGCTCTTCCCACCTGCTACGTACCAGGAGCCCTGGTAAGAATTTCCGTACATGACGGTCGGGCGAAGACGGACCGCCTCTACTTTCTTCAACATGGCAACGTAGCGTTTTTCAAGATCGTCGAAAACGCGCTCGGCCTCAGCCTCGGCATCGAAGAAGGCCGCCACGAACTTGACCCACTCGGTCTTGCCCAGCGGTGTATGCTCCTCATAGTCCGCCATGAGGGCCACCGGGAATCCTGCCTCTTTCGCCTTGATGTGCCCGGCGTAGGCAGGATTGTTCGTCCACCAGGTCAACACGAGGTCAGGGTGCAGGGTAAGGAGCCGCTCCACGTTGAATTGGGCGGTCATGCCCGAGCCGACGCCCACCTCAGCGATGCGGCCCTGCCGGATGAGGCGTCTCGCTTCAGGGTCGTTCACGTACTTCCCCTGCGCGATGCCCTTGATCCGGTCAGTGAGGCCGAGCATGGAAAAGAAGGGCACATGTGATGCCGAGCGGAGCACGACCCGTTGGACGGGAGTCTCGACAACCGTTCCCTTCACTGCGTCCGGTGGACGGGTTCCCCGGGGGACCAGCACGAAGGTGCTCATTTCCTTTGACCGTGCGGCCCGGCCCGGCTCAAAGACCGTGACGACCTTGTAGCCGTCATGGTACGTGACGGTAAAACCTTTGGCATAGCGGACGCGGCACTGCCCCGATACCTGCGTGGGCTCGGTCTTTGCCGCGTCCGTCTTTTCCGAATCCGGGCTTGTCTCGGTCGAAGGACCGGTACACCCGATGCTCCATAGAAGAAGTATGACCAGGCAGAGTATCTGCACTGTTTTCCTTATCCTCTTTTCCATTATTTATTGTTCGCCTTCCTGCTCCTCAGAAGCTCAATTTCACCCCTCCGTAGACCGACCTGCCGGGCATCTGATAGCCGGATTCCGTGTAATTCTTGTTGGCCAGGTTTTGTACCCTCATGAATATATCCATGAACCTGGCCACCTTATAAGTGCCCGAGAGATCGACCACCCACTTGGAAGGTTCTTTCCACTGCACCTGGTTCCATGACGTGTCGTAGAGGGGCACAAGCTTCGAGTCATAGTATGCGACACTGCACGCGACGGTCAGTCTGTCCGTAGGGTAAACGGTAGTGACGAGGTTCAGCTTGTTGTGTGGCTGGTAGGAACCCCTCACCCAGTCGCCGTTGGCCTCCTCGACCCTTGTGTCAACGTAGGTGTAGGCGAGGTTCACCTTCAGCCAGGGAAAGGGCTTTACCTTGATGTAGCTTTCTATCCCGGAAAGCTCGGTCTTGTCTGCGTTTTTGTACTGGAACGCGAGACTGTCGAAGCCGATCCAGTTCTTGAACCGGGTGTTGAAGTAGGTTGCCCCGGCCTGCACTTTATCATTCAGGAAAGACTGGTCGATACCGAACTCGTATCCGATGCTCTCTTCAGGAACGAGGTCCTTGTTGCCGATGGTCACCAGGGTGCCGTTCCATACATACCCTCCGTAGGTCTCGTAGAGCGAGGGCGTCCGGTACCCGGTGCCCAGGTGGGCGTGGAACTTGGTATGAGTGGGTTTCAGGATATAGGCCCCGGAAACCTCCCATACTGTTTTCTCATCAAAGGCTTGAGGCGCATTGTAACGCCCTCCTGCCGTAAAGAGGAGGCTCCGGTCGAGAAATGCCAACTGGGCCTGGGTGAAGAGGTCCCAACTCGTCCACTCTTTAGAGAAGCGGACGGGCGTGAAGTCGCCCATGGAGGGGCTACTCGGTTCCCGGCCGTCAAAAACGGCCTTCTCATAATCCGCACCGATATTGAAGGTCAACCAGTCGGTGAGGTGGAGGTTGTGCTGCGTGTCAAGATAGGTGGTTTGGCCGTCGTAGTTGGATTGATCCCTCGGGTGGGGGGAGCTGAGATGGAAGTAGTGACGCTCGGTTTCTCCGTAAGTCCCCCTGACGGAGTAGTCCCACCGGGGAGTGACCTCGTGGTTCCACGCCAAACCCAACTGGTAGAGGAGGCCTTCCCTGTACTGGTCGGGATCGGCCTGCTGCTTGTTCGGTTTGCCCGTGGCCGGGTTCAACTGCGGCGAGTCGCCGAGGGCGAGCTTGGAGTCAAAGGCGAGGACGCTGAACTCTAAAGTTGCATTGTCAAGAGGCCTGATGCCGGCGCCAGCCGTCAAACCCTTGTTGCGGTAATAGAAGCTGTTATCCCCGCCGTACTTCTCCCCGTCCGTGGTGAGATACATGGGATTGATATCAAAGTAGAATTTATCCTGACCGTAAGAAATCCGGCCGTTTCCGATGTAGGTATTATTGGGCCCGATCTCGTTGCGCAGTTCCCCGGAGAATCCCTTTTGCCACTTCTTGGGGATGATGTTGATTACCCCGCCCATGGCCTGGGAGCCGTAAAGGGTGCTGTTCGTCCCTTTCAGTATTTCGACGCGGTCGAGGCTGCTTGTGCCGAACATATCCTCGATGAAATAGGAGAGCGTGTTCTGGGTGTCGGCCGCATCACGCAGGGGCAAACTGTTGTACTGAAAGAGGGTGTTGCGGTCACTCGCGCCCCGTATGGTGATGGACGACCATTGGCCCAGCCCTCCCAGCTGCCGGAAATAGACACCCGGTTGCTCACCCATGAGTTCAGGCAGAAACGTCTGCTGCTGCTCATTCATGTCCTTTGCGGTAATTACGGAGACACTCTTGGTCGCCTCCTCCTGGGGGGTCTCAGTTCTGGTTGCGGTGACCACCATCTCGGGCAACCTGAATTTCGTGCTCTCCTTTTCTCCTTTTCCTTCTCCTCCAGTCTTCTCCTTGCTCGCCTTCCCTTCATTGCCACCGGCAGCCGGGTCGTCCGCAAAGGTGCAGAGAGGTGCGCAGAGACATAAAAGTATCAGGCAGTACAGCATAGGCCTTGCGAATGTCGAGTAAATCCATCTTTTCATCTTTCTTTCCTCCCTCGGGAATATTGTTGGTACTCCTATGAATGGGACAGGTCTTCCGGCTTAAGGGCGCTCGCTGTTTCGAACATCTACTTGCCCGCCTTCCCATCCCGCTGTGTCACGGGACAGTGGCTTATAATCGTGGGCTTTCGTTCCCTTCACGGCTGCGGGGCAGCGGGAGATTTCCACTCCTCTTCCCTATCATCCCTTCACGTGCTGCTGCGGCTCGGGTCTGTTTGTCTCGTTCCACCTCCTTTCAGTGGTGCGGCATGTCCCGCGGCTTCACCGCAACGGCCATCCTCGTCACGCCACACTGACGCACCGTATCCATCAATTCAATTACCTTGCCGTGCTCCACCGAGCGG
>MVRP01000263.1 GCA_002067405.1 Syntrophorhabdaceae bacterium PtaU1.Bin034 | reverse complement strand
TGAGAACGCGAAGAGACAGAAGATGAGAAGATCTGAAGTAGTTTTCGTATTCTCTCAGTTTCTCAGCTTCTCAACTTCTCAACTTCTGCAGTTACAAGGGGGTGCTGATGGAATATATTCTGTTGAACGATAGGCTGCGTATTGCCGTCCGTCCCGATCTTGGCGGAAGGATTGATCAGATTACGGACCTGGAAACAGGGAAGGAGTGGCTCTGGCATCCTGCCTGGTATAAAGGAGGCCCCCGTCGACTGGAAGTGGGCGCCTCGTTTGACGAGAATTGGAGCGGCGGCTGGGACGAGGTCTTCCCGAACGACGCTGCCTGCATGTTCATGGGCCGTTCATTGCCGGACCACGGTGAGCTGTGGAGCCAGCCGTGGCACGTTGTCACCGCCTCGAAAACGGCCATGGTCGTCAGCTACTCGTGCTCGACCGTACCTGTAAGCGTGGAAAAGGGGGTATTTGTCGAGGAGGAGGGGATAAAAATCCGCTACCTGCTCGAAAACAGCTCTGACGAGCAATTGCCGTTCCTCTTCAAGCTGCACCCGGCCCTCCAGATAGAGCCGGGAGATGAAATAGTCCTGCCCGAATGTGAAATAGAACCTGTTGACACGGGCTTCAGCACCGTTATCGGGATGCCGGGCAAAACCAGGTTCCCGGTCGCCCTCGACAAAAACGGCAAGGAGGTGCGCGTTAACCACATCCCCGGCCGGGATGCGGACGAACAGGAATTTTTTTATGCAACGAACGTTTCCGAGCCGTGGTGCGGGATCAGGAGTGCGCGAACGGGCAAGATATTCCTGATGAGATTCGACGGAGAGCAGATTCCTTATGTCTGGGTCTTCGGGAGCTACGGCAAGTGGCGGAAACACTACGTGCTTGTGCTCGAGCCCTGCACGAACGTGCCTTATGATCTTGCGGCTGCGCACGGTAACGGGACATGCGCGCTGCTCGGACCAGGGGAACGCCGGGAAATGATAATCGATATATCACTGGAGAAGATAACCGTTCCCTCTGTCTATAACTGCCCCGCTATACCGGTAACCCGGAAGGGAAACGTGCAGGTGGCGAAACGGCAATGAGCCGGCACTCTAGAGCTTGAACCATCGAGGCTCATCGAACCGCTCGGTGCAGCGCAGGATCCGGCTCATGTAATTGATGGCGTATTCGTTCCTGAGCCTGAGCGCTGCCTTCCTGAAATCCTCGTTATTGAGAAGCCTTCCGATATCCACCGGATCTTTGAATGTAAACTCGGCGATAATCTCGCTCGTACCTCCGAGAACGACGTTCCATCCCCCCGTCAGCTCAACATAATCAAGTCTCTCCACAACAGGGATATATCCGTTGATAATGAAGTCGGCGTACTCCTTTTTGACGCCTGACTTGAGGTCATAGTACTGATTCAACTTCCAGACGCCCTTTTGTATGGTGTATTCCCCGTGCTTGATTCTGCCCGTGGGCTCCATGATGGCAGTCCGGTAATTGCGGACAAGTGACTTCAAGTCCTGTGTCAGGTCCCTGAACTTCCTGGTGGCAACAGCATCCGACAGTTGTGCAAGATCTCCTGCCGAATGGACCACGAACACCCTCGGGCCCGGGCCCACTTCGACATAATACCCACCGACTGCGGTAAGCCCCAATTCTTTTGTCCCGGGCAGGTGGACATCGGAAACGAACTTCGCATAATCATCTTCTTTTCCCTGTATAATGTCCCACTGTTGTGTAAAGAGAATCATCGCACGCCCTCCCTCTTTCTATCCCCGTAGTTGAGACCCTCCCGCATTATCCCTATTTCCGGAAAAAAGTCCCGTCTGAACAGCAGATTTAAGGTTAGCAGATTAGAGGAAATTGTCAAGCCTGACGCGCCGATCCCGTTGATCTGGCGTTGTGGGTCGGCCGGGGCCTGTAAATTCTCTGTGGCCTCTATCGCCTGCAAGGTGTCATCTCCTCACAATGAGAACCGGGATCTTCGTGTCCTTATGAATGACACCGAAGGTCACGCTTCCAAGGAGCGCGGCTCTGAGCACGCTTTTGCCATGTGAACCCATCACGATAAGGTCGATATTTGACCTCTCTGCCTCACCAATGATCTCCTCGACCGGATGTCCGTATCTGATCACTTTCCTGGTTTCGACGCCGCATTGCGCTCCGAGTCGGGCTATTTCCTCCATGTCCAGTTCAGCCGCCTGCCTCAGGTAGTCTTCAAGCGGTTCGACGATGTGAGTGGGGGTTTCGGGTGCCGGTACCGACAGCCTGCCCACAAATACACTCGTATCTATCACGTGGACAAGCGTGACGCTTGCCTGGGACAGGACTGCAAGCTCGTATGCATACTTGGCGGCCTTGCGGGCCGTTTCCGAACCGTCGGTGGGCATGAGGATGCTCTTGATCATGATATTTCTCCTTCGTTCAGAATTGGTTTTGCAAAAAATCCGCAATACCGGACAATTATCACTAAGCGAACTTTAATTCCCTTACCGGGGATCGTCAACCAACGAGCTGGATATCCGGCTTTAAAAGGCATTATTTCGTTGCAGCAGACGGTCGCTGTGCTTAATTTATATTGTGAAACACGGCCATTCTTGGCTAAACTGGAGGTAAGCCATGAGAGATATGGGCACGCCCCATCAAAGGATGCAGGAGTTGTGCGATTGCTTTGCCGAAACCGATTTTCTGAAAGAGATGGCGCTGCTCACGAATGACGCGGATAAAGACGAGGCAGCGCTCAAATGGCTGGCCCTCGCAGTACTTCACGGTGTCGACCGGAACGCAAAGGAGATATCTCTGGAAAGGACGGATGACGGGACGATACGGGCCGTCGCCGAGTATAGGGATACGGACCTTCCTTCCCCGGGCCGGGAAATAGGCGACAAGATCATTGATGCGGTGAGACGGATCACCCACATAGAAGACAGGAAAGGCGAGATTCCTCTGGCTGTCGGCATCAGGGACAGCAGTCTTGAGATCCGGGTGAAAGTAAAGCGGAAGGACGGCAGCGAGAAGATCACGTTGAAATTCTGAGACTACAGGGCAGGTGAAGATGAAGGTTGCCGTTTTTAATGGTTCACCGAGAACCGGAGGAAATACCGAGACCCTTTTGTGGGAGACGGTCAGGCCGATTGAATATGCCGGTCATGATGTACTGAAGTTTAACCTCAATGAAATGAATATCAGGCCGTGTCAGGACTGCGGCGGCTGTGAAGGAACGGGCGAATGCGTGTGGAAGGATGACATGACCATGATAGCCGATGCGATCCGGCGCTGCGAGCGCTTCATTCTTGCATCTCCCGTTTTCTTTTTCGGTCTCTCGGCACAGGCAAAGATCATGATCGACAGATGTCAGGCCTTTTGGTGCGAGAAATACCTGCTGAAAAAACCCATTCCGGAGGGACCGAACGGAAGAAAGGGTTTGCTGCTTTTGGTCGGAGGCATGAAGAAAGAGATAGGAATCCAGTGCAGCGACGCAACGGCCAAGGCCTTCTTCAGAAGCATAAGTGTGCAGGAGCACGAAGTGGTGGCCTTCCTGGGCATAGACAGCAAGGGGGCGATCTGCGCGCACAAAACCGCTTTTGACGAAGTCTATCACGCGGGGAGAAAATTGATCGGCCTCGGGCCGGACGGTTCAGTCTAGCGGGAGAGGGGACATGAGCTACAGTCACATCAAAGATGTCCATTTAGAGGTGTGTCTCAATCACCGGGTAGAATCGGACCGGCGCACCGGACTGGAAAACGTGGACCTCGTGGGGGGATTTCCGGACTTCTCCTTCAGCGATATGGACACGAGCATCCGGTTTCTCGGCAAAACACTCTCCCTTCCACTCATGATAGCCCCGATAACCGGAGGGGGCTCAAGGTCGGGCAAGATCAACAGGAACCTTGCCCAGGCGGCCGAGCGCTGCCGGATAGCCATGGCCCTTGGGTCTGAGAGGCCCATGCTCGAAAAGAAGGTGGGCCCGGAGTCGTATCTGATAAGGGAATTTGCGCCAAGCATTCCGCTGCTCGGCAATTTGGGTCTGATGCACGCGAAGAGAGGGAAGGACTACCTGCTGGAGGCCGTGGAATCTATCGGGGCCGACGGCATTATTCTCTACGTGAACCCGCTCCATGAGATTTTGCAGGCCGACGGCGAGAGGGATTTTCGTGGGTCACTCGATGCCCTAGCGGTGGTACTGGACGACTTTCCCTATCCGGTATTCCTCAAGGAGGTCGGCTGCGGATTGCCTGAGTCGGTTATTCGATGGGCCGGGGCAAACAAGATTGCGGGAGTGGACACCGCGGGTCTGGGCGGCACGAACTGGGCGAGGATCGAAGGGATCATCCAGGGAAAGGATTACACTATGTACGAATGCCTCGGCGGATGCACCAGGGATGTGATTGTGGCGGCCCGGAAATGGCTGAAAAAAAGCCAATGCCTGATCGCCTCGGGAGGCATCAGGTCAGGGGTCGATATGGCAAAGGCCCTTGCCCTCGGCGCAAACCTCGCCTCCATGGCCCTCCCTTTTCTCAAATGGGCAGAAAATTCCGCGGACGAAGTGGTCCGGGGAATAGAAAAGCTGAAAGAGGAACTTCTCGTCGCTCTCTGGTTTTGCGGATGCAGGACAACGGGAGAGCTGAAAGGTGCAATTGCGTAAGCTCAGAGGTCAGCCAGTCGTCGCCCTGTATTGCCACAGTCTATAAAATGTCAAATTAATCTTGAAAAAATCCCCCACCTGATTAATCATTTAGAAACGCTAAGCGCCGCTTCATGCGATAGCATTAAATCCCGACAATTAACAGGAGGAGAATCATGGGTGTTGTGAGTGAAGTCTACGCCGATGGGGTGTGTACCCTGACCTTGAATAGACCGGATAAGAAGAACGCCATGAGCCTCGAGTTGCTGAAAGACCTGTACGGTTCTCTCCAGGCGGCCGAGAGGCAGGGGGCGTCCATAATAGTGATACGGGGCGAGGGAAAGACGTTTTGCTCCGGCGGCGACGTCATCGAGTTCAGGGACAGCGAGGATCCGGGACCGAAAATAGACGAGATGGCCGACTACCTGAACAGGAG
>MVRP01000262.1 GCA_002067405.1 Syntrophorhabdaceae bacterium PtaU1.Bin034 | reverse complement strand
TGGATTAGCGGATTGTCCGAACAGGAGGGTAGCGCCCACCCTACCGGGAGAGGTTTGAGGATCGGCAAGCCACGTGACGAGCGAAGCCCGGAAGAGCCTTTTGATGAGTGTGCGGAATGGGAGAGGGACGGGCAGTACTATCATTATCTTACAAAGTGGATGCACGCGCTCAACCGTGTCAGCGTGGTTACCGGAGATTTCCGGTATAACCGGTGGGCGATGGAACTGGCAAAGGCTGCCCATGCAGGATTTGTTTATACCCTCTGCGGAACGGATCAAAGGCAAATGTTCTGGAAAATGAGCATAGACCTGTCGTACCCGCTTGTGACCTCCATGGGGCTCCACGACCCTATTGACGGCCTCATCACCTATATTCAGCTCCAGGCCACCGCGACACATGATCCTGAAACACCACAATCTCTCCATCTTACCGAGCAGATCAACGACATGGCGCGTATTTGCGAAGGGAAGGACTGGCGGACGGATGACGTCCTCGGCCTTGGCGGTCTTTTGTGTGATGCTTTCAGGGCAGCCCAGCTTTTCGTCAAAGGCGCCCTTGACGGGCCGGACCTGCTTAAACTCCTTCTCAATGCTTCTCTGCCGGGTTTAATGTACTCAGGGAGGACAAACTTCTTTTATGCGCCGGCCCGGTTCCGGCTTGCCTTTCGTGAGCTCGGGCTTTCCATAGGCTTGCATGCCGTCGAGAAACTGGAGATCCTGATCGGAGAGAATCAACCTGCATTCGGCAGTGACAGCGACGCCATTGGGGCCGATCTGAAGGCCTTCAGAAAATATATGCCATTGGGTGAACAGATAGAAACTTTTTGGCTCGACCCCAAGAACCAGACATCACAGGCCTGGAAGGAACATCGCGACATCAACGCCGTCATGCTTGCGACAAGCCTCGCACCCGATGGGTTTCTCTCTTCGGACAGGATGCAGGGAAGAGGACTCTATCTGGCGCATTCTTCGTACAGCACAGTGACCGATAAATAGATTCTTTGCAAAGGAGGGGAGGAGGAGAACCGGATGCGAGGATTGAAAGGAAATCCGCTTGGAATTTGCACGGCATGTCTCATCCTGATGGCTGTCGGCTTCGGCTGTGTTGAAGTAAGTCAAAATACCGCGCAAAAAAATCCTATATTTACAACTACTTTCCCGTAGAAGCCGTGTACTGGGACTCGAACCGAAGGATCTGGTTCTACCCCTGGGAGGGCACCTGGCAGAGCTCGAGCACTCTCCCATCTAGCATCAGGCTGGACACCCGCAACTACGTAGTCCTCACCATTGACACTGATGTGCCGTACAAATACCACGCAGAAGTGGCAAGGCGCTATCCCCCGGGAGATTACATCGGTAAGCGTAAAGACGCGGATGTTTATGTGACTGTAGGCCCCGCCTCAGGTAAGTAGGCTCTCACGGAGCGGCAGGGCTTTTTGATCAGTGGGGTTCTTGTCTATTTACCAAATGTCTTGGCGTCAACACGACCTTTCAGGCCGAGATATAGAAGCCTCATGGTGAATTTCCTCACCCGTTTCGCTTCTCCGAACACCGTCGCAATGTTCAGCTCTTCCCGTAATTCTTCGATATCCCTGGAGAGAAGCGTTCTTCTGATGCCGAGCTTCTCGTTCATCCGAACTCCTCCTTCTTGTATCCGTCGTCGAACAGCTCGACCTTTGTACTGCCGGCTTTCGACTACAATTTCATGTTCCATTGGCCCCCTTTCTGTCCTTTATTAACCCGGCTGACGCATATTTACAGAAAACCTGCTCGCGTGGCGGACGGCCTCGCCGATCGATACCCTCCGGTGCCGCGGCTCGAAAAACCTTTCTTCGGAAATGGATCAAAAAGCTGGCTATTCTTTTCCGACAAAGAACGTCAGGTGTTGTTCCCATAGACCAGCCATTGAGAGAATAGGGGAAGGTGCCTGACCGAACCGCTTTGAGAATACCGGCGAGGAGACGAAAAAGACCACTAATTATTAATAATATCATAAGTTTACATGCGACCTCAAGTACTATTTGACTACGCGATATTCCTCGAAATTGACCTGCACCTGCTTGCAGGGACACCTTTGCGGCCGGCTGGGGAGAAGGTCGTCAACCCCTGAGCCGCCTTACCTGCGTTTCCGAGTATTTTCACATCGGGAATTGCCGCCGACATGCCCGCACGTCCGTCTTCCCACATTTCTGTTGCTCAGGGAAAAGAAATATCGTAAAAAAAGGAAGCTAGGAGGACATACATGAAACCGAAGACGATGTTCAAGGAAATGAGGTGGATAGCATGAACAAAATGATATATGCGCTTCTCGCAGTCGCCGTGCTGAGCTTCGGCTGTTCCGCTCCCGTTCTGAAACAGGACGTGCCGGTGTCGACAAATCCGGTCGGAGCGAAGGTCTTTGCAGATGGTGTATTTGTCGGGTATTCACCGACAACAGTATCTCTGGAGCGAACCCGGGACCACATCCTCACGCTCATAAAAGACAACTACCGCCAGGAAGACGTGCAGATCACAAGGCAGTACCAGCAGGACAAGGTGATGTTGAACGCCATCCGCTCAGGAGTCAATTCGGGGCTTTTTTTCAAGGACGCGAGAATGGGAATGAATAGCGGTTTCAATGCCATCGACAGCCAGGAAAAATCGGGGGAGGCTTATATACTCGTGCCTCCGATAATAAGTATCACGCTCTACCCGCTCTATGGTCCGCCGCCCGACGTGCTTCCCACACCCCCGCCCTCTTCCGGCAATGCCCCGGCCGCAGGACAACCTTTGGCTTACCCCCAGAACCAACCGTATCAGGCCCCTGCCTCTGCGCCCGTGAACCAGGGGGCGCTCACGCGTGAAGCCGTGAAAACCGGCGCAGCAGCAGCCCTTTCCAACGCAAAACCTCTCGAGAAAACCTGGCAGACATCATCCTCGACGAGAACATACACGAAGGGTGACGGCACCCGGGTAACCGAGAAATCAGGTTCATCCGTAGGCGTGAGCGCAAATCCGGCCGGTTTGGTGGATCTGCTCGATGTATTTTTCAAATAGGGGAGACATATCATGAATCTCAGAATTCTTTCGCTCATAGCCATTCTTTCGGTTCTCGTGACAGGCGCCCGGGCGGGAACGGCTGATGTGACGAATTTGGACAAGGTCCAGGTGCTCATGGAAAAGACACAGGTCGTAGCCCTCTTGGGACAGCCCGACGGGCAGGATGATCTTGATGCCGGGCTAAGGATGGATGTGTACCGGATAGAAGCAGCGCCACTGATCGGAGCGGGCTTTATCTATGACGAGAAACAGCGGGTGGCGGGGCAAGCCTACATTTTCAAGGGTCGTGGCGCCTCCGGAGCCGCGGACCATCTTAAAAAGATTGGCTTTACCCTGCTCGAAAGCGAACAAGGGTTATTCCGGCTGGAAGGCAAGGACGATGATACGGGTTTGCCACTCGTGGTTACGATATCCGAAAGCGAGGACATGACCACGCTGATGGCTTTCGAGAAGACATTCTATCGTGCCCATCCTTTGCGCCGTCCCTGAATGATGGCAAAACGTCACCAAGTTGCAGTCCGGGGCGGATCATCCATCCGTTGCTTTCTTTCGGCATTCCCGCATCCGAAAAGAACACTGTACACGAAAAAGAAGTTCTGCGGGTGAGAGGAGCGGAACCGCACGTATCTTTTGGATGCGTTGAATCAGGGAATGGCGGGCACTATACTCAGCGTGTGAGGCTCTATGTCGGGACAAGCGGATTTGCGTACAAGGAATGGAAGGGGAAGTTCTATCCCGAGAAGATCTCTCCGAGGGAAATGCTCCACTTTTATTCGGCTCGCTTCAATGCGGTAGAGATCAACAGCACATTTTACCGCATGCCAAATCGAGTCCTCCTTGAGGGATGGGCCGCGCAGGTTCCGGAGGATTTCGTATTTGCCCTTAAGGCACCGAGGACCATAACCCATGACAAGCGACTCACGGACGTGGAGAGGGAGACAGAGCAATTTCTGACGATTACCTCGGTCCTGGGAAGGAAGCTCGGTCCTGTTCTTTTTCAGTTTCCCGCGACTTTTCGTTATGAGTTTTCGCGGCTGGAAGAGTTCGTCGGTCTTCTTTCCGGCAGGCGAGCAGCATTCGAGTTTCGGCATGGTGCCTGGCTAAACAGAGAGACCTTCGATCTCCTTCGGTCCAGGGGCTGTGTTTTTTGTATCACCGATAGAGAGCAGGGGACGACGCCTGACATGATCTGGAAAGCCGGGTGGGGTTATCTCCGCCTTCGGCAGACATACTATTGCGACCTCGATCTTTCTGCCTGGCGAAGCAAAATCGCATCTCAGGAGTGGGAGAGTGCCTACGTTTTCTTCAAGCATGAGCCCGAAGCGCTGGGACCGAAGATGTCGGCCTCTTTCCGTCAAATGAGATAAGGTGAAGGCCTTGTAAAAACGCGTTACCGGTCTTCGAGGGTTGCCTCGCATACCTTCCTGCACGCCTCAATCGTTGCGGTAACCGGTGACAGGGCGCACGACATAAGTGGCAAGGCCGCCTGTCGTGACCTCGCCTGATGCGCCGGCGTGCTTATTCTGCTATAATGAAACGCACTTAAAGAAAGAAAGCGTTGCCAGAAGAGCGTGGGGAGGTTTTTCAAGGACACCATGAGACATGAAAAGGAAATCCGAAGGTCAAATAAGCTCGACAACGTGTGCTACGAGATCCGGGGCCCCTTGCTCAAGGAGGCAAAACGGCTCGAGGAAGAGGGATACACGATCCTCAAGCTCAACAGCGGGAACCCTCCTGCTTTCGGCATCAGCGCACCTGACGAGATCATACACGATGTCCTCGTCAATATCAGGTCTGCCATCCCTTATGGTGATTCAAAGGGGCTTTTTTCGGCACGAAAGGCAATCATGCAGGAGTGTCAGCTTCGAGGCATCGAAGGCGTGGAGATCGAGGATATTTACGTAGGCAACGGCGTGAGCGAGATGATCATGCTATCCATGCAGGGCCTTCTCAACAACGGCGATGAAATGCTCGTTCCCTCCCCCGACTATCCCCTCTGGACCGCTGCCGTGAATCTGTCCGGCGGGAAAACGGTCCATTACCTGTGCGACGAGGCGTCGGACTGGGTCCC
>MVRP01000261.1 GCA_002067405.1 Syntrophorhabdaceae bacterium PtaU1.Bin034 | reverse complement strand
GAACAGGTCGGAAAAGGACGCAATACCTTCAGAGGGTCCGAGGAAAAGAATGCCGCCCGGCTTCAGGCTGTAGTGGAAAAGGGGTATGATCCTGTTTTGAAGCTCGGAATCCATGTAGATCAGGACGTTCCGGCACGAGAGGAGATCGAGGCGGGTAAAGGGCGGGTCCTTGATGAGATCCTGTACCGCGAAGACGATCTTCTCCCTGACGTCCTTCTTGACCCGGTAGCCGTTGTCTTCCCGGATGAAGAAGCGGCGGAGCCGCTCCTCGCTCACGTCGCCCGCGATATTCGCGGGGTAGGCGCCGGTCCGCGCCCGGTCCACGGCCTGGGTATCGATGTCCGTCCCGAAGATCTGCACGTCATTCCCTCTTTTTTGGACATCAAGGTACTCATCGATCACCATCGCGATCGAATATGCTTCCTCGCCAGTTGAGCATCCCGGCACCCAGACGCGCACCGTGTAGTTGTCCGGTTTGCCGTCGAGAATACGCGGCAGGATGTCGCGTCTGAGGGTCTCAAACGCCTCGGGGTCACGGAAGAAGCTGGTAACGCGGATCAGGAACTCGTTGAAGAGGTGAAGCACCTCTTCCCGGTGCTGCTCCAGGTATCCCACGTAGTCTTCAGGGTCCGAAATGGCATGGAGAAGCATGCGCCGCTCGATCCTCCTGATGATCGTGCTCTTTTTATAGTGCGAAAAATCGTGATGGGTCTGCAAACGGATGAGAGAGAGTATCCTGCCGAGCACCCCGTCCAGTTGCCCGGGAGGTACAGCCGGTTTCTTGGCTTCCATCGGATGGAGCTGTTCAAGGACGAGTTTGAGCTGCGCGCCCATCTTCACGACGGGAAGCACGTAGTCCACATGACCTGAATTGACCGCGCTTTCCGGCATTCCCGGGAAACGGGCATCTGCCGGGTCCTGCACCATGGTGACGCCACCCGCCCCATTAATGTCCCTCAGTCCCAGTGTCCCATCGGTCCCTGTTCCGGAAAGCAGGATGGCTACCGCCTTTTCTCCGCGCTCCCGGGCAAGGGACCGGAAGAAAAAATCGATAGGCATGGGGATGTTGGGATGCACCCCTTTCCGCTCGGTCAGCTTGAGCACACCGTCGTCGAGCGCCATATATACCTTGACCGGGATGACGTACACGTGGCCGGGCTCGATCCTCATGCCTTCCGTCGCCTCATGCACGGGCAGCCGGGTAAAGCGGCCGACCAGGTCGCGCAGTATGCTCGGGTGCTCGGTTCCGAGATGCTGGATCAGCACGAATGATGCGTCGATATCCTGAGGGAGGTTGCGGAAGAAGAGCTCGAAGGCTTCAAGGCCGCCCGCGGAGGCGCCGATTCCCACGACAGGGAACTTCCCGGGCCTGCCGGCCTCGCTTTCCTTCTCATTCTCGACCGGAACGGGCAACTGCTCGCGCTTTTCACCCGGCCTCGGTTCCTTCCGTCCTTTTTGCTCTGTTTTATTCCTGCTCTCAGCCATAATTTCCTCCCTGTCGTTTCCTGCGATCTTCACTCTTTCTTGCTCCCCGGCGGTCTCAACACCCTCGCCACGATTTCGGACAGCTCGGTCCTCGTGTACGGCTTCATGAAGAACTCCCTGATTCCCGCTGCCTTTGCCGTCTTTTCATCAATTCCTGCGCTGTACCCTGTGCAGAGGATAATGGGAACGTCAGGACGTATCTCAAGGAGTCGCTTCGCGAGACTCATGCCCGACATGCCCGGCATGGCCTGGTCGGTGATGATAACATCGAAGTTGCCGTTTTCCTCAAAAGCCTTAAGCGCCTTCTCCGGCTTTGTCTCGGTCCTCACCTCGTAACCGAGGCGGGACAGCCCCTCCTTCGCCATCTCCACCACCAACTCCTCATCGTCGACGAAAAGTATCCGGCCCCTGCCTTTCAGCTCTTCTGTCCGGACCTCCCGTGCCGTGTCTGCCCTGCTTTCCACAAGCGGCAGGAATACGGTAAAGGTCGATCCCTTACCCGGCGCGCTTTCTACGGTCACCGCTCCCTCATGGGCCTTTATGATGCCATAGACCACCGAGAGCCCGAGTCCCGTCCCCCCCTGAGGCCCCCTGGTACTGAAGAACGGCTCAAAAATATGCTTCCGCGTCTCTTCATCCATCCCGTGCCCCGTATCCGAGACAGAAATGACAAGATATTCGCCCTGCCGGAATCCGGGCTGAGGCATATGGTCCCCGGTTCGGAAAGTCACGTTTCCGAGACTAATGGTCATTGCTCCGCCGTCTGCCATGGCCTGGGCAGCATTCGTGCAAAGATTGACAAGGACCTGCTGGATCTGACCGGGGTTCGCAAGGACATGGTCGTACTCTGCTTTTACCTCCACCCTGATATCCACCGTGGCAGAGATCGTGCTCCGGAGGAGTTTCACCGTCTCTTTTACCAGAGGGGTGATCATTACTTCCTTTCGGTCCTGAGCCGACCTCCTGGAGAAAGCAAGGATCTGCCGGACGAGGTCGCGGCCGCGGAGCGCTGCAGTGCGAAGGTTCTTCAGATTTTGTGCCACGGGTGATGCCTTCGATGTCTCGTCGAGGGCAAGCTCGGCATTCCCGAGGATCACCGCAAGGATATTGTTGAAATCGTGGGCGATGCCGCCGGAGAGCGTGCCTATCGCCTCCAGCTTTTGCGACTCCCGAAGCCGCTCCTCGAGTGCCAGCCTTTCCGCCTCTGCTTCTTTTTCAGCGGTGATGTCCCGTGCGATCACCAGGACCGAGTCAATACCCTTGTCCGGTCTGCTCCATTCGGGGACCGCACGCCAAGACAGGCATCTCTCGCCCTGTTTGGTCTCTACCCGGAACTCCTCGGACAAAGAAGCTCCGGTTGCGAACACCTTGACAATGGCTTTGTCCATCAACGCCGCGGTTTCATCCTGCTGGAAACCCATCTCCTTGTGCCTCTTGCCGATAAGGAAGGCCGGGTCTAAACCGAGTATACGCTCGACCGCCCGGTTCGCGAAGATGCACTTCAGGTTCGCTCCGAAGCGCATGATGATGTCAGGCGAATTGTCGGCAAGCGCCCGGTGTTGCTGCCAGAGCCGGGTGTGCGTCTCTACCTGTGCCTTTTCGCCGGTTATGTCCTGTAGCCAGAAACGCACGCCTTCCGGGGCGGGCGACGAGAGGACCCTGAGCCACTTCCCGAGGGCGGGCGAGAATAACTCGAATTCGAGTGCCCTTTGTTCCCGCAGGGCAGACAAGTAATTGTTGTAGAAGACTGTCTGCTGCTGCTTTCCCTTTGACAAAAGCGGCCACAGCTCCCGGCCCGGCAGGTCTTCCGGACTTCTCAGCAATAACTTGCCGGCCGTCCTGTTGGCCTTAAGGATACGCAGGTCCCAGTCCAGCAGGAGAGAGGCCAGGGGCATATCGTCGTCGCACGGCGCTTCGGCCGTACGGGCCCGCTGTATGGCTTCGGCGAGACTTTCTCTCAGTTCACTGATCACTGCATCCTGATCGTGAATCCTTGCGCTCAGCGTGTTCTCGGATGAATCAGGAGGCAGGGCGGATACATCCTGAGCTTTCTTGTCCGTCATTGGTCAATGTGTCCTTCGCAGGTGAAATTGAAAGAGCCAACGATCAACGATAATGAAAGATCATACCAGAGCGATTTATCGATGTAAACACGGGAAAAGAGGGGCTAAAGCCTGCGGGCGACCTGCGGCAAGAAAAAGGACGGTCATTTCTTTCCCAGGGTCGACCGCAGGGACGCAACATGACGTGCTTCAACGGTGTGATAACGTTCAAGGAGAGACCGGATGTCCTCAGGATGTCTTTCTGCCAGGGCCTCTTCATAGGCCTGGACCAAATGCTCCTCCCATTGAAGACAGATTTGCATCATCGTCTCCTCGGGGATATCCATGTCGAGGACCGAAAGGGCATCGCTCAAGACCTTCGGCTCGGGCAACTGCGAAAAGGGCGTTTCCCTGCCGTCCATTGCGGTCAGCCTTATCAGTTCTTCCAGGTGACGCTCATGGTCGAGGGCGATAGGCTCCAACAGCTCTCGTGCCGGCCCCGCCGTGATCCTCTCCAGGGCCTTCCGGCACACTTCGGCGCTTTTTGTCTCGAACCTCAGAAGCAGTCTTAGCCGGTTCGTTGTTTTCCAGTTCTCCATCAGGTAACCGCTATGCCCTTCTTTGGCCTGTCATACCAGTTCGGCGTACGCCTTTATGATCTCGTTGACCTGTTTGAACAGCTCCGTCTCGCGGCCTATCAGCTCCGTCTCGCGGCTCAGGTCGTGTCGGTTGCGTGCTTCAATCCACTCGCCCCTCAGATACTCCAATTCCTTTGAAAGTTCTCGGAAGTGGGATCGAAGGTCGTTAATTTTCTTCTCTTTTTCGTCCTTCATGATCTCACCGGTTCCCGAGGCGTTTCTGCCCTATCGGCCTTTCTCCAGCATCTCCCTCAAGGCTTTCGCCCGCCTCATGGATGCCTCGACTGTTCGATCGTACAGCGTGGCTTCCGTCTCATCCCCGCGGTTCCGGACCTCTTTCGCCAGGCGCCGGGCTATTTCGGAACTCTCCTCGATAGCCTGCATGGCAGCCCAGATTCCTGCTTCGACACGCGTCTCCTGTGCTTCTTTCAACGTCCGAAGTGAGTAGGCATGGCCTACCCTGCAGCGAAAATGTGAGAAGATGCCGTCCCGGTCCTGACTGAGCGGGCCGCCGCACTCGGGACAGGTGAGAGAGGTCGGTTTCGGCTCCTGCTTCCGGTTACCCTGCACCACTGCAACACCTCCCGGTTCCCGGCCGGCGGTCAGTTCCACAAGAAGGGAAGGGATATCCGCAAGGGGCCGCACGTAGTCCGCGCCCGCATACCTGATGGCGTTCGAGGGCATGTCAGGATA
The DNA here is from genome assembly GCA_002067405.1 of Syntrophorhabdaceae bacterium PtaU1.Bin034. The sequence goes on along the minus strand of MVRP01000261.1, from coordinate 262 downwards.
CATCGCCTCGGCCGGGTCCTGGACAATTGCCGTTCCCCCGCGCTCCCGTATGGTGAGAAGGCCTTCCGATCCGTCATCGAGCATCCCCGTAAGTATCACTCCCACCACCCGGGGGCCGAAAATTTCGGCGGCCGAGCGGAACATGACATCGATCGAGGGCCGGAACCTGTTCTCTTTGGGGCCGTAGAAACAGACCACGTGGTCGGATTGCAGCACCAGATGCCGGTCGGGTGCCGCGATGTAGATGCATTGCTGTCTGATC
>MVRP01000260.1 GCA_002067405.1 Syntrophorhabdaceae bacterium PtaU1.Bin034 | reverse complement strand
TTTATTCTGCCGAGCCGGGCGGTAATCGGAGCCGGGACAGTATATCCGAGGCTCTTTGATATGGAGATCAGGTTACCGACAAGGATCCTCTTAAGTATTTCCATGCGCTTTGGCCACGACCCCGTTATCTGATACTTCTCATAATTCCTCTGATTCAGAGCCAGCCAGGGTGTAAGGAAGGAGTAATTGTAACTCGCCGTCGAGCTCCCGAAGAACGAATCGAAGGCGGCCAGATGCTTAGTCACTATGTCTGTCTTATGGCCTGCTATGTCAAGCTCTGCCAGTTCCAGAAAGGCTCGCTTCATCACTTCTATGCCTTCGCTGAATCCTACTAAAAGGCAACTGCCGTCAATAATCTTATACTGTACCCTCGGGTAGCGGTAGATAAGCCTTCCGTCTGCGTCGTGTTGGTGGGCGTATGCGTCACCCCAGAAATGGCTTGCAAGGTATCCTCTTATCTTGCCAGCATCCGAAGGAATGGTTGGTTGATTCAGATCGATACTAAGGCACAAGTTCCGTATGTTCATTTCTCACCAGATGACCGCCGACCTTTCGTCCTTCAATATGAAACCTCTTTCCAGATCGTAATAATCCGCAAGCGAGGCCTTGCTCACATACCCCAGTTCTCCCACGATGGGCGGCCTGTTTGGTGAATTCGTCGGAATTGAAATCACAAACTTGTAGAAGTCCGCCTTAAAAGAGTCGAACTTCTGCTTCCGTGGGAATCGATCTTTGATTTCCTTGAGATTGCAGAAGTCTTCCCAGATATCCGCCGCTTCATCATCAAGTTCAATGAACACATCCACCTTGGGATAGTCTTCAGAGATCAGACAAAAATCGGATATCGAGGTCATTTCTTCATCGCCTGGTTCACGGTCGTATCGGAGTTTCTCTACTGCCTCGACAATTGACTTTGATTCGGCTTGGGAGATTCTTTCGGAGACCATGGAGTAGTACTCGTCAAGAATTCCGAGAAATTCACCCTCGCTAATCTGATTTCGGTTGCTCAGTACCTTCTCGGTTGCCTTCAAGAGAACACCGTCATAGACCCGAGAGGCAAATGATCGACCGTTCTTGTCTTGTAAGATCACTACTTTTACGATTCCTCTTCTTCCCCCGTTTCTGTTGCATCGACCAGCCGACTGATTAATAGAATCCAGTGGAGCGAAGTCTCGTATCACTACGTCAAAGTCAATGTCGACCCCGGCTTCCACCAGTTGTGTCGATACGACTACCTTATAGAGCCCTGTCTTGATGTCTTCTATCCGGTTGAGTCTCTCTTTAGGGGGAATGTGCGTTGAGAGGTAGGTTGTGCTTAACCCAATCGATATTACAAGATCATAGAATTCTCTGGCCGACCCTATTGTGTTAAAGATATAAAGATATGTTCGATCCTTTTTCGGTTTTTCTCTGTGCGCAAGTTCCTCGACTGTTATTGGACTGGCGATGGCAGGAACAAGGGTTATCCGGTCCAAGGTGCTAAAGTAAAATCTCTTGTCGACAAGGTATGTAGGCTCCTCGCTGCCGAAAAGGAGCGGCTCGGTTGCAGTGGATGTCAGAACGTAGGAATTCAATGTGTTGGCTACGTCGCGTAGAATTACATTCATCAGATGCCAATACCTGACCGGTATAGTCTGTACCTCGTCCAATATGATAATGGAATTCGCAAGCCTATGAAACTTACGAAGATTCCTGTTCTTGTTTGAAATGAGCGCAAAGAACAGCTGAGCAAAGGTTGTGACGATAATTTCGCTATTCCAGCCCTCGATGAGTATTTTTGCTTCATCAGGTTCGTACTCATTCTCTCCGTCGAAATACATGATCTCGGAGAGGTGGTGGTGTTTAAGCAATACCCTTGAATTCGGGTCAAAACCGCTTGCTTTGATCACATTCTCAAATACTTTGGAATTCTGATCGATAATGCTCAGGAACGGCAGAGCATAGATGATTCTTGGACTATTTCTCATGCTTTCCAAGGTGGCCCTTAGCCGCAAAGCGAAAGATAATGCAGTAAGAGTCTTACCCATTCCTGTCGGCAGGTTGAGGGAGTAGACCCTCTGGTCTAGGTCGATGGGATGAGCCGAGGCCTCAGCGTATGCCTTCATTCTCAGGCTGTTCATTGGTGACGAAGGAAGATGAGCGGAGGATAGGTAGTTTTCCACCCAGTGATCCCCATCAATCCGTTCCCGCTCGAACGCAAGGGGGTCTCCGAGAACCACATCGCTCTTGTCAGCATCAATCAATAACGAGTAGAGAAGGTTGAGCGTAACGTAGTAGGTGACGCCGGGACCCAATCTTCTCACGTGTTTTCGGAGTCTATTCAGTTCCTGCCTGAATCTCCCGATCCATTCCCGAATCGTATGTTTGTCGAAAAAAATGGATAGGCCCGCTGCAACCAGTTTCTGCATAAGGATCGCAAAACTTTGCTCCTCAATGGCATCAAGTTGAGTATGCAGCAAGTCCAAGTCTTCATCCTGGAACATGGACAGTTCATCCATGATATCTATGAGGTTCCCATGGTGCCTCCTGACGACTGCATAAACGAAAAGCGGCGAGAGAAAATCATTCTCATCGACTGCGGTTTGAGCGACGTTGTAAGCGCAGATGGCTGAGAAGAGGCTGTGGCTTGTCTTCTTGCTTCGTAACTGTTGCTGTTGCCCCTCTTTCGCAGCCCTCAGGTAATCCTGAAAATAGGTCGTGGCCTTGCCAATATCATGCGCAAGAGCTGCAACATGACTTATCCCAGAGAGCTTGTTCCTGATCGGCTCAGGTTTCTCCGCCAAGAAGATATCTATGAGCTTGGACGCTCCTATAAGGTGGTCCTCGAGCGCTCTTGATGGATGCGAATATAGATTAGAAGAAAGCGATGGCGTCACCATTGTCCAGCGTCCAGTACTCCCTCATTCTAGCCTTGATTGTTTTTCCGTCTGATTCATATATAACATCGTCGTACTCTTCTACCACCCTTTTGGGATTCATTTTGATGGGCATCTTTTCTTTGAAATACTTCTTGCCCGGCTCAACATCTATACCCTCTTCCACAAGGTTGGATGTGGTCACTGGGGTCAGGATCTCAGCGATCCCAGCGTCACGGGACTCCCTCGCTTCATAAATCCCGACAAACCTATATCCGGCGAGTAATTCGCTAAGACCGAGGGAGACAGTAAACACACAATTATGATTGCCTATAAAGCGATAGGCGCTGTTAAAGATATCTTCGTCGTTATGTGTCATGTAGATCCTGAACCAAGGGTTCTTTAAGAACTCGGTCCTTATCTGTGTCCTCGGTTCGTGGTATTTTCCCCTTATAAGCCGCCAAACACCGTCTTTAGTATTGATCAGATTAATTCCCATCCTTACCTTGCTCACCGGCGCCATGATTCGCAAACCTAACCGGCACCGATCCGAGGAAAACGTTTTGAGATAATCTGCCTTGTCAGCACCGCACACGGCCCCGAGAATTCCTGCCAGCGTAGGAGGCGGGGGAAACGCAAAGGTGAGCGGCGAACTGGTAGTGTAGAATTTCCTGAAATGGCCGTAGTCGCCCCATATGTCAAAAACAAGAACCTTCATACTAACCAGCCCCCCGGTCAAAGAACAATATCTTCGACCAGCAAGCCGTTGACAGCCGACTTGATATCTAAAACCTTCTCACCCTTAACAAACTTGATACGGTCATCGGAGATCATCTTTATTTTCTCAATTTTGTCCCTGTTAGCCTCAAGGACCCTTACGAGGGCTGAAACGTCAATCGTGACATCCGCAATATCTCTGATCGCCTCATCCGGTAGCTCCGAACTAAGCGAAATAAACTTATCCAGCTCTCCTATGTGGAAATTCAAGCCTTCTTTATACACGATCTGCATCAACAAACGCGGCATGTGGCCGAACTTGGAACCCGAGATCAGGTTCTTCGTTCCGTTCCATAATCCATCTAGCATGAGAGTTATGTCGCTATCGGTTAATGGGATATTCTGGCATCTTGCGGCATTCTCGTTTGCAATGCCGTAAAATGCGATCAGGGAATAGGGGAGGATGTAACGCTCCGTAAAAGTCCCTTGGGATAGTCCTTCCTTAGATGGCATTACAGTCGTCCCTTTGACAAAGGTCGGGTCAACCTTATGCAACGATCTCCCAAATTTGAACTGAACTGGTCCCGTCCACGTTATTGATGATCCCTTTCCACCTTTTTCTTCGCCGTCTGCCCCCGTTTTGCCCTTGTCTTTCTTCAACCCGATGGTAGCCCCAAATAATCTGATATCCAGGTATTTGAGTAATTTTTGCGCATCAACGGCACTCTTTATTCCCTCCTCAGCAATGCGCTTCTCTCGTGATTTCTGCGTTCCATCGGCTTCGATGATTTCCTTCACGAAGATCTCGTCGTCCTTATTCTTCGCCGTAATCAAGTAGTCACGTATGGTCCTCTTGAGTCTCACATCTGTAACAATATTGTTTCCAGTCTCCTCGTCGATACGAGGTTTGTTTTCATCCGCAGGGTCTCCGTTTGGATTGGCGTTTGTAACGTCGTAAAGGAACAGGATTTCTGCTCGATTTTTGATAGTGCCCGTCATGATTATTCCTCCTTCTTGTAGATTATCGATGCAATTTCATCAGACAGATTCATTCCGCAGGAGAAGTAAAAATTGATCTCGTCTACCGGAATCTTCCATCCCGGTGCGGCTTCGAGGATGTGTCTGTCCGCCTCTGCCGCCAGAAGCCGTTTTCCCTTATCAAAGGAGTTGTACTCCTCGAGCTTGATCTGGATGCTTGGAAGCAATGCCCTGACGTCCCTCTCGGACATCTTCAGGGACTTGAGCTTTTTCACGAACGGCTTGGCGTTTCTTTCAGCCCACTGTTTATTCAAGAGCATCTGTGTCAATGCGCCAACCAGGAATATTCCTCGCTTCTCAGGCGAATTCAGCACTTTTCCGAATTTGTCAAATACCTCCCGAAATACACTTTCTTCCATGGCTACATCCTCCCGAAACGTTATCAACCCAAGTTTGTTGAAAAATGATAGGTTCATCATTGCATCTCTTACCCGGAACGTACTGTCAACCTAATTGTGTAAATTTCTTGTAGAGGGGCAAATTGGGACGCACCTTCCCTATTTTTGTTGTCC
>MVRP01000259.1 GCA_002067405.1 Syntrophorhabdaceae bacterium PtaU1.Bin034 | reverse complement strand
GTCGCGCCCCTCGCGGGCGCGTGGATTGAAACGTCTTGAAGGTGCGGGAATTCGTTTTTGCAGCCGGTTTCCTATGTCGATGCCTGGTAATTCTTGGCTAAAAACCCGGAAATACCCGAGTCAAAAAAGCTGATTGCCAACATAAATCCACCGATTGTTTCGGCTCTTTCGACTAAAGGCCGATCCCTTTCGGATGGATCGATCCGTGGGGCCGGCACAAGCTGAGCCCGCTGTCCGCCCTCGTTCTTTACTGCGCTGCCTTCGCTTGACAGGTCAGGCAATCGACACTACTTTCAAAAAAATAAAGCGTTGACAGGAGGTAACTATGCTTAAGAATTTGCATTACGACATGGTGGAAGAGATAGCGGAGCTCTCAAAAAGTCTTTCCCGGATGGACCGGTATATCAAGGACTCGAAGGGCTGCACCGATTGCGAGCGGCTCTGGAATGATCTAAAAAAACGGCAACAGGAAGAACTGAACATGGTCTACAGCGAATTCGAGAAACATGTGAAGCAAGGTGGTGTGGGAGCGTAGATATGAATTCGGGGCGCCGCGATTCTTGACCGGCGCCCTCTTCTTTTCTTCCTGAAGAGCTGCTCCGGTTTCTTGTGCCCGTTTTATCCGGTCCGCAACGCACAGCGTCATCTATTTCAAGGGCACCAATGTCTGACCCCGTGGAACTGCTGCCTGCTCCGCTCGGCAGCGTTTGCCGAATAACGGAAAAAGATGAACTCCCAAGCCCGGCTGAAGGGAAACGATTATATGGAACATCCCGGAAGCGGGAAGGGCGTAACAGATGACATGGCCCGGGATTGTAATTTCCGGAACAGTTCATACATTATTTTCGGAGGTCAGTAAATGGTGCGGGGAGAATCGGGACTCGGGCAGACAGCGGGTAATTCAGACCGGCCCCACAGTCTGGCCCTTCGGTTTTTTGCGACAATCGGCAGGGCGACCCTCGTCTTTGTGAACGACCTCGGCGCGCTGTTCATTTTCTTCGTGCTTTCCTTTGCGGGCATATTCCGCCGCAAACAGTTCGTAGAGACAATGTGGCAGGTGTACCATGTAAGCGCAAAGTCGAGCGGCATCGTCATCCTTGTCGGCCTGTTTACCGGGATGGTGCTCGGCCTGCAGCTTTTTTACACGCTCATACAATTCGGTTCGGTCAGTGCCCTCGGGGCAGCAATATCGTTATCCTTGATCAGGGAGCTTGGCCCTGTTCTTACCGCGATCATGATCGCCGCCCGCTCCGGTTCAGGAATGGCGGCCGAGATAGGCATCCTCCGCATTTCAGAGCAGATCGACGCCCTTGACACCATGGGGATCGACCCGGTCCGTTTTCTCGTCAGTCCCCGTCTCGCCGCCTCTCTTATCGGCTTTCCCATTCTTACGGCGTTTTTTGATCTGATCGGTATCATCGGCGGCTACATCACGGGAGTCATCCTCATGGGATCAAGCGCCGGGGCATACTTCTATCGGGTGCAGGCATCCGTGACCATTGAAGACATCCGGGGCGGTTTCATAAAGACGATCGTATTTGCAGTCATCGTTTCGATCATCTGCTGTTTCGAGGGGTTCTTCTGTCATATGCGAACCGAAAGTTCCGGAGCAAAGAGCGTAGGGCTTGCGACCAGGGGCTCGGTTGTCCTCTCGTGCACGATGATTCTCGTATCTGACTACGTCGTGACTTCCTTTCTTATGTGAGAGGGATGATGAAAGTTCCTCTCATTGAATTCCGGGACGTCACAAAGCGGTTTGAGAGAAAGACGGTATTAAATCGTGTGAATCTCAAGATTTACGAGAATGAGATCACCACGATCATCGGCAAGAGCGGGACCGGGAAAACCGTGCTTCTGAAGCACATCATCGGTCTTTTGAGACCGGACGAGGGGACGATACTTTTCCGGGGCATACCGGTCAACGAGATGAAGAGAAGCGAGTGGAACGAATACAAGCGGCAGATAAGTTACCTTTTTCAGCATAACGCACTTTTTGATTCCATGACGGTATTTGAGAACGTGGCGCTTCCCCTCGTGCAGACTACGTCACTGTCATCGAAGGAGATAGAGGAAAAGGTGATGACGCGGATCGAACAGACAGAGCTTACCGAGGCCGCATCGAGATATCCCGCCGAGTTGTCGGGCGGCATGCAGAAGCGGGCGGCCCTCGCGCGGGCACTCGTGACCGACCCCAAGATTGTACTCTTTGATGAGCCGACAACAGGACAGGACCCGATCCGAAAGAACGTGATCCTCAGCATGATTGCCCAGTACAGGAGGAAATTCGGTTTTACCGCGGTGTTGATCAGCCATGACATACCCGATGTTTTCTTTGTCTCCGACCGCGTGGTGCTCTTGTGGGAGGGCAACGTAGGTTTCGAGGGGACCTATGAAGAGGCCGTCCGCCTGGACCATCCCATGATCGCCGAATTCCTGCAAAGCCTGGAGGGGCTGCAGGACGAGCTGACAGGTCTTCTTTCAAAAGAGTCCTTCAGATCGTGCTATGTTTCGCTGTTCTCGGAAGGAAAAGTAGCCCCGGTCACTTCAGCCATACTCTTTACCCTCGAATTCGGCCTTCTCGCTGAAACGCTCGGTACGGAGGCGCCGGTGGAGGTCATGGAGGTGCTCGGCGAATACACGGCCCGTCACTTCAGGCCTCTTGGGGGTTTTTCAGCCCGTTACAGCAAGGGAGAGATCCTGACAGTGCTCCCCCACACCACGGCAGACGAGGCAGAACAGCTTATGATGAACTACGCGGACGAACTGGAGCAACAGGCCCTTCTCAAAATAGAGAGTATGTCGAGTCCCCGGTTGGGGCCCAACCACTTTTTCGAGGTCCGCGTCAAAGGCGGGACCTCGGAGGTATCATTTAAGGACGATATAGACAACATCGTTCAGAAAACGAAAACCAACCAGCGTATTGTGGCCACGTACAGAGTAGATCAGGGGGACAAAAAGCCGTGAAGAAGTATTCGATGGAGACGGTGGTAGGCATCTTTGTCGTTGTCGGTCTCATATGCATCGGGTATCTTTCGGTAAAACTCGGCAAGGTCTCCATTTTTCACGAAAGCACCTATACGCTTTACGCCCGTTTTACCTCCGTAGCAGGGCTGAGGGTGGGCAGCCCGGTTGAAGTATTCGGGATAGAGGTAGGTACGGTGAGCCGTATGGGCATAGACAAGCAGAGGCAGGTCGCGTGGGTGGCAATAAAGATCCAAAAGGATGTTGTCGTCTATTCGGATGGTTCGGCGGCAATCAACACAGCAGGGCTTATCGGGGACAAGTTCATAAAGATCGATCCCGGAGGGGCAGGTGAGCCTTTGAACCCCGGCTCCTACATTACGAACACAGTCACGCCGGCAAGCATCGAGGAGTTGGTCGGACAGTATATTTTCGGACAGGCAAAGGCCCCCGGCGGGTCCGCGCCTAAGGAGGGAAAATGAGAAGGATAGCAATCATCACGGCATTCATAACGGTCCTTGTGTTTCCTCTCGTTGCGCGCTCCCAGCAGGACCCGTCAGAGGCAATGGAAATAGTCAAAAGCCACGTGAATAGTGTGCTCAAGGTACTGCGAAATCCTGCCCTGAAAGGTGAAAAGGGAGAGAAGCAAAAGCGGGCGGAAATAAAGGAGGAAGCGAACAAGCTTTTTGATTTCGTCGAGCTTTCCAAGAGAACGCTGGGTTTGGGCTGGAACAGGTTCAGCCAGGAGCAGCGCAAGGAGTTCGTGAGACTTTACAAGGAGCTTTTGGAGGAAACTTACATAGACCGGATTACGGCTTATACCAACGAAAAGGTCGAGTTCACGGAGGCCGTTCCCCTGGGAGGCAACACTGTGGAGGTAAGAAGCGTGGTAACCGCGAAGACGGGCCAGGTGCCGATCAACTACAGGGTAATGAACGAAGGCGGCGGATGGAAGGTGTACGATGTGGTGATAGAAGGCGTGAGCCTTATCGCCAACTATCGCACCCAGTTCAGGGAAATCCTTGCGAACCAGCAGCCGGAAGCCCTGATCGATACCCTCAAAAAACGCGTGGGGGAGACGCCATGACCAAAGAGACATGGAATACGCTGCGGAAGCGGATCTGTTATCCGGCCCTTCTGCCCGTGTTTCCTGCCCTGTTATCTTTACCCTTGTGCTTCTTGTGCTTATGGGTATCACCCTTGCATGCACTGGAAGAGGTGAACACATCGCGTTTCAGTCTTCTCGGCGGCATTGCCTTGGAGGAGAAGGACGACCGCTTCCTGATCTTGGTCCAGGCAGAGGGACAAAAGAGTCAGGAACGAGAGGGCGATCAGTACGGTGATGTGACCGAGGCGGAAGTTGCAGAAGAAAAGGCGGAGACGCCGTACATCGCCGACCCCCTGGAGCGGTGGAACAGGGCCATGTTTCTCTTTAACGACAAGCTCTACTTCTGGGTGCTGGAACCGGTCACAAGGGGATACAGACGCGCGGTGAGCGAGGATTTTCGTGTACTTTTCGCCAACTTTTACCGAAATGTCATGTCTCCGATAAGGATCGTGAACAGCCTCCTGCAATTCAAGCTGGACCATGCAGGAACGGAATTCGCACGGCTTGTCGTGAACTCGACAATCGGGGTGGGCGGCTTGAGGGACGTGGCAGGCGAGTGTTTCGGGATCAGGGAACACGACGAGGATTTCGGGCAGACCCTGGGATTCTATCGCATGGGTCCCGGGTTTTACCTCGTGTGGCCGGTGATCGGCCCTTCAACCGTCCGCGATACGCTTGGCTATGCGGGAGACCTCGCCCTTAACCCAAGAACCTGGTTTGTACCCTTTTGGCCGGACGCAGGCATGTATGTGCACGACAAGGTAAATTCCCTCTCGTTCCATCTTGGCGAGTACGAATCAATAAAGAAGGCAGCGGTGGATCCTTATATTGCGGTGCGAAGCGGCTATGTGCAATACCGTGAGGCCGCGATCGACAAATAGGAACAGCAGTAAAAACCGGCCGAATTACACGGTCACGCCGAAATTTGCCGTGGCCCCCCGCCACTTTTCTTGACTCCAAATTGCAGGCTGAAGTAATTTTAATCACCGACGGTGATACTTTTTGAAGAAATAAGTGCTGATCGGCGGCGACACGATCCGTACTGGAGGTGATGATGGACCTTGGCATACTTGAGACAATGGAAGCGCCCGAGCTTCGTAATTA
>MVRP01000258.1 GCA_002067405.1 Syntrophorhabdaceae bacterium PtaU1.Bin034 | reverse complement strand
GATGTAGTGTGCTTGGTCGCCACTTATTGTAGCAACCTGGCTACCCTCTTTTACAGGAATTATAGGCCATCACCGCTGACTTTTCCTGATACGACAGAAGATCTGCGAGCATAAAAGAGGAACCTTTTACAGGGATAAACGCAGATGGAAGCAGATAACTACGGATGGTATATGAGTCGTGTCGAAAATTGTGAAAAAAAAGCTCTTCCTTTTACATCGATGAACACAGATGAAGGAATGACGAGAAGGCTGAGCTACAACAGGCAAGCGGTGTTTTTGACAAGAAGAGCTTGTTGTTTTAGAATAGACTAGAACCTAGTCTAAAATGAGGGGTATTATGGGCACAGTGAGTTCCTATGAAGCTAAAACTCAATTATCGAAGCTTTTGAATCGAACTGCAAAGGGTGAACGGATTACGATAACCCGGCATGGCGTTTCCGTGGCAATGCTCGTACCTGCCAAACGCTCCAGGAGAACGGACTTTCGCGAACTGATAAAGGATATCCGTAATTTTCGGAAGGGACGTTTTCTCGGCATGAACCTGAGAGAAATGATAGATGAAGGAAGAAGGTGTTGAAGCCCTTTGTAATGGATTGCTCAGTGGTCATGGCGTGGTGTTTTGAGGATGAAGCAGATGCTTACGCCGATTCGGTATTGGACTCGCTCTCTGATTCCGGTGCTATCGTGCCGTCAATATGGCCGCTGGAGATAGCGAACGTTTTGCTCGTTGCTGAACGGAGAAAAAGGCTGACAGAGGCGGATTCCCTACAATTTGTTCGATTACTCAGCGAGCTACCCATAGTGGTTGATCAAGAGACGTCGGAGAGGGCTTTCAGTGAGATATTGTTTATCGGAAGGCAACAAACCTTGTCCTCTTACGACGCTGCATATTTGGAGCTTGCAATGCGGGAAGGTGCGGCATTGGCGACACGAGACAAGGCGCTGATCGAGGCAGCGCATAAGTGCGGAGTAAAGTTACTTTTCTCTTAACCAACGCCCTTACGAGACCATCCTTTGGCTGGACAACGGACCAAGGTGGATGGAAAAACGTTTTTTTACACGGATGGAAGCAGATGGAAGCAATAACTACGGATGGTATATAAGTCGTGTCGAGAATCGTGATAAACCGGCAATTCCCGCCACGCTTCGCCGCTTCGCGGGAACACACACCGCCCGGAGGGCTGGGAGTTGACCGGATATGTCGCTCTATCCCATAGCCGGTCAAAACAACTCTATCCGCTCTTATCCGTCTTGATCGGCGTTCATCGGCGGTGAAAAAACCTTATTTGCAGGAATGGACTCAGATGAGGGAATGATGACGGTTGACTGCGTTATAAAACCATGACATCATGACCATAGTCATATGCTTCCCTACGAGGTGGTTTTATGGAGCGGTCAGTTTCGAAGTCAAAATTTAAGCCGAGGTCCCTTGAGTATTTCCGTGAGATTGAGTCAACCGGCGAACCACTTATTATAACGGATCGGGGACGGCCTGTGCTTAAGATTATGCCTTTTACGAAGGATATCGGAGAGAAGGTGGCAAAATTGAGAAACGTAATTATCAAATACGATAAGCCTGACGAGCCTGTTGCCGCCAAAGATTGGGAGGATCTTAAGTGATAGTGCTGAATACGCATGTCTGGTTATGGTGGCTGAGCAACCCTGAAAGGTTGTCTCAAGCTGTTGCGCAGCGTATCGACCGGGAGGCGAAAGACGGCAGAATCTCTATATCATCAATCAGTGTTTGGGAAATCGCGATGCTAAGGGCAGGCTGGAAATGTCCATCGATGTGGTTGATTGGGTCGCTGCGGCAGAATCGCTTCCTTTTGTAAAATTCGTCCCGGTGGATAACAAAATTGCCATTCAATCCGTTCAGTTGCAGGGGCCTCTTCATAATGACCCGGCTGATCGTATTATTGTTGCTACTGCTGTTACATTGAGTGCTTCTGTGGTCACTTCAGACAGAAAGATCATTGAGTATCCTTTCGTAAAGACCATTTGGTAGCTGCCTTTTCGGGATTTCATCCGCTCTTATCGGTCTTTATCGGCGTTCATCAGCGATAAAAAGAGTTCTTTTTCTACCCTTCGTCTAAACTCCACGCAATGTCGAAAAGATAGCTACAGACCAATGACTACCGTTCTTGCCACATTCTTCGCCTCTCTTCTCATTTCCCTTGCAGCAACACCTGTTGCCCGGAGATTCGGGAAATTCATTGGGGCGGTCGACACACCCGATGCCCGCAAAGTGCATCATGCTTCCATTCCTCGGAGCGGTGGTATAGCCATCGTGTGTGCTTTTGTCGTGACCGTCTGCTCCAGCCCCCTTCTCGACACCCGGGTTTCCGACCTTTTAGCTTGGAATTTAAAGTTTATCGGCTTTTTTACAGGTGCGATCCTTGTTTTCTCGATGGGGCTTTTGGACGACGTTTACCGTCTTAATCCTAAAATCAAACTTCTCGCCCAAGTATTTTCCGCCTCCGTTGCATTTGCTGCAGGCCTCCGCATCGAAAGCTACTATTTTACCGCTACGCCCGTTCATTCCGTCATCATCAGCTACGCCCTTACCGTCTTCTGGTTTGTCGTCCTTATCAACGCCATAAACCTGATCGACGGTCTTGACGGCCTTGCGGGCGGCATAGCATTCTTCGTCTGCGTCATGCTTACGATCCTCCTTGTGCGGCAGAAGCAATATCTCCCAGCAATGTTGTTCGCGTCCCTCGCGGGAGCTGTCGTCGGGTTCCTCCGCTACAACTTCAACCCCGCTTCAATATTCATGGGCGACGGGGGAAGTTATTTTCTCGGCTACGCTATCGCAGGGCTTTCGATCTTGGGCTCGGCCAAAGCCCAAACCGGGACGGCGCTGTTGATCCCACTTCTTGCCATGGGTGTACCCGTGTTCGATACCATCCTCTCTCCGGTGCGCCGCTTTATTATCGGGAAGAAGCTCTTCCAGCCGGATAAAAACCATATTCACCACCGGCTTATCGAAATGGGCCTGTCAAAGAAAAAAACGGTTCTATTCATCTACGCGATATCGGTCGTGCTCTGCCTGATTGCAATGATCACCGTCAATCTTCAGAATAAGCGAGCCGGCCTCTTTTTTGCGATTGTGGGGGTGACGGCGGTTTTGTTCGTCCGAAAGCTGGGCTATTTTGAGTACCTCGCCTCGGACAAAATCCTTGGATGGATGAAGGACATCACGGATGTGACGGGCCTTAGTCACAGCAGACGCAGTTTTCTTGGTTTGCAGATTGAGATCAGTCAATCCCGTACGCTTGAAGAGCTGTGGTCACGCGTCGGCAGCGCGCTCGAATTCCTGAAACTCGATCGAGCCGACCTGCACATAGGTCTGGCAGTAAAAGATGCGGAACGCAGCATTCAGCCCTACTATAGAGAGGAGAGGCGGAAATCGACGCATAATAAACCCACACAGGATGGACACGTCACTAGTTGGGAAAGCGGGAGCCATTGCGCCTCCATGCGGATCCTCCACTGGGCACGAGGGCCATACAAAAGAAAAGAAGATGTACAAAAACCTTTTATGCTGAAGATCGAGCTTCCGCTGGCAAATGGCTCGCTTGCACAACAAATGACCCTTTTCCTTGTCAAAGATGCCGGGGTCGAGGAGATAGATGCCTTCACGCTGCGAAGGCTCGAGCAGCTTCGGGAAACAATGATCACGGTAACAAACTGGCTGGAAAAAGAAAATGAGGTTAGAGAGGCACCTGGTACAAATGTGGTCCGATGGGATGAGCGCCGCAGTTCTTCCGGTCAGGCGACTTCCAGGATCCCTTTTTTCAACTTTATCATGAAGAGTCAGCCAGGCACCGATGAAAGACGGCGAACAGATGCAGTCGGAAGGAGAAGAGGCCATGAAGCACGCCCACAGCTCCGCAACATTTCGGACCCACAGAGGAACTGCCGTTCCTCACCAGCGAATTCTCGTAGTTGATGATGAGGAGCAGATCAGAAATCTGCTTATGGAATTCTTTACCGGTCTCGGGTACGACGTCGTCACGGTCGGCACCGGACGGGAGGCACTGGAAAAGTTCAAGCCTGGTCTTTTCGACTGTATTATCTCTGATTTCGCGATGCCGGAGATGGACGGCATGGAGTTGTTGCAGAAGGTCAGCGCAAAGGACAAGAAAGTCATTTTTCTTATGGTTACAGGGTATCCCACCGTAGAGAGAGCGGTCGAGGCGATGAAATCCGGTGCCTACGATTACATCACCAAGCCTTTCAACATGGAGGAAATCCGCATCAAGGTGGAGAGAGCGCTCTACACGCGCAGTCTCTAACTTCACTCGATGTGGCAAACAGCAGCATGAAGCGGCTTGCCGTCGTAGCATTTACTCTCGTGCTACTCGCGATTATTCCTGGTTTTACCTGGAAAGGATAAGCGAGAGCCGTCCCCCGCACAACATCCTTCCTTTCGTTTAATTCCCTTCCGATTCTTTCCCTCTTTGTGGAGAACACCCAATCGCAATACCTTCATTGCTTGGGAAGCCCCCAATCCTTCCCGAAAAAAGGGTAAACTCAGAGCTCGCTTCAAGCCCGGACCCTGTATTGACGTCCAACTGTCCCCAGTGCGAAAGGAAATTTACCGGCCCGGTCGGCCCCACCGGACTTACCGCAGGGCTGGTCATGCCCGGCCCTTCGGAGCCAAATGGGCCGATACCGCTCTCCGTTGGTGCGCCTTCCGGCCCAACCCACGGCATGACCACCTCTTGGTTTTGCGCCTGAAGCGAACCGCAACAAAATCCAAAAACACCCAGACCAACTACGATAGCAAATAAAAAGCCTCGCATTGCTGATCTCCTTTTCGTAGCGTTATAGGTTAACCATAAGCACGCCTCGCCATTTGTCAAATGGGCCGGCTGATTTCAGAAAAGAATGATACGGTCAATTCACATTCACTCCAGCAATCGGTATAGGGAAAGGCCTTTCGACCGCTGCCCAGCGCACCCACTACGCATGCGGGTCCGCACGTGGCGGTTCGAAGAAGTTGAGGTTACCCCGGAGCCCTGCAGTCAGTGACACGCCGGACAGGCTTCATTACGAATCGTTTTGGCAGAGGCTTCACTTTAATGCCTTTCCTTTCCCCATGTCGTGCTCCATGAAGTACAGTTAGGCCGGACACCATTGATAGAGCCATGTTTCGGTGAGAGCTCCCTGCTTGTCGGCAAGGTAACATCTCAAATCTACGG
>MVRP01000257.1 GCA_002067405.1 Syntrophorhabdaceae bacterium PtaU1.Bin034 | reverse complement strand
AAATGGGAGCCGTTGAAAAAAGAGCAAGGCAGAAAGAGGAGTTTCGCAGAGAAATTCTCGAGTCGGCCCGGGAATTATTTATCAGTGACGGGTACGAAAACTTTTCTCTCCGGAAACTCGCCAAGAAAATAGAATATTCCCCTACAACGCTCTATCTCTATTTCAAAAATAAGGACGATCTGCTGCGAGCGATTTCTGAAGAGTTTTTCGCCCAGTTCCTGGAAGAATTAAAACCGATTAGATCGGTTTCTGCGGATCCGATGGAGACGCTTCGTCGAGCCTGCCTGCATCTCGTGGAATTTGGCCTTAAGAATCCCAAGCAATATGAATTGATCTTCTTTAAAGGACCTGTGTACGGAACGCGTGAAGAATTCCTTAAGAACGATTCCATGGCAAAAAACACTTACTTAGTATTCAAGGAGATGGTTAAGGAATGTATCAAAGTAGGGCGATTATCACAGATAGACGTAGACGTTATCGTAAGTTCTATGGCAACGGTATCTCACGGGATATTCGCTGCGGCTTTATATACTGATTTGATGGACGGAAAGACGGATATTATCGTTCGTACGGTGGTAGACGCATTGTTGAAAGGGTATCAAAAATAATTGTCTACCGCATGGCTAACAGGGCCAGGAAATAGTATATGCAAGACCGAGGGGAGAGCTTAATGATATTTATTCCGCGGTTTTTAACGTCCTTGCTTTGGATATTTTCCATTTGCATTTTTGTCGCTTCCTGTTCACCTGGAAAGAACCCGGAATCAAAGATTGACTCTGTTCCGGTCGAAATCGGTAATGTTCATCGTGCCGAGTGTAACCAGACGATACTTGTAAGCGGCTCAGTCGTTTCGCCCGATGCACCTTCGATGCTGACCTTCCTCGTTTCCGGTAGGGTCATTTTCGTAGGCCCCCGTGAGGGCGATTACGTCAAGAAAGGACAGAGAATAGCAGCGGTCGACCCGCTTGACTATCGCCTGGGAGTTGCAGCGGCTACGGCTCAGCTCGACCAGGCCAAAGTGGGACTGCGGAGGGCCGAGGAAGAATACGGAAGAATGAAATTTCTCTATGATTCGAAAAGCCTCGCACCCAATGATTTTGAAAAATTCAAAGCTGCGCTGGATGCTGCCGGAGAACAGGTCCGTCAGGCCGTAGCCAATGAACAGCTGGCGCAAAAGCGGCTTTCTGATGCAACTCTCGTTGCCCCCATCGATGGTTATATTGACATGCGTAGCATAGAGCCGGGCGAAACGGCTTCACCGGGGAAACCTGTTTTTCGCATAGTTCGGCTCAATCCCGTAGAGGTCAATGTCGGAGTTCCGGAAACGGACGTCCATCTCGTGCGGGTCGGTCAAAAGGCCCTTGTCACGCTACCTGCCTTGCCAGGTCAGTCCTTTGAAGGTACCGTTCGCATTATCAATGTCGGTGCCGACCCGAGCACAAGGACCTATATGGCGCGCATCAGTCTGTCCAACCCCAAGCAGGTACTGAAAATTGGGATGGTGGCGGAGGCCAAGATTGCAGGCGACCGGAAGGTATCAATGATGACCCTGCCCGGTGAAGCAATAGTCCGCGACGCGCAGGGAGCAACGATAGTCTTCGTTTACTTCCCCAAGGAGGGGCGTGTCTACAGTAAACGGGTGAAGATAGGTGGGCTTTGCGGCACCGAAATGGAGATTCAAGAAGGTCTTTCAGGAGACGAGTCGATCGTTATTGCGGGTCAGGATCGTCTCCGTGACGGCATGCCGGTTACTATAGCAAGCCGGCCGGCAGAAAATAATCAAGGGAAAACAGCGCCATGAATCCCATCAAGTTCTCGCTCCGTCACCCCTCCGTCACCCTCGTTCTCGCCGCGATGGCATTTGCCGTAGGGCTTTACGCCCTTATGAAGATGCCGAGGACGGAAGATCCCACCGTCACCATCCGGACAGGCCTCGTGATCGCTCAGTACCCCGGCGCCACCTCGGAACAGGTGGAGAAGCAGGTCACAAAAACGCTTGAGAAACATATTTTCAAGTTTCCTGAGGTCAGAAAGGAACTGACCTATTCCACGAGCCGCCCGGGCCTCGTCATCATCAATGTGGAACTGGAGGATTACGTCAAGAATTCAGATCTTTTCTGGGCAAAGCTCCGCAATGAAATGATTGAAACGGCACAGACGGAACTACCCTCCGGGGTCCGCGGGCCGATTGTGAACTCTGATTTCGGCGACACCGTCGCCCTGCTCCTGGCAGTCCACGGGGAACGTTACGGGTACAGAGAATTGCGCGATTATGTTGATACGATACAGGACCGGTTCCGGGCCGTCCGCGATGTCGGAAAGATGATGCGCTACGGGGACCAGAGCGAGCAGGTATGGATCACGGGAAGCCTCATGCGCCTTTCCCAGTATTTTGCGGATCCAGTCCGCGCGATGCAGGCGCTGCAGCAGAGGAACGTTATTGCGAGTACGGGAAGCGCCGAGACCGGCCGTTCAAAGGTCCCCATGAGAACAACGGGGCCCTTTACCACGGAAGAGCAGATCAGAAATGTAATGATCGACATTTCAAAAACAGGCGAGCCTGTCTATATAAAGGACGTGGCAAAGGTTGAGCGGCGCTACCAGGACCCGGTCTTCCTTGTCCGCTACGACGGAAAGCCGAGCGTGTTGCTCTCGGTCGAAATGCAAAAGGGCAAGAATGTCACCGAATTGGGTGATCAGCTTAACGAGATCATGACTTACCTTCGAACGCTGCTGCCTCCAGACATAAAAGTCGATCTTATTGCCGATCAGCCGACTATGGTTAAGGAGCGCATCAGCCATTTAGGTCATGAATTCCTGCTTGCCATAGCCGCCGTCATTCTGGTGACGATAATCCTGCTGCCTATCCGCGTTGCCGTTATTGCGGCCCTGGCAATTCCGGTGACGCTTTGCACAACTCTGGGGATCATGAACACCTTCGGCATCCTCTTGCACCAGGTATCAATTGCGTCGCTCATAGTGGTCCTCGGTATAGTCGTAGATGATGCCATAGTAATCGCAGACAACTATGTCGAGCTCCTTGATCGCAAAGTGCCGAGGGCCGAAGCGGCGTGGCGCTGTGCCACGGAAGTTGTTGTCCCGGTTTTGACCGCGACGGTGACCATCATCTGTTCATTTTTGCCTCTCCTCATCCTCACGGGTACTGCCGGTGAGTTCATCGTTGCGCTCCCGCTCACCGTGGCCATTGCGCTTACCATCTCCTTTATTGTCGCCTGCATGCTCACGCCTTTCCTTTGCAGACTTTTTATCAAGAAGGGGCTCCACGACCACGAAGCCCCCGACAAGAAGAAAAAGTTTAACCTCCTCGACGGTCTTCAGAGCGTCTACGGGAAGGCGATCGTCTTCTTCATGAAAAGAAAGGGGCTGGCTATGGCGGTGGGAGTTGGAGGCATCTGTCTCGGTGCGATTCTTTTCAAACTCGTGCCGGACCAATTCTTCCCTTCTGCCGAACGCAACCAGTTTGTTATCGATCTCTGGATGCGTCAGGGTACGCGTATCGAGGCAACAGATGCCGCCATGGGCCGGATCGAAAAGTATCTGGCCGGCCGTCCCGAAGTGGCCCATTACGCAAGCTTTGTCGGGCAGAGCGCCCCGAGGTTTTACTACAACGTCAACCCCCAACAGCCCGATGCTGCCTACGGCCAGTTCATTGTCAACACCCGATCAGTAAAGGATACGCCGGCCCTTGTGGCCGACCTGCAAATGAGATTGGGTGCTGTCGTTCCCGAGGCGCTGGTTATCGTCAAAGAATTGCAGCAGGGATCGTCACAGGAGGCCCCGATAGAAATCCGGATCTCTGGTGACGACATTGCCACGTTGAAACAGGTCGGAACGGAAGTGGAAAATATTGTCCGGGCAGTGCCTTTTTCCCGGTATGTGCATCGCGACTATTTTAACGACTCCTACATGGTCGATATTGACGTCAACAATGAACTGGCCAATCGTCTCGGTCTGACCAACGGGGCGGTCTCGCAGATACTATCAGGCGGCTTTGACGGCTATCCGTTTGGCGTCTTCTGGGAGGGGGACCGAGCGGTGACCATGCTCCTTCGCCTCAAGAAGGACGAGCGCTCTTCCTTTGATGATGTACGTAATGCCTACATGACATCCCAGCTTACCCATGCCAGTGTGCCCTTACGAGCCATCGGCTCTGTCAAACCTGACTGGCAGACGAGCCGCATCGTGCGCCGGAACGGCGTCAGGACACTTACGGTCCGCAGTTTCGTCAAGACGGGGTTTTACGCTTCCGCCCTCCTTGACGCCGTTGCCCCGAAGATCGCTGCAATCAAGCTGCCTCCCGGGTACCGCATCTACTATGGAGGAGAAAAATTCAACGAGGAAGACAATATGCCTCGGCTACTCGCCGCCCTTGGTATCAGTCTTGTAGCTATTTTTCTCGTGCTTCTCGTCCAGTTCCGGAACGTATCGGAGCCCCTCGTGGTTATGTCATCCATTCCGTTAGCGCTTCTTGGTGCGGCGTTCGGATTGCTTGTTACCTCTAACCCCTTCGGTTTCATGGCATTCATAGGTCTTATCAGCGTATGCGGCATCGTGGTGCGAAATGCAATCATCCTCGTCGATTATATTAACGAGAAGATCGCGGAGGGGCATACTCTCGAGCAAGCAGCGACAGAAGCCGGACAGCGTCGTCTGAGGCCAATATTCCTTACTACAATGGCCGCAGCGGTAGGCGTGACCCCAATGATTCTTTCCCGTTCGGCCCTCTGGAGTCCCCTTGCCTCCGTCATTGCGGTGGGACTCATCTTCTCCATGTTCTTCACGCTCCTCGTCGTGCCCGTGCTCTTCGTTGTCATAAGATCGCGTATCAGGAAGGCTCCCGCAGCCGCTCTCATGATCGTCCTGGCGTTCCTCCTCGGATCGGGGCAGGCTTTCGCCGAAACACGCAAACTGACCCTCGATGAAGCGGTTAGCCTTGCAGTGGCCCAAAACTCGTCCCTCAAAATCGCCGGGGCAAAGGTCCGGGAAAGCCGCGAGAAGAGGAAGAGTGCCCGGTCGGACTATTTCCCCCATCTCAAGAACGAATCAATGTACTCCTATCTTACGAACAGACAACTGGTTACCGTTCCTGCGGGCAGTATGGGCACGGTGCCTGGTCTCGGCCCTTTCCCCGTTCAGGATGTTGATATCGATCAGGGCTCAAGTTCAGCAGTCATTGCCGATACCAC
>MVRP01000256.1 GCA_002067405.1 Syntrophorhabdaceae bacterium PtaU1.Bin034 | reverse complement strand
CCCGATTGGGAGGCAGACCCCTGGATTACCCTGACTGCCAGGGAGCCGTCTATGTTGCTTTGCATACTCCCGCCCCCCCTGTTGAAACCAAGGGCCAGGGCATTGAGCATCTCGTGCGAATCCAGATGGAGCAGCCTGCCGGCGATAGCCGTGGCTGCAAAAACAGTACAGACACCTGTCGGGTCAAAGCCGTCGTATACCGAAACGGAGTTCAGTCGTGAAGCGATCTCGGTCCCGACTGCAAGGGCAGCGAGAAACTCCTTGCCGCTGCATCCGCCGGCCAGTTCACAGGCGGCCAACGCGGTAGGGACAGAAGACGAGCCGACGTGTATACCCGGGACCATACCGTCGCAGAAATCAAGGGCACGGGCCATAACGCTGTTAACAAACGCCGCGTTATAGGCAGGAACCTTGCCGCCGTAGATCAAGATGGTAGCCTCTTCTTTTCCTCCCCACTCCCTGGCCTGTTTTACAAAATCCTCGCAGCCGTCATCTTTTGCCCCGGCAATGGTGGTCCCCAGCACAGTCAGTAACACACTTTTTATGAGGTCTACCGATGCCCCGGGCAGGTCATCGTACGCAGCGTCAAG
Source organism: Syntrophorhabdaceae bacterium PtaU1.Bin034 (assembly GCA_002067405.1). Next base: position 4,631 of record MVRP01000256.1, on the reverse strand, counting down.
CACATATTGGACAAGTTTCTGTTCAGTTTCCATCCGCTACCTCCATGAGAGCGTGTAGCCTTCTTCGTCCTCGCAGCCCCCCTTTTCGCCCTCCTTCACCCCTAACCGCGCATCAAGGTTTTTCTTCGAGGTTACCCCCGTTCCGTGATAATATTCAAAATCCTGGAGTGAGTTAAGCGAATACTGATAGCGGCTGTGTGCTGCCGGGAAGGGAGGTTCGATCTTGTGGCTCCAGCGAAGCTCTGCGTATGCCTTCTGTATCTCGATGAAATACTCCAGAGGCGGTGCCTCCTGATTGGCGAACGCCGATCCTGCCTCTCTCGTCCACAGATTGTAGCGCGGAACTACGCCGTTGCTCATGAGAAAGTCCCAGCCGCCGGCCGTTGACTTTACGGCAGAACCGACATCTTCAAATCCATACGGTTTTGCCATCTCAACCCCTAAGACGAAATTCGGGTTGACCTTGCCGGGTCCCCAGAAATCAACTGCCCTGATCATTCTTTTGATCCATTCATTATACCCTATAAATTTATCCTTCCCCGGGCAAATCCATTTAAAAAGTTTTTCGCCCCAGACTTCCATGTTCGGCTCGATGCAGGCAAAACCGGTATCGTGGAGTTTTTTCCACCCTTCATCGTCATACGGTGCGACCTGGACACACGTCGGTATCCACGCCTGCAGCCTGTTCTTTATCGCATTGAGGCGTGTGATATAGAAATCGAGCTCTGTCTGCCCCCTGTATTTGCCCAGGATGGTCCCCCCTGTCAGGATCAACTGGTTGTAATGGTGGTCCACCGTTATGGCCGTCTTCACTACATCTGCAATCACTTCGGGATCGATGCGGGCAACTAAGTCTTCACCGCCGGCCTTCTGGTCTTTCAGGGTTGTGTTTATGTTGCAGAAGAGGCATTGATTCCCGGTATTCCAGAATTCACAGTGTTTGTTCATGGTAACGAAGACCAGGGAGGTCTGTCCCTGGGCTATAGCCGACATCTGGACCCCGCTCTCCGTTCTCATGTCGTACCATCGCGGCTTGCGTTCGAAATATATATTTTTCGCAATCACCTCGTTGTCTTCACAAAGGAAAAACCCGCCGTCCTTGAAGTCAAGCAGGTAAGGGGAATGCTCACTGGTCCTTACCATTACCGGACAGCCGTCTTCGAGGCGCATGACCCACGGGATCTTGTCTCCATAGACCTTGGTCTTTTCGAAATCGTACGAAAAGAGGTGGAACCCTTTCCAGAGAAGATCATCGCGACTCTTGAAATTCCTCAGCGCTGCCTCGCTGACATCAACGCCTTGACGCAATACATCCGTTTTCAACACGATGTTCGGGTGGACGTCAGAGAACTGCTTATACAACTTTTCGATACTCATAGCCTACCTCCGTTTAAGTTTTTAAGGGCCTTTGATAGCTCTCGTTTGCATAACCTCAGGTACACATAACAAGCACGGCCGATTAAAACGCTTGACATGTATTGGGATTCTATATCATTATATTGCATCTATAGTTATTATGTAATATTGTATTATGTTATACATACTACAATATTAAAAAATGCCAAAAAGGTTGTCAAGCAGAATTTTCTTATGTAGAATATTTTCTATGAGATCTTTGAGGAAGCTTAGGAGGATAGATGGCAAGCGTAATATTCGACAAGGTCAGTAAGGGAAGGTATTCGGACCAGGTTGTGGAGATGATAAAAGCTGAAGTAGCGAGCGTCAAATACACGATCGGGGACAAACTCCCCACTGAAAAGGAACTTACAGAGCAACTGAATGTCAGCAGAACCGTAGTCCGGGAAGCAATTCGCATGCTGGAGGAGGCGGGTTTCGTCGAGACCAAGAGAGGTCCCAAAGGAGGGGTTTTCGTAACGCGTGCGTTTCACAAACCGGTGAGCAATTCCCTGAAAGCACTGGTCGACCACGGTGAATTGACGGTAGATGACCTGTTCGATGTGCGTCTGCTCATCGAGCCTTACATTGCGGCTCAGGCAGCCGTCAGGGCAAAACCAAAAGACCTGGAAGCCTTGCAATCCCTTATCGACGAATCGTTGTTGCACCAGGACGACACGTCACTTCTCAAACAGAACAACATAAATTTTCATCTTGCGCTTGCCAAGGCAGCTCAAAACCCGGTTCTTTCCATAATCATGGAATCGGTAATCGAACTGGTCCAGCAATTGAGTCAGGATTTTTCTGAATCTTCGTATAGCAAAGCCCATCTCGAAATTCACAGGCAGATCCTGTCACTCATCGAACAAAGAAACGCCGATGAGGCGAGTAAACTGATTACGTACGATATTACGAAGGTTGCGAAAGTACTCAAAGATTATTTCCTGACCTGCCAGCCGGGGGTAAAAAACCGGAAACGAATGAAGCAACCGCGTGCCCGAAAAAATATCCAAAGCTCGTAAGTGCCGTATCGTTGCATATGAGTTGATGGGATCTGCATTGACGGCGTCAAACCTTTACCATTGGCTTTGTCCGCTTTCTGCCTACCGAATGCGTTGCTCTGAAAAAGATGTAAAAGCATAGCCCGCATTATAGCCACGGAACTGCCCTGCCCTATCAGGAATGTACCGCTCATCTGACCCCTTGACAGATGAGGAAAAAAGTCTTATTAATAAATTATTTATAATCAGGAATGGTTCCGAATTGAACAGAGCAACCAAAGAATCAATAGCGCGGCAACTGAAAGAGAAGGGGTTGAAGCTTACCCCTCAAAGGCTGGCTGTCATCGAGGTGCTTATCGAAAACAAAAATTTCCATCCCGGCGCCCGCTTTGTGTATGAGGAGGCAAAGAAGAAAAGGAAAAGCCTGAGCTTATCGACCACCTATGCGACACTAAACGATCTCTCCCGTCTGGGCATCATCAAAACGCTGCAGTTTGATTCCATGGAGAACCGCTACGAAGGCAACCTTGAAGAACACCTGAATCTCATCTGCGAGCGCTGCGGGAAGATCATCGATTACAAAATTCCTCCTGTTGCCGACCAGCATGACATAGCGAAAAAAACCGGTTTCTCGGTCAAGGATACCAGGCTGGAGTATTATGGGTATTGCAGGGACTGCAATGCAAAAACAAGAGAGGGCCGGGCCAAGCGTGTCAAGGAAGAGGACGCCTGATGGCCCCATCGGGCAGCGAAACACTATTATGTATGGCAGCGCTGCTCAACAACTCACAGAACGAAAGGAGGAACTATCATGGATGAAAAAAGAACCGACAGAACTCACGAATATACTGCCGGTGGCGGCATGACGAACCGGGACTGGTGGCCGAACCAGTTGAAGCTCGATATCCTGCACCAGCATTCCCCTAAGTCCAATCCGATGGGCGAGGGTTTCAATTACGCGAAGGAGTTCAAAAGCCTCGACCTGGCGGCCGTGAAGAAAGATCTGGGCGAAATGATGACAAAGTCGCAGGACTGGTGGCCGGCGGACTTCGGCCACTACGGGCCCCTGTTGATCCGCATGGCGTGGCACAGCGCCGGCACCTACCGCATGGGTGACGGCCGCGGCGGCGGAGGCCACGGCAACCAGCGCTTTGCACCCCTCAATAGCTGGCCCGACAACGTTAACCTCGACAAGGCGCGCAGGCTGCTCTGGCCGATCAAACAGAAGTACGGCCGGAAAATTTCATGGGCCGACCTGATGATCCTCGCCGGCAACGTTGCCCTGGAATCGATGGGGTTCAAGACCTTCGGCTTCGGCGGAGGGCGCGAGGACATCTGGGAACCGGAAAAGGATGTCTACTGGGGCTCCGAGAGCGAGTGGCTTGGAGACAAGCGCTACGCCGGCGACAGGGATCTCGAAAATCCCCTCGCCGCCGTTCAGATGGGCCTGATCTATGTGAACCCGGAGGGCCCGAACGGCAACCCGGACCCGATCGCTGCAGCGCGGGATATCCGCGAGACCTTCGCCCGCATGGCGATGAACGACGAGGAGACGGTGGCCCTCATCGCGGGCGGCCACACCTTCGGCAAGACCCACGGCGCCGGCGATCCCTTGCTGCTGGGCCCGGAGCCGGAAGCGGCACCTATCGAAGATCAGGGCCTGGGCTGGAAGAGCGGCTTCGGTACAGGCAAAGGCAACGACACAATCACCGGCGGCCCGGAAGTCATCTGGACCAACACTCCCACGAAGTGGAGCAACAACTTCTTCCGGATATTATTCAGCTTCGAATGGGAACTGACGAAGAGCCCGGCCGGTGCGTACCAGTGGAAACCGAAGGGCGACGCAGGCGCCAATACCGCACCGGATCCGCACGACCCGTCAAAGCGTCGCACGCCAAGTATGCTGACCACCGACCTTGCCTTGCGGTTCGACCCCGTCTACGAAAAGATCTCGAGGCACTTCTATGAGAACCCGGGCCAGCTCGCGGACGCCTTCGCCCGTGCGTGGTTCAAGCTGACGCACCGCGACATGGGCCCGCGCACGCGCTATCTCGGCCCGGAGGTCCCGGCAGAAGAGCTTATCTGGCAAGACCCCATCCCTGCCGTCAATCACCAACTCATTGATGCACAAGACGTTGCCTCCCTCAAGGGCAAGATCCTGGCCTCCGGTCTGTCAGTGTCGGAGCTGGTTTCGACCGCCTGGGCGTCGGCGTCCACCTTCCGTGGCTCCGACAA
>MVRP01000255.1 GCA_002067405.1 Syntrophorhabdaceae bacterium PtaU1.Bin034 | reverse complement strand
ACAGGAAGAACAGAAACAGCCAGCCGCAGCCGCTCAGGCCCCCGCAGGAGAGCTTTTCGATACCTCTTCGACCTTTGCCCTTTCAGGACAACAGCCGGTCAACCAAAAGACCTTTCAGCCACCGGAGAAGAGAGGGGAGAGGTTGATCGAGTCGGAAAGACAAAGCATAGATGAACTACGGGATAGGCTGAGTGAGGAAAAGCCAAAAAGAGAAACAACCACTAAGAACGAGCCGCGGTACTCCGTTGACTCAACCGATAAAGAAGGGATACAATCAACGAAGGAGGAAAGCAATGCCACTCTTAACAATCAAGGGACGGAGCGGAGCGCGTTACATAATAGAAACTACCGATCTGCAATCGCCCGATGTGGCGAAGCTCTTTCAGGCGATAGCAGAGGGAGCATCAGAAGAGAAGACATCAGAATCCCCGAAGGACTCACCGAAGAACAACGAAGAATAGCCGATACAATTGAATCCGACTACGACGTTTCTGTCTTTTTCTTTGAAGGGATTGGAATTGCAGCAAATATTCGTGGAATCGTTATTGACCACGAAGGCAAACCGACAATCTTTCTGAATACCAGCAGCAAGAGAATAGAAGCCGTCGCTCTCCATGAGTTGATGCATTCCATGGAGCTAAAGCGACCGGACCTTTACAAGCAGGTTCTTGGGGTTGTTCAGGAACAAATAACCATACAAAACCTCGAAAGGTTCAGGGATGAACTGAACAAGGGGTACGAAAGAACCCACACGTCTTTGATCGATCTGGATGAAGTACAAAAGGAACTGGTCGCCAACCTCGCGGCCGGGCAGTCCTACGGCTTCGTGAAGGATAAAGAAACAGTCAGAGCTGCTATCGAGAAAGCCATAAACAAGTATGGGAAAGAAGGTTCTGAGAAAGCAATTGAAGCACCAGAAGCCGACAAAGGGCCCGTCGTCTTCCGCAAATCCTCCGACCTCTCCACCCCTTCCTTCAAACTCACCTATCCCCCAAAGCCCCGCTACAGCCCCGAGGAAGTAGACCGCTTCATTGACCCGATCAGGAAGGCGCTCCCGAACATCGGAGAGGTAAGAGTCGTCGACTCTCACTACTTTCAACTGCTCCTCCGCTATGCAAAGGCGGCAGAGGAGCCCGGCAAGATATTCGGGGCCTACGATCCGGCAAACGACACAACATACGTCATCTCTGATGCAATCAATGATCCGCAGTCAGCCAAGGTTGTCCTGCTCCATGAGGTAATAGGGCACAGGGGAATCAATAGCGTCCTCAGCGAGGGAGAACGTAAGCTTGTCTACCGTCAGATATACGAGGCATACAAGGGGAGTGAACAGGCTGATAGCATCATCAAAAGGTACAAGCTCGATCTCGCAAAGCAGGAAGACCGGGACACGTTCAGTGCTGAACTCCTCGCCCACATGGCGGAGACAGGGGAGAAGCCGGGACTTTGGAAGACCATCGTGGCCATGATCAGGAACGCCTTAAGGAGGCTCGGGATAAGCCTGGAGTACACCGAGGCTGATATTAAGGGGCTGATCGGGAGAAGCTATGCGTGGAGCAGGGAAGGTACACAACAAGAGACTCAACTATCTGAACAGCTTCGAGAAGCGCCAGCGTATAAGGAGCAGGGGCCGTATTTCAAGAAAGAATCACCAGATGTTCCCACAGGTCTTACCGACTGGATCAATAATTCCGAACCCCTAATCCAGGCAAAGAAGAATCTTTCGTCTGAAGTCCCGGTCAATAAAGCCGTCATTATAGACCAGGGCAGAAGCCTTTTGCAGTACTTCAAAGACAGATTCGGAACTGGATATACGGATACGGACATGAAGACATATCAGCGCGTAGTCGGTCTTCCTTACTGGCTTGGTAAGCAGTACAAGGGGACGAAAGGGGCCGTAGATATTGAGATGCATGCAATGGAACAGTATAGTTCCGAGGTGTTTAAAGATTACCAAGGCGACCTGCAAGATGCCCTTGATACCGTCCAGAAAGACAAGAAACTGAGCCGTGAATTCATCGACCTTATTTGGAAGTGGGAAGGAAGGCCGTTCCCCGAAAAAGCCGTTCCATCCTCGTGGATGAAGGTTAACGATGTCACGAGGGATATCACCATTAATCAAGACCACTACGCACAGATGCGGTCCTACTTGGAAGAACAGGGAGTGAGCCCAAAAGTCATTAATGCCTATGTAGCCACTCGGCGCATTCTCGATGAAAAGCTGCTCGACATGTGGGAGCGGGTCAAGAAAACAAAAGATGATGAATTTATCAGAAAATATCGGCAGGAGATGGGAACGATCTACAATTACTTCCCGCACCGAAGGGCCGGGGATTCCCACGTGACTATTACCGACCGGGAAACGGGCGATGTAGTCTACCGTGAGCACTACTACAAGTTACGGAATCGCTTCAAGAACATCGATCAAAAAGCTATGGTGAGGGCCGTGAGATGGCTGGGTGAAGCCATTGCAAATAAGGACGTACCCGGCAAGGCGTCACAGTACGATATCACTGAAGGGCCGGTCAAGCATCTTCCTGACGAGGTTTTCTTTCAAGTGCCCGTTGAGGCAATGCAGCAGATTGTTACGACGGCAGCGTGGAACCTCTCACGGGCACAAGAGGCATCAGAAAAGGTAAAGACAGCATCCTTCGAGGCAATGGAGAAAGCGCTGTCAAAAGCAACTGCTGATGTCCTCAAATCCCGCGGCTTCGGTCAGCACATGATTCAACGAAAGGGTATTCCTGGCTTCGAGAAGGAACTCGTCTACGAAATCCTCTTTGACTATCTTTCCGGCTATGCCGGATTCAAGGCGAAGATGGAACGAGCGCAAGCTCACCATAAAAACCTGATGGAAATTAACGCAAAGGAACACCCCACAGAATATAGCTATACGTCCCGCTACGTGACTGACATGCTGACAAATGCGGACCGGGTAGACCGTATGGCAGATACCCTTCGGGGAATCTTCTTTGTTAAGTACCTTGGTGGAGTCGTCAAGTCGGGTATCGTGAATCTGACGCAGAATGTCGTTATGGCAGCCCCCATGCTCTCAGTCCACACGAAAAGAGCCGAAGCAAAACTGGCAACCGCCATGTATGACGTCCGGCGTGCCCTCACATCAAAGCAAGCGTGGACCGGAAAGGCTGTCACCTACCCTGGATTGACGAAGGACGAACAACAGGCAATTCATGAACTTATTGAACAGGGAGTAACTACAGACCTTTTCTTGAGAGAGTTGAAGGGAAACATTTCCGCTACCGGTTGGCTCAAGAGAACACGGAAGGTGTTTGACAAGGCCGGCATCTTCATGCAAATCGCGGAGAAATTCAACAGGGTCTCTACCGGACTTGCGGCATACAGGGTAGCCAGGAACGAAAAGAACATGCCCCACGACGAGGCCGTCAAGTTTGCCGAGCAGATCGTATTTGACAGCCACTTTCTTTACGGCAAGCGCAATCTCCCGGAAATCATGAGAGGTGGAGACTTACAGAAGCTTCTCCGCACCGGGTATACATTCCGTCAGTTCACACACAATTATCTATCAGCTATGGCGCATTTACTGAAGCATCAGGGCGTTGAGGGGAAGAAGGCTTTTGCCCGATCTCTGCGTAATCTGCTGGTGATTGGTGGGCTTTCCGGTATTCCGTTTTTCAAAGCTTTCATAGAAGCGCTGTCTTGGGCGATAGGCGACGATAATGATGAAGACCCGATGACAAAAGCACGTAGTTACATGCCAGCCAACTGGTTGAAGGATCTTGTAGTTTACGGGCTTCCCGGCGTGGCTGGTGTCGACATTACCGGCTCCATCGGCATAGAGGTGCCTACGGGATGGAAGGACATTCTGGGTGTGCCATATGCAGTAGGAGAAGACTTCGTGAATACAATGGATAGCCTAAAGGCCGGGAACAACTGGCGCGCGCTTTCCGAAACTCCCTTCACACCAGTTGCTATCAGAAACGCAATGAAGGGCATTGAGTTGTATACCGAAGGACAGAGAACACGCGGGGGCAAGAACATTAATTTCCTCGGAGAACAAGGGGCACGGAAAATCAACGCTGCCGAAGCGATAGCCAAGGGTGCTTTAGGTCTTCAGCCAGTCAGTTCGTCAAAGGCATATGCGGCGCACGAAGCTGTGCAAGGTATCAAAGAAGGAATATCAGATAAAAAAAGAAATTGGGCAGACAGGTATGTTAATGCCGTGAGACGTAGTGATGAAAAAGAAAAACTGAAAATACGGGCTGAAGTAGGAGCATGGAACCAGAAGGCGCGGGAGGAAGGCAAACTGTGGAGGATCATCGACATCTCTGAAATGATCATGAGCAGGATGAGAGAAGGAGGTCTTGAGCAGATACCGAAGAATATGAGGCGGGAGGCTCTGAAAATGACGCGGGAATGGAGCGGATAATAATGGATTTAGGCAGGATAAACCGAGCGATAAGGCCAATGATTGGGAACGGGAGGAAGGCATTCAAGATAGGCAGAGCGGCTTCTTTCATATTTGGCTTTGCACCTTCTGAGTGTTTCTGTGACGAGAGGGCTTCGTGAAGGCAAGAGCCAAGCTTACCAAGAGACAACACCTGTTTGTTCTTGAATACCTGGTGGACTATAACGGCACCAGGGCCGCGATTCGAGCGGGTTATAGCCCTAAGACTGCAGAACAATTAGCGTATCAGCTCCTTCAGATTCCTTCAGTTAAAGAAGCTCTCGATGCTGAAGTTCAAAAGCGTCTTGAAAAAATCGGCGTTACTGCCGACCGAGTTCTTACCGAATTAGCCAGGATCGGGATGCATGACATAAGGAAGCTCTACAACGAAGACGGTACGCTCAAGGCTCCTCACGAGTGGGATAACGACACTGCTGCGGCCGTGGCAGGAATCGAGGTTTTCGAGGAATTTGAGGGCAAAGGCAAGAATCGCAAAAAGATCGGTGATACTCGGAAGGTCAAAGTCTTCGATAAGAAAGGCGCTCTCGAACTCCTCGGTAAGCATCTGAAGCTTTTCAGTGACAAAGTCGAGCACGAGCACACCGGCAAGGATGGTGGACCCATCAAGACCGAATGGACGAACTTCCCGCCTGATCCTAAAAGCCTCGAAGAATGGGAAGCGTGGTATGCAAAAACAATGGAACACAGCGCAAAGAAACAGGAAGGTGAAAGCACATGAGCCTATGGACGCCACAACCGGGGCCCCAAGCATTAGCGGCAGTATGTCCGGCCGATTTGATCTTTTACGGAGGGACACG
>MVRP01000254.1 GCA_002067405.1 Syntrophorhabdaceae bacterium PtaU1.Bin034 | reverse complement strand
CTTCGTGGTCCTCACCACGTTCCTTATGATCACCATCCCCTGGGCGGTCATCCTTGCGGCGTCGAGGAAGACGAGGAGGATGATCGAGCGGGAGCGGATGTGGAGGTGAAGGCAATATGGAGATAGGCGGTTTCCTCGTCAGGATGCTTCCTGCAAGGAGGGAGCCGTCATTGCTGGACGTTTGAGGAGGAACTCGTGGCGACTGATTGCATAGGAATCGACATCGGGTACGGATACACGAAAACGTGCCGGGCGGGAGACAGACGCATCTTCCCCACCGCTGTCTGCGTGATGACGAGAGAAGGTACGTTTACTGAAATGAGCCCCGTTGTCGTCAACGGTCACCGGTACCTCGTAGCAGAAGAGGCGGAGAGGGAGGGTAACACCTTTAACACCCGCCAATCCGGATTCGTCCCGTCCGATCCTTGGCTCGCCCTCCTGGCCCATTGCCTCCGGCTCAACGACTTCATAGGGGGCAAGGTTGTGATAGGCCTTCCTCCCGGCGTCTATTCGAAGGAGTATAGCGAGGAGATTCTGAAAGCGATAAGGGCATCGGACGTGAGGATAAAGGGGGAACCGTACAGGATCAGCGCGAATGTCAGGATCATCCCCCAGGGCGCGGGCATATTCTTCTGCCACGTCAAGGACTATCCCGGGGATTTCAGGAAAAACGTCGCGGTCATCGACATAGGCCGCCGCACCATGGACATGGTCTTCTTCGTTGGAGGCAAGTACGTAGAGAGCGCCACCCGGACGCACGATATCGGCGTGTCGGTCGTGCTCGACAACATCAGGAATGCCTTCTTGCGCGAGTACAGACGGCGCATCGACTTCAAGGCAGCCCTCGCCGTCCTCCAGGGAAGACAGATCACGTGTTTGGGTGAAACTTACACAATGGACGTCCGGGAAGAGGTAGAGGCGTACACAAAGCAGGTATGCTCCGTCATCGACCACTACCTGGAGGATCTTCCCCTTCGGCCCGATGTGGCAATCATCGGCGGGGGTGGAGTGATAATGAGGGGCCTCGCGGGCAGGCATAACCTGCTTGTAGTCAACGAACCGGTCATGGCGAATGCGATAGGGTATTACTACTATGGCATTGACTTGAAGTAGGGAGGTGCCCTCGAGCACTACCGCGTGACGCGCGGGTTGATCGGCGAGGTGCGGAAGACGGATGAAGTCTCCTTTGGAGGAGCTTTCGACCAGGATTTCGGAGGGGCGGTATGAACGGTCCCGGTTCGCGGCGACCAGGCACGAGCAACATCACCATTAGTTTTTTCCCATTTTTCTCTAAGAGGACACCATGGAACGAACTATGGGACATTGCGAAGCTCTGCCATTACTTGGGCATGAAGAAATCGAGTCTTTACGCGATGATCGAACGACAGGAGATACCCCATTACCGGATCGGCAGACTCGCGCGGTTCAAGCCCTCGGAGATCGAGGAATGGCTCCTCGCCAAGAAGTGCGAAGGCTGTCACGGACAGAGACACGGGTATCCAGGAAACGAGCGAATCCTTCCTCAGAAGCATCGGACATAGCGAGAGCCGTCATCGACGGGCTGAAACCCGAAGGGTATAATTCATTCGGAAAATCAGACCGTATCAAGGGCCTCGGAAAGGAGGAATGATATGGGACTTTACAGAAGAGGCCCGACATGGTGGATCAGCTTTACCTACAACGGACGGCAGGTGCGGCAGTCCACCGAGACAAACGACAAGAGACTGGCGGAGAAGATTCACCACAAGGTGATGACCGAGGTGGCGGAGGGCAAGTGGTTTGACAAACTCGCCGGCGAGAGAAAGACCTTCGGACAGATGATGGAGAAATTCATGGTGGAGCATTCCTTACCGAACAAGACTCCCAAGTCGCACACGCGCGATAAGAGCCTGTCGGCGCACCTGCTCCGCTACTTTGAGTCCCTTATGCTGCCGCAACTGAGTCCGAAACTTGTTTCCCGGTATAAGGTCTCACGAAGGCAGGAAGGGGCTAAGCCGAAAACGATCAACAACGAGATTGTCCTGATGAACCATGCGCTCAACCTGTGCGTCAAAGAGTGGGAGTGGCTGAGGGTGAACCCCATCGACAAGGTGTCGAAGGAGAAGGTCAACAACAAGATAGACCGTTGGCTGAAACCGGACGAGGAGACCCGGCTTTTGGCATCGTCGAGCCATTGGCTTGCGGAGATCATCGTTTTCGCGATGAGCACCGGCCTTCGCCAGTCGGAGGTCCTCGACTTGAAATGGGAACAGATTGACTTTGCAAGGAAAACGCTCTACATCGCCGAGCAGAAGAACAAGGATAAGGACGTGCTCCCGCTCAATGCAAAGGCGCTGCTGGTCCTTAAGGCCAGGTCATCGGTCCGGCAGCTTCACGGCGGCCATGTCTTCTTGAATCAGAACGGCGGAAGGATCAACGCGAGGAACCTTATCAGGGCCTTCAGGAACGCCTGCAACAAGGCGGAAGTGAAGCGCTTCAGGTTCCATGATCTTCGCCACACCTTCGCGATAAGGCTCGTGCAGGCCGGCGTGGACCTCTACACGGTCCAGAAGCTCGGGCGGTGGCAAAGCCGTACAGGAACACCGACCGAACGTGCGTACGATAGACAATGATTGTCCTGTAGCCCCTCTCTTGCCCTCGCCGGGCCGGGCTAAGCGCTTCTTGATGAGTCCCCTTCCCAAGTCGCCGTCATGCAATCCTTTTTCCACTTCGCGGACAGCCATCTCCAGCACACTATCGTCTATATGCTCTTTTCGGGCAAACCGCGTGAACCACTTCGTTTTGAATACCCGCACACACCCTCTGTCCTCAGTATCGTCGTCATATCATATAGCACTCTGTGCTATAATGCAAGAGCGCTACCTTATCCTGTGCGGGACTTCTCTGGTTGGTTTGACCGTCCAAACGTCAAAGAATGCGGAGCAGGGTACGGTTGCGCGAAGATAGGAGCGGCGGGCCTCGGGATCGTTGACCTTGTTCAGAATGGTCGGGTGATGGCCCCAAGGAATTACTGCGACAAGCTGTCGCAGTAATCTATCCGCCGTCTTTGCCGCTGGCTTTCTGCGTCTTCCGCGCTCTTGGCTTCTCCTAATACTGCAGCAGGGGTTCTTGCTCGGTAGCAAGTCGACGCCCCTGTCCGATTTTCTTTTGCCATAGTTGCATCAATAATATCAGTGTTGGCTGGTTGTTTCTCGGAGTGACGCCGAATTGTTCCACTCTCCAAGCTCTCCTGTCTCCCGGGCCTCGTCGGATGGACGTTTTCACTTGTGCTCGTCAACGAGAGCGAATTCGAAAGGGGCCGATTACGATCAGCGGCCAAGGCACGTCTCGAGTTTCCTCTGTGCTTGCTTGTGTTTATCCTTACCCATTTTCTTGATATTGAGAAGTTTCCACTGGATAGCCGGCAGGCGGTCAACGCCTTCCAGCCCTATCAAGGTCCAGTCCGGATCGCCCTTCTTTATCGAAAGAATGAATTGACGCTCCCTGTCAGTCAGACCCTCTTTGATGGTCCTCACGAGATTATCCCGCGTGTCTTCCAGTTCCTCCCGAGAGACCTTTAGCACCGTCATCCCTTCGAAATCCGCATTGAATGTCTTCTCAAGATCCACGAAATTCGGATTCAGCAACTCGGCCATGGGCCTGTCGTGACTGACAAGATGGATGATAAACGATTTCCTTATCGCTTCCGTGATCCCCTCATTTTCCAGAAGAAGCTTGATATCAAAGAGATCACGAGGGTGTTGCCGGTCAAGGGCAGCGCAGATTTTACCTCCGTATATCTCCGCTGGTGCCAGAATCCTCACAATCACTACCATTCCGAATAGATCTTTCACTGCTTTCTTCAGCGACAGCTTTTTCGGCTCGTAGACCGTTCCTCTAAGGACTAGGTTCGGTTCGATCTTGATCATGACGTTTCTTGCCTTCACCATAAGGGTTACGATCCTACCCTGCAGCTTCTTTGTTATGATGTCGAGCCGACTATAAGACGTTCTATGTCGGCTTTCAGCCCTTCGAGGGCATCACCTATGGCAGCGAGAGCAGAGTTTCTGTCATCCGCTCTGGTGTAGGTCAGATCGATGTCAACGGAAAGCCTCGGCATATCCCGCAGGAAGAAATTGATCGCGGTGCCACCCTTGAGGGCAAAAACAGGGTAACGTTCGATAAGCGGCAAGACCTGGAGAAGCAGCCGTGCCTGACTGTGATAATCCGTCATGTCAACCCGCTCCACTACGTGGGACCGTTATCTTGTATTTTGGATCGAGACGGCCTCCTTTTACGACCGTTCTGTCTCCTTTGCCAAAATTAATCTTCCGGAGATCAAGCTGCTTTACCCAGGGTAAGCCGAACTTCTCAGCCATAAACATGAATATTCTTTTTACCTTTATGGAGTTACAGGTCTCGAGAAGTTTCTGGACAAGGACGGGGCGCAGAGTGAGCAGAGCCTCCATTATATGCTCAGCCTCGTCAAAACTCTGTTCGAACGGCACAAGGTAGAGCATCTCCATGGCAGCCCTTTCAGGGGATGACATCCTTATGGTGAAATCGTTGGCAGGGAGATCAAGATAGCTCTGTTCCAGCCCGCTCGGCGGAAAGAGCGACGTCATTCTGTATATTACTTTGAGGTTCCATCCGTAATCCCGAAACCACTTAGGCAGCTTCTGCCCCGGGGGGCCAAAAAGGTATATCGTTCGTGATGAGAGGGCGACGTAGTGTCCGTATCCCTGGGATTCGAGAGCGGTCCTCGCTCCACAGTGGATATCAAGCTTTAGCTGTTGCTGTAATGCAGCGAGGCCCCCTTGCCAATTGACGTTGTCGCCCTGTCGCCGATAAGCCCCATTGCCGAGAGGCTCCAGCCAACGACTCCTTTTGTAGCGGGCTATCAATTGGGCGTTAAAACCTTGTTCCCTGAGGAACTCTGCGGTTAGTACCGTTCCCTTCGGGAAAGAAGTCATGAGGGACTGTAATTTTCCTCCTTTCACTATACTCATGGTATATATAATAACATAGATTTACAGAAACCTAAAAAGCTTCTGTAGTTTTGTGCGCCAAAATATATCAGAAGTTTATTTTAGGAGCTAGTTTCGCGGTCATTCATAGAGCTGTCGAGGCAACGAGGGACACATCATTTCTACCGCACTTCAGCCCCTGTCTGATTCGTCCTTCTTTGAAGGCTTTCTCCCCTTCTTCTTAACCGGCGGAATCTCCCCGGTTTTCGCTCGCTCTATCAGTTCGTCAAGATCCTTCCTATCAAAGAGGGTTCTACCACCGATACT
>MVRP01000253.1 GCA_002067405.1 Syntrophorhabdaceae bacterium PtaU1.Bin034 | reverse complement strand
CACTGGCTAAGCATGTAGGCTCCTTAGGTTCTTGTTCTCTGGACGCGGGTTCGATTCCCGCCGCCTCCACCATTTCATAATCTAATATAATCCTATAGAGTACAAAAAACCCGCGTAGTAAGCGGGTTTTTTGTTATTTATAGTCCAATAGAATCCGAACAAATGTGTTGACATCCCCCTATTTTGGGGGCATATTTTGGGTTATGCGACGTTTCCAAAAAAAGAAGTAACCCAAAAATGGAGAAAATCCAATGCCCAAGCGGGTTCTTCCACTGTCTGAGGGGAACATCAGATGCGCAATCGCGAAGGAGGTTGCTTACAAGCTTTTCGATGGTAGAGGACTTTATCTGCTCGTCACGCCATCGGGAAGTAAGCTATGGCGCTATAGCTATGGCTTTAATGGCAAGAAAAACACCCTCAGCTTTGGACCGTATCCTGAAGTATCGCTTAGCGATGCACGAGCAAAGCGTGATGACGCACGCGAGCAAATTGTTAATGGTGTCGATCCAGGCGTCGTGAAAAAAGCATTGAAGAAGAAGATAAAAACGGCTATTGCCCGGAAGATTGAAAAACTTAAGGCAAAGTCCCGGGAATGGCGGTAGGAGGATAAGAATGCCCAAGCGGATTCTTCCACTAACTGACATTAAGGTGAGGAACGCAAAACCGAAAGAGCGTAAGTACCGGCTTTTTGACGGCGGGGGCCTTTATCTCCTGATAACTCCGTCTGGTGGTAAGCTCTGGCGTTTCAAGTATCGCTTCAGCGCGAAAGAAAACACACTGAGCTTTGGTCCCTATCCTGAAGTATCTCTTAACGACGCAAGAGCGAAGCGAGAAACAGCGCGAAAACAGATTGTGAACGGCGCTGACCCCGGGGCAATAAAGAAAGCGATGAAACACGTCGAAACCACAAATGCGGAGACATTCGAAGTAATCGCCTGCGAATGGCATACAAAATTCACTCCTGCATGGACACCCGGGCATGCTGAAACAATAATGGGCCGTATGAAGCTGGATTTATTCCCCTGGTTAGGATCACGCCCGATCAGCGAGATCAAAGCGCCCGACCTTTTGGCGGTCCTTCGGCGTATCGAAAGTCGAGGCGCTCTGGAAACGGCGCATCGGGTAAGAAGCATAGCTGGACAGGTGCTCCGCTACGCGGTCGCTACGGGTAGAGCCGAACGTGATTGCTCGGGAGATTTGCGCGGAGCATTGCCACAACCGACAGAAAAGCACCACGCGTCGATAACTGACCCCAAGGGAGTAGTGCCACTTCTTCGGGCGATAGATGGATATGAGGGAGGATTTGTGGTCAGATGCGCTCTGCGCCTTGCACCTTTATTTTTTGTGCGGCCTGGAGAGCTTAGGCACGCCGAATGGTCAGAGATCGACTTGGATAATGCGCTTTGGAACATCCCTGCCGGCAAGATGAAAATGAAACTGCCCCACATTGTACCGCTTTGCACTCAGGCCGTTGGAATACTAAAAGAACTGGAACCGCTCACGGGCGTCAGTAAATACCTCTTTCCATCGGGAAGATCGTTTGCAAGGCCAATCAGCGACAACACGCTTAATGCGGCATTGAGGCGAATGGGGTTCGACAAAGACACCATGACCACGCATGGATTTAGAGCAATGGCACGTACGATACTTGACGAAGTGTTACAGGTAAGACCTGATTTCATAGAACACCAGCTTGCCCACGCTGTGAGAGACCCGAATGGCAGAGCTTACAACCGAACGGCATATCTTGAAGAGCGTCGAAGGATGATGCAGCTATGGGCCGATTATCTGGACGGACTGAAGAAGGGAGCAGAGGTATTGCCATTCAAGGAAAAGGGCGAACGCATCAAAGATTGACGGAGTAAACACCGGAAGTTTTCCGCCGATCAACAGGTGAAGCAGTCTACGTGTAGTAGATAGAATTTGACCCCAAAGCGGATTTTGAAATTCACGCGGAAAAGAAAGGATCGATAACGTTAAAAATGGCGAAGCCGCAGATAAGGAGAAGTTCATTCGAATCCTCCTTACCAAGTACGAGGCAAGGAATAAGATCAGCAACGACTGGGTACGACAGCAACTGGAGCCATACAATGCCATGATTTTCTCCACACTCATCCGTGAGAACTAGGCCCACATGGCCCAAGAGCCAATTTTTTCATTCAAGCGCGACAGCATCGGTGCCGAGGACTATAAGAACTTCACAATGGAGTTCCTAAAGCTATGCCAACAGCCAGAGAAAAACTAGCCGGTAAAAGGACAAAATTAGCAACCGTCCAGGAAAGACTGGAGGACCATCCGGCCAATCTGAACAGTTATCAGGAAGAGGATTTCTTCAGCGTCGATATTAGCCCTGTCCTTTCTGACCCGAGCCAGCCCCGGAAGTCTTTTGACGAACAGGCTGTAAGAACTTTCTGCATCAATAGCCAAAAAAACGCGTCCTGCAGCCGGCCATCATCAGGAAAGACGAACAAGGCCAAATCTTCCTGGTTGCCGGCGAAAGACGTTATCGGGCAGCTAAGATGGCCAACCTCGAGAAGATCCTCGCCATTCTTACGAAGGGGAATCCGGCCGAGATTGCCCTTATTGATACGGCGACCGTGGAAGAAGCAGAAAAGGGCCGACTGCTGATTGAGCTGAAGGCACTCAAGACCATTATAGACAAACTGTTGAAGTAACGGTTTAACGACCGCGACCCCACACTCACTTTAATAGACAACTTCGTGCATTTAGACATTCAGAATGACGGTGAAATTTGTAGTGGCATTTGGCTATGCTGCGGGTAGGCTATATATACCTCAAGAGCCGCCTATACTTACGTAGTAGGTAGCCCCAGCTGATCGAAAAAGGCCTTGTTTCTTTGCTTTGCTGAATTCAACAACCGATCCAGCCCTATGACTTCAATGTAGGCCTTGTAGAACTTCTGATATCCGAAGTAACCTAGCCCATCTGATGTTTGCGTGAGATCGCGCATCCGGCATCTACTGACCATTGAAGATGTTAGGTCGCAAATAATATAGCAGTAAGCTGGTATGTCCTCGGCATTACCCAGCAATCTGCCCCTTTTTGTTTTCACTTGTCCGCCACGTATCTTGTGAAGGTATACAAGGCACTGTTCGATTGGATCCTTGTCTTCACCCTTACCCATGTCATTCCTCATCGGCCTCTTAAATTCTACGATCGTCAAGGATGAGAACGGAGGATGCTGATCTTCTGCCACCAAGATTGGGTTGTCCTCAACGTAGAGCGCGCATATGTCCGGTTCCTTGGTACTTTTTGAATCGGTAATCGGCATGGAAGATACTGGCTTATCAGATGCAAGGTAGTCGTGAAAAGTGAGCCGCTCATCGAGTACCCAAAGATTCATACCCTCGAATTCGACTTCGGAAGAGTCTTTGCGCATCGGCATTATAAGCCTGTGAATCATATCTTCCCGAGCGTACTTGCCCTTATCATCGCGCTGAATGGCCTTATCGAGAAGGTCCAGGATGACTCTCCGGTGGGACACATAGTTGGCCAGGTCCGACTTTTTTAGGTCTTCGGCCTTCTGGAGATACTCCTGCAGTTTCGCCTGGTATTGCAGGTACTCCTCATCTTCCTTCGGAATGCCAATTCCATTCACTATGGCGTGTCCGTCGGAAATCAGCTGTTCTTCGATGTCGGTGAGAGCTTTATGAAGCGCGAGTTCGAGTTCCTTGTCGGATATACCAGGGTCGACCATGAGTTTGTCTTCTGGAATCCTCGCGAGGATAGGACGATATTTGGGAGCCTTGTTCGAAATGAAGCTATCCACGCGATCCCTCGACTTGTTCTTGTTCTCCTCGAGGTACCCAGAAAGATGCTCTCCTGCCCTCTCCAACACCGCGTCCCTTATGTCGCTCAAAGAGATTTCCCCATCGAGAAGATCTGTAGAGCTATCCATCATGTTGAATCCTATCCTCTCGGAGCGGACAGCCTCGTCGAGAAAGCGCGAAGTGACAAAGCAGGTGTAGACGAATTCTCCATTGTCGTCGCAGAGCTTCCCGTATAGACCAGGGATTTTTCCGCTTATGCTCTCTTCCTTTACCGGGCGACTGGCTGCGCAAAAGGCAATGACATGAGTGTTCGACGAATTTGCCCTCAACTTAATGTGGGTCAATTCGAAATCCTCTTTCTTTACCCTGATGCACTCTCTCTCAGAGGAGGAAACCATATGCTCTTCATAAATATGGTCAAGGCTGATCTGCTCCCCGTCGTCGTCCTGGACAACGATCAAGGGGGCACCTCCTGCGCGCACAAAATAGAATAGGCAGTGCTCAAACAGGCTATTCGCGATTGACCGGGCGGACTTGTAGGACGCGTCACGGTACTTCTTTTCGAAGCCATCCAGGTGGACACAGGTAGAACGCTTGCTTCCTTGTGGCGCGTCCGTATTCTTGTCGTCTCCAACCCCGGCAGCTTTCGAAAAAGTGAACTTCCGGAGCTTGTAGTCCTCTCCCCCATCCTTGTAGACGCTGCTTACATATACCTTGTTGAAGGCCTTGAGCCATAACAATCTTCCGATTCCCCTCCCTCCTTGAGCTGCCTTGTAATCGCTGTCGAGGGTGTGGAAGGATTGCATGTTGGTTTCGTTGAAACCGATGCCATTGTCGGTGATCTTGAAGCCCAAGATGTCGGCATACGCCTCGGGTCCTCTCTTTCCAGATTTCCTAAGATCGAGGTTCGACTCGCGCAGGATCTCTACGTCGATCCGGCCTCCGTCTGTGAGACTCGCCTCTTCGATCGCATGGATAGAATTGATAACGGCCTCGAATAGCGGCAACAGGCCTTGGTTGTGAGGCAAAGAAGTATTTCGTAGTCGGCCCTGCAGGTTGGTATCCATGCTCATATCGTCAAGCTCCTCATCAACCGCTCCGAAAGATGTGTACCGCGATGCGTGGAAGATCTTTTTCTCTATTCCTTACCATAGCCCCTCAAAAATGTGAACCCCAAAAAACAAAAGTCAGAGCTGGTAGGGAAATCCTGGACAGGGGAAAAAGATAGGATGGGACGGTTTGTCTTGGTTGGAGTGTGCCGCGTGAGCGGCGTCGACTATGGGAGCCGCAGTCAGTCACCAAGCGTTAATTAAGAGCATATGAGAGCAGCATACATAATGTAACTGCCCTGCTCCGAGAATTGAACGGTCTGCCCGCGCACAAGGCCCACGGGCGGGCCTTTCGTTACTTCCGCTTCAGCCGCTTCATCTCTTCCGCGAGGGTCCAGAGGGCCTTGTTGAGCCTCGTGTCTTCCTTGATGCTCTTTA
>MVRP01000252.1 GCA_002067405.1 Syntrophorhabdaceae bacterium PtaU1.Bin034 | reverse complement strand
GTGTAGTCGCAATCGTAACGGGTCTTCTGGGCGCTGTCGTGATACCGGTCCTCGATAACTACCCATGAGTTTCCTATTTCGTGAACGTAGACATCCCCGTTGAGCTTCAGCATTTTGTTATACTTCGGGGCCTGGCTATAAATGAGCTTGGGGCTTCCCAAAAGCCGTACAACGCTATTTAAAAGTCCCAGCGACTCAAAACGCCCGGATGAAATAGCGAATTTGTAGACGCAATTCTCATCCCCGAGAATCGCAATCATCCTATGGTAGAGAATGTGCAAAAAGGCGTGAGAAACCCAGTTATTGGTGTCTGACAGGTATTCTTCGTCGAGCTCGAGGCCATCCAGGAGGTTGCCGAGTGACCCGCGGTTCTGCTCCCTGAGGTACATAAGCAGGGTCCGCGTGACACGACAACTGATTTCTTTGGCCGTTGACGGTGGTATCAAAACTATAATCTGTTATGTTTATTTTTCAGACATTATCGGTGTGCTGTCCGGCATACAGTACTTTCAGCCTGCCGCGTCGCCTGTAATTACTACATCATTATAGCAAAGTGATTCTCAGAGAGATAGGGGGCCGGAAGGCCGGACTTAAGGAGTCAAAAGGCGTCGGCAGAGGCGCTCGCTGACAACTGGTTTCCGGATGCAAGATAATAAACGGGGGAATCACCGCTCTTCTCATGAAGTTGCAGGTACGGCCAAGAAGGTAATCAGGAAAAGTCTCTTTGCCTTCTTGATTCTGCCGAGGAGCTTAGAAGCCGCTGAAAATTAGTGAATATTACTCTTGCCTGCTTCCCGAAAAGTGTGTGAAGCCGCGCTCCGTCCTCCTCGATCTGTTTTGCGTCCACGTTCGGTCCTTCCTTTTCGGCCCAGGCCTTTACCATGTCAGGGGTGACCTCTGTATGGAACTGCAGGCCGTAAGCCGAATCACCTACCCTGAACGCCTGGTTTCGGCACAAGGCTGATGTGCCGAGGAGGATGCCTCCGTCCGGCACGGCAAATGTGTCCTCATGCCACTGAAAAACGGGAATCGTGTGGGGCAGGCCTCGAAAAAGACCGTCCTGCTTGCCTTCAGGGGTAAGATCAACCTCGAACCAGCCGATTTCCTTGTAGTCCGACTTCGTCACCTTTGCCCCGCACGCCTTTGCCAGGAGCTGAGCGCCCAAACAAATGCCAAGGAAAGGGATTTTCTCCCTGAGCACCATCTTGATGAACGCGTCTTCCAGCGCCAGGAAAGGGTAGTTGTCTTCCTCATAGACGTTCATGGGACCGCCGAGAATGACGACGCCCGCCACGCCGTCCAGCATCGCAGGAAGCTCGTCACCCCGATAAAGCTCAAACACGACCTGTTCCCACCCGAGATCCCGAAAGAAATCTCCCAGCAGGCCGGGACCTTCGTCCTCCACGTGCTTCAGGATGCAGATCTTCTTGTTCATGAGGGCTCCATTCACATATCAAAGGAAAAAGGAGAATTCTCTCTTTCCTCCTTGGTGTCAGAGGCTGTCCTTCTTGCCTTTCCGGTACTTCTTGAGACATTCGAGATAACGGCTCAACAAGTGGAACCCTTCTCGCAACTCATCAGAGCCGGAATTAGCCTCCCATTCCGCTTCCATCTCATCGAGAATATTCTTCGCCTGGGAGGCAATGATCGCGACCGCATCCCTGTTGAGCCTTTCCATTGGGAGGATTTTTTCTTTGAGGATGCTGTCTCCCACCATTCTGGCCAGTCGAAGCCTGCTTTTGTTGGCCGCGTCTTTCATTGGATTCTCCTTGAGCCGAACTTGTCATCGAGAATCTTCTTTGCTGCCCGTTAACATCGATTCGGTGTGAAGCGGTGAGGCCCGGAAAGGGGGCCCATAGATGAGACCCCCTCACAGACGGCGTTCCGCGCGCTATCTTCATCAGCCGATCGCCTTTCCGCCACGTTCTTCCGTTCTTATACGGATAGCTTCCTCGAGGGGCAGCACGAAGATCTTGCCGTCCCCGATCTCGCCGGTCTTTCCGCCTTTGACAATCGCTTTGACGGTCGGCTCCACGAAATCTTCGTTGACGGCGATCAGGAGCTGGATCTTCCTGAGCAGGTTGCCCATTTCCTTTACGCCCCGGTAAACCTCGGTAACACCCATTTGCCGCCCATGTCCCAATACCTCGCTGACGGTGATGAGATTTACGTCTGCGTTGTACAGCTCTTGTTTTACTGCTTCCAGTCTGTCCGGTTTTATAATTGCGATTATCAGTTTCATTGTCGATCTCCTAATTTAAATATTGGTGGTCCATCGCCTGTCCCGCTGTAAATCCGCTTTCTCCTCTACTCAAGAAGAGTGTAAGCGTTCTCATTGTGCTGGGTCAGGTCAAGCCCCATGATCTCTTCCTTTTCGGCGACCCTCATCCCGACTATCCAATCGACCACCTTATAAAGGATTACGGTAGCCACAAAGCTGTAGACCACGGTGACCCCGACAGCGACGAGTTGCACCATGAGTTGCTTCGGGTTCCCGAAGAAGAGGCCGTTGGCTGCATCGGGGTTAACCAGTTTCGATGCAAACAGGCCGGTGGCGAGGGCACCCCAGATCCCACCGATACCGTGAACGCCGAAGGCATCGAGGGAGTCGTCATAACCGAGCCTGGGTTTGATGATCGCGACCGCGATGAAACAGACAATACTTACGACTATGCCGATAACAATCGCCGAAAGAACACCGACGAAGCCCGCTGCCGGAGTTATGGCGACAAGGCCGCCGACCACGCCCGTTGCAGTACCGAAGATCGTGGGCTTGCCGTTGTGGATCCACTCTATCAGGGCCCACGTGAGGCCTGCCGCCGCCGCAGCGGTGTTAGTAACCACGAAGGCATTCACTGCGAGACCGTTCGCCGCAAGGGCGCTTCCCGCGTTGAAGCCGAACCAGCCGAACCAGAGCAACGCTGTCCCGAGAACGGTGTGGGGCAAGTTGTGAGGCGGTACCGGTTTCCTGTCGTAACCCTTCCTTTTGCCTATGAAGAGCGCGACTGCAAGGGCTGAGATACCCGCATTAATGTGAACGACGGTCCCGCCCGCAAAATCGAGGGCACCCATATTTTTCAGCCACCCTCCGATGCCCCATACCCAATGGGCGATCGGATCGTAGACAAAGGTCGCCCAAAGAATCGTGAAGAGTAAAAATGCAGAGAACTTCATGCGCTCAGCAAAGGCGCCTATAATGAGCGCAGGCGTGATAATGGCAAACATGGCCTGGAAGATCATGAACGCCTGATGAGGGATCGTTGCCGCATAATCTTTAAACGGTTCCAGCCCGACGCCGTTAAGGCCGATCCATTCGAGACTACCGAAAAAACCCTTACCCGGCGCAAAGGCCAGGCTATAGCCGAAGAGCACCCACTGCAGACTGAGCACGCACAATACTGTAAAACATTGCATCAGTATGCCCAAGACGTTCTTGCGCCTCACCATGCCACCGTAGAAAAAGGCGAGGCCGGGGGTCATGAGCATGACCAGACCCGTTGACATCAGAATCCATGCCGTATCACCTGCGTTCATATGAAACCTCCTCCATAGAAATAAAGAAGGCGTCCTTGATCCGAATCCTGCTTTGGAACAAGGACGCCTTCGTCCAGCCGGTTATAGATAAAAAAATGGCGTTCCCCGGAACGCCATTGTAACTTACACGCCAACGTGTACGCCCAGTTTTTTGGGCTCTAGTACTACAAGTCAGAAACAGTCGCTTTTGGTAACAAGCGGGGAGGCATTCTCCTCTTGCCGTTTTATCGAAATTCGGTTCGGATGCCCCGCCGCCTGCCGCAACCAGTCATCATGCCGGATCAGGTCCGGCATGATGAAGGCATACAATACGCTGATTGCTACGGGATAATCTACTCCAAAACCGTATACGCACTTTCCTGATGCTGCGTGAGGTCCAGTCCTATGATCTCGTCCCTGGTGGCTACCCGCACCGGCAAAAACAGGTTCACGATCTTGTAGATGACGTAGGTGGCCGCAATGCTGTATACCGTCACAACGAGCACGGCGAGAAGCTGGACGAGAAGCAGGTTGGAGTTCCCGAACAGTGCGCCGTCTGCTCCGGCAGGGTTTATGGCCTTCGAGGCAAACAGGCCGGTCGCAATCATGCCGAGGATCCCTCCTACTCCATGGACTCCAAAGGCATCGAGCGAATCATCGTAGCCAAGTCTGGGCTTCAGCAGGCTGACGCAGATAAAGCAGACAAGACTGGCCACAAATCCTATGGCTATGGCAGCCACCACGTCAACGAAGCCCGATGCCGCGGTAATTGTGGCAAGGCCGGCGATCGATCCTGTAATAGTGCCGAATACGGTGGGTTTGCCGGTGTAAATCCACTCAAGAAGCGCCCACGTGAGCCCGGCACCCGCAGCGGCCACGTGGGTGACGACAAGAGCGTGAACGGCCAAGCCGCTGGCGGCCAGCGCGCTTCCCGCGTTAAACCCGAACCAACCGAACCAGAGCAGTGCTGTACCAAGCACGGTAAAGGGAAGGTTATGGGGCGGAACGGGCTTGTTATTGTACCCCGTGCGCTTCCCTATAACGAGGGCGGTCACGAGGGCGGCGATCCCCGCATTGATATGAACAACTGCCCCGCCCGCAAAATCGAGAACACCGAGTTCCTTCAGCCATCCTCCGGCTCCCCAGACCCAATGGCAGACAGGGTCGTATACGAGGGTTGCCCACAGAATCGTGAAGATCAGGAAGGCGGAGAACCTCATTCTTTCCGCAAATGCCCCTATAATGAGGGCCGGGGTGATGATGGCGAACATGGCCTGAAAGATCATGAACGCTTCATGAGGGATCCCCGGGGCGTAGTCCGGGTATGGGGCTGATCCGACACCGTGAAGCCCGAACCAGCTCAGATTCCCGATAAACTTGTTCCAAGGTGCAAAAGAAAGGCTGTAACCGAAAAGCACCCATTGAAGGGTCAACACACATAAAACAATGAAACACTGCATGAGAATGCCGAGGATATTCTTCCGCCTCACCATTCCGCCGTAAAAGAAAGCGAGCCCCGGGGTCATGAGCATGACCAGACCGGTGCACGTCAGCACCCAGGCCGTATCACCTGCGTTAACCATTGCCTCTCCTCCCAAAGAAATTGCAGAAACGCGGTTCGCTCCCCGAAGCGAAAAACGCGTTCCATCGAACCTCCCTCATAAAACAAAAAAGGCGTTCCCGTAAAGGAACACCATCGTTTCGTTACACGCCGTTGTGTATCTGTGCGGAGTCGGTTCTCGAATTACAAGTCAAAAAGAGGCATTT
>MVRP01000251.1 GCA_002067405.1 Syntrophorhabdaceae bacterium PtaU1.Bin034 | reverse complement strand
TTTTGAGCTGACCTTCCTGTTCACATGTGTTTACATAGTCTCTGAGATCCATTTGTATCCTCCTGAGAAGAATTGCATAGGTTGATCTCCTCGTTACGCTGTTGTAGCGAGGCCGAAAGAAGAAGGTGCCGAAAGTAAATTTACGGCATTCACGTTTTCTAGAAACTCCTCTATGACCACATCAATGAACTTCTGGTCATTCACATGGGCATCTACCTTTCTTATCTTGAACTTGCCGTCAAATGCCGAAATTGCATCTATGAATCCGGCGTTTGCCTTAGGATCATAAAGAGGGCCTCCCTTGCGATCGTGGACGGAAAAACCCTGCAACGGGATTACAACGGTAACCGCGCCCTTGCTTTTGGCCAGCTTCTGTCCTATTTCCTCTCCCACCCTAGCCAGCTCTTTCTTCTTGGACCGATAAAGGGCAACTGCTCTATTATGAGGCTGGACCAACCGGCCCGTAAACTTTCCCGGAGCAGCGGCGATAAAATCACAGGAGCCGGGAATAAAGACCTGGGGCAGCCCAAGTCTTCCCGCATTTTCATAACGATCATCGGGCGGGAATGAATCTCCGCCCCCGATATGGTCCATCCAGTCGCTCGCAAGCTCGATCACACCGCCATCAATATAACCGTCCGAGAGGACCTGCTCGAAGCTTGCCGGACCAAACCCGAAACAGTGAAACGTCATGGGTTGGTAATCGGCGTCGAGAAGTTTTTGCCTTATCATGCGGTTCGCATCCTCCGTTGTGCCCTTTGCACATATGGCGACAGTCTTTTTTTCACTCGGCTCATGTTTTACATCTGCATTCGCCATTCCCACAACAGCTCCGCAGGCCTTGGTGAAGACCGTTCTCGTCAGGCGATTTATGCCGACAACATCCGTGACCGAATGGAACATGCAAAGGTCCTTGGTTCCTACAGCCGAACCCACAACAGCTGGGTTTCCCGCTTGGGAAGACACCATGAGCTTCGGTATCCCTATGGGAAGAGCGCGCATCACTCCGCTTCCCATGGCCGTACCCATGCCTCCCCCAATACCTAATACGCCATGAATCTGATCCTCGTCAGCCAACCGTTTCGCAATGGTACCCGCACCCTTTGTCATATGCCCCAAGGCCTCAGCCTCCGCCGGTATCTCCCGTACGGCCTCAATCGATAATCCTGCTGCAATCGCAACCTCCTCTCGTGTTATATCGGCCTCGATAGTCGGTGCCCCCAATATCCCGGCGTCCAGTAACAGCGTCCTTGCTCCGAGATCTTCTATTTGTTTCTTCGCAAATGCTACTTCCGTGCCCTTCGTATCCAAAGTGGCAACTATGAGGATCGTCTTCATGCTATCCTCCAAATGATTGATTTTCGGCCCATTAATCAGCCTATGCCCACAGCATAGGCTTGAACTTTTCGTATGAAAATATGAAATGAAATCTCAATAATAGGAACATTATCTTCCTATTATTAAAGAGGGGCTTGAGCATGGAATAGATAGCCGAGCGGCTTTGACACGATGTCGAGAGACGTAGACCTGTCCGTTTTTCTATCTGACAAGGGGAAAACAGAGTGAATTATCACCTGTTCCCAGAAGATTATGATAGATTCCGGGAAAATAGCAATGCGGATACGGTGGGCGTGAAGGTAGATCGGCGCAGGTAGGAACAATCGGGTCATATTCAGAACGGAAATCTTCAGCTACAATCATCATTTTGTTGGAGCTCGGTCCATGGAAGAAAGAAGGCTCTCGTCCGGCACTGTATATGCTCTTCCTGTCATCTTCGCCCGCATAAGACAGAAAAAGAGATTCTTTTCCGCAAGGGAAGGTGAGATCTTTGCGGAGATCTGGAATGGTTACAGTGACAAGAGGAGCGAACGCAGGTTTGTTTTGTCCCTGTTGATCCCTAGTTTCTTCCTAATGATAAACCTCTGTTTGTCGATGGCGTCTTTGCTCACATTCATGATCTCCGCGATCTCCTTGGTCGTCCTGCCCTGCTTGATAAGGTTGACGATTTCAACCTGACGGAGCGTCAGGTTGAAATTTCGAATATTAAAGCGGAATGGGGATAGTATCTCCTTCAGGTTGCTCTCCATGAGGCCGAGATTCGTGCGCTGCAGACCGTCAAGTCTGGTTCGCTTCAGCTTTTCCAGGTAAGGAAGCACGAGTTCCGTCACGTTGGAAACGAGCCGTTGTTCGAGTTCTCCCCTGTCCTTCTCCCGCTGTCCCAGCAATACTTTGAGTGCGATATTAGCCTCTTCCAGGCCCTGTCGCTCGGCCTGCAGTGCCTTTTCGGCTTCCCTTCGTGTTCCTATTTCCTGTTCGACCTGCTGTTGCGCCTGCATTCTCACTATAATGCTACCCAGTTGTGCGGTCAGGAAGTCAAGACTTATGAGAGCTTGCTCCGATATCGTCGTTTTTATACGGGAGAAAAGGTTGAAGGAGGCGATTACTTGACTGTCATGGAGAATGGGGATGGCTGCCGCAAAAATGTATCCTTCCTCAAATACATTTGGCATAGATTCAGCTCCCGGAATCGCGAGTACTCGTCTCTCACTCATCATTCGATTCCATGCACGCGAACCTACTGCTATGATCCTTGATTTCTTATCAAATCTCTGGGAAAAACCGATGGAGGAAATGAGCTGAAGTTCTCCGGATCGTGTCTTCAGCCATATGCCGCCGCTCTCCATGCCCGATGCCTTGACAGCGGTTTCCAGTATCAGGCTCATCCCTTCCCCTACTGACCCTGTTTGCGCCAACTGCAGGGCGAGATCGCGCTGCATGAGAATTTGATCGTCCATGATCTTCTTATCGGTGATATCCTGAACTGTACCTTCGTGGTAAAGAACCCGACCGGTTTCATCACGAATAGCCCTCGCGTTGATCGAAAGCCAGGCAATGGTTCCGTCCTTTCGGTACATCCTCCAGAGATGGTCACGGACGTAGCCATTCTCCCGCATTAGCTCCAGGTATTCATGCCAGGTTTCCATATCGACATGCAGTTGTTTGCTGATATCGGTCGCATTCTCGATCAGTTCTTCCGGCGAACTGAATCCATGGATGCGGGCAAGGGCCGGGTTGGCGCTGAAGCAGCGACCATCGGGCGTAATCTGAAAAATCCCCTCTGTCGCGTTCAGAAAAATCCGGCGATACTTGTCCTCCGCCCATTTTCTCTCGGTAATGTCCTCCAGGGTCCCTTCGTAACAAAGGATGCGTCCCTCGTCGTCTTTTACTGCCCTCACACTCATGCGGCCCCACCGCATGCTGCCATCCTTTGTACAGATCTCCGTTTCTATATTTCGCGCTATCCCCTCGTCACGAAGAAGCTTGCCGGTCTCTTTCCGGTTCCTTGGCTTGACATAAATGTCTCCAAGATTCCAAATCTTCTCATTAAGGTCCTCGGGCCGTTCAAAGCCAAACATCCTCGCGAGAGCGGTATTGGCAGCGACAAGACGTCCTTCCGCGTCCGTCCTGAACATCCCCTCAACCGCATTCTCGTAGATGCTACTGCATTGCTCCTCCCGCCTCCTGATCTCTTCCATTTGCTCGTTCACGAGTTCTTCGAGGTGTTCCTGATAAAGCTTCACCTGCCTTTTTATCTCCTCAAATTTTGTCAAATCCCGCATGGCCCATATGACGATGTCCCGCCCCTCAAGCAGCAGCCGCCTGAAATTGACTTCCAGTGGGAAGGATGTGCCATCTTCCCGGAGGCCTACCGTCTCTATTCTGCCTTCGGCATGCTCTCGCATTGCCGACTCCACAGCGTCGCGGTGCTCGGGGGCTATCAACTCCTCAACGCGCCCCCCTTCAACGATCCCCTCCACATAGCCGAAGAGGAGGCTGAGAGTGGTATTTCCACTCATGATCACACCGTTATCGACAAGAATGATGGGATTGCGAGATACTTCCGTAAGGCTGTTGAACTTTTCGTTCCAGTCTAGGTTGGTTTTCTTCGCTATTCGGTACGTGATGTCATCGAGAGTGACGATCACCTTCGTTATCTGATCCCCTGTCTCCGTGTAGGGATGGTAGGTGATCTCATACGAACGGCATCCAGGACCGGAAAAATGGACTGCGATCTCCCGACAGACGACAGACCGCTCCCCTGAAAAGCATTTTTCAAGGTCAGGTCTGATGGATGTGTCGAACTTTTCATTGCCCCAGACGCTCGGCATTGGAAGTCCCATAACCTCGTCCAGTTGTCTGTTCAGAATTTCACAGTAGCGTGTGTTCGCGTTCTCATGAATGTAATCCTTCGTGATCCAAGCAACACCCACATGAAGGACATCTAACGTGGCAAATAGCACCCTATCGTTTTCACAACTGCCAACTGGTTGCATAAAATCCCCCTTTTTTTCCGGAAGCTCTGAGCCTCATGATACCGGCGATCAGTGAAGGTATCCTTTCTTTCCTTGGGAAAGTGGTCTCAGGAGGTGCGCTTCGTTCCAATCCCTTTTTCACATTAACCCCCCACTATAGTTTCCATGAAGGACCTAATAACAAACTGCATGAAAATATGTACGCCTTGGCGGTGAGAAAAGCAAACATTTCATCCACAAGTAAGTCCGTCACTAAATCTATTTTTTCATTATATGCTCCAATACAATAGATGGAAAGATGGTAAGGAAAGTCGATTTCATACGTTCCTCCTCAATCAAAAGAATATATTAAGAGACAAATATATATTTAAATACATACTATAATAGTGCTGGCGGATGAGAGCTTTAGTGTCATGCAATTTCTTCGTGTGTTCTCCTGTTGATTTACAAGTCAAAGTGAGACCGAAAGAAGTTCCGGTGTCCCGTGCGCCACCCTTCGGCTTTCAAGATGAACTGGTAGGTGCGTACATGATTATAGTGCCCTTTTTCGCCCTTAGGCGAGTTCCCGAAAGGAAACTTCAGGATGAGATCGTAGCCTCTTGTCTTTCCAATATTCTGTATGCCTTCTCACGAATTAGCGATTGACAAGAACACGAAAAAAGCAGTAAAATACGACAATTGTGTACCGTCGCAATACCTCTTCTTTTTTATGTAGGGTGGCTCCGACAGCTTTGCTGGCGGAGGGAGCGACGTTATCCGGCCCTCCCATACTCTTTCCTCTTTTTGAGGGGGAGTCTCTACAGGTTTTGCCCGTAGAGGGGGCGACGATAGCCAACGACTAAAGCTTTTTCCTTTTTATGAGGAGAGGCTCCACGGACCGGGCACCGCCAAGTGGCCACGCGGGATAAAACATCTCAGCAAACTGCGGTAAGCCGGAGGGATCGTTCCAACAAGGCATCATTTGATGCCTTTTGATTTCTTG
>MVRP01000250.1 GCA_002067405.1 Syntrophorhabdaceae bacterium PtaU1.Bin034 | reverse complement strand
TTCCCGGCAAACGGCTTCTTCACTTCAACGGAAGTCCTGCCCTGCTTCCAGTGACGGGCTGCAATCCTGATCTCCGGCAGAAAAGACCGTTCCGGTTCCGGAAGGGCCTCTTCAAGAAGCTCTATGAATCCTTCGCTTGGTTCCGCCAGGTCGTCCACCTTCCGACCCTTGGTGGCCGGACCGATCTGAAGGTCCTGGGCGAGGCTGTAAGGCTTGTAGCCGATCAGCTCGGTCACCCATACCATACGCCAGAACGTCCGGAACGCAAGCAGGTGGGTTTCATTGGCATCCACGCCCCTGTGGTGCAACATGAGTAGCTGAAGATCGTCTCCTACTCCGAATACCCTGAAATCCCTGATCAGGCCGGTTTCCCTTGCTTCCCGCAGGCTTGCTTCGGCGACGGCGGAAAACAGGGTCGGAGGCGTTGTATGACCGACCTTCCCGCCTCCGTCCGCCTTGATGTCGGATATGGTCATGCCCCGGCAACGTTCGTTTGCCTTCGCTATCAAGGGATCTGGCTCGCCTGATTCACCGGAAGGGACCGGTTTGAAATAGCCCTTGAGTTCGTCTGCCTTCGCCTCGGCCCGTCGCTCGGCTTCCTCGGCGGTCAGGTACGGCTGAAACTCACCATGCTCCAGCATGAGCCGGATAAAGGACCGTGCTTCGCCCTGGAGCCACTCCGTCTGGACCCTGTCCTGGGCGAAGACATCGATTACGTCGTGGGCAGGGGGAATCCGGCCGTTATCGTAAGACTGATAGGTGTAGGCAGCGATCTTCGCCGTCCCCCGCTCTCCGTTGTCGGCCCGGGCTTCCTCGAGTGTAACGGGCATGACGCCCACATGGTACCCTCCTCCCGGACCGCCGATGACGAAATGAAAATCGGCACCGAGGTTGAAGTGGGCTTCACCCACGGCAGGAAGGCCGCTCTGAAGACGGAGAATGGCAACAGGGTTCTCCACGGCAATGCCCGGCAAGGCGGGCTCGATCGAGACGACTGCCACAGGTTCGTGACGGGTTGCATGAAGCCGCCCGTCGCTCGAAACAAATCGCCCTTTCACCGAGTAAACCGCGCTCACCACCCATTCGGCGGGATTGGCGATCAGGGAAAGGAGCTCTGCCCAGTCGCCTATCTGATCCCGGCTAAACTCGAGAGGCCCTGTCATGAAGGGATAGACGAAGAATAGTTTTTCCTCTTCCGCACGGTCGCCGAAGGCATACACGCGACGCTCCTTCTTTGCGGCCGTTACGTCCCGCACGCTTTCAACAACGGCGACGAAGCGGGTGCCGTCCAGCCGCTGATGCGATCCCTTATCAGGATGAAAGAAGAGGTTGAAGAGCATTCGATTAAACGCTCCGGCGCCTCCCTGCATTATTTTGGCGATAAGCACAGGCTCCGCTCCACGCTCGGTAAAGGGGAATTCCACAGGCCGCACGCACAGGCCGGCGATCTTTTGCGGCGCGCTGAGATCGAAGAAATCCCGGCCGTAGACAGGCCGGTACAAGCCCACTCGCCGGGCCCTCGCAAGGGCCGAAGTAAGGGCTTCATAAATGAGTCCGTGTACGGATGGGTCGTGCAGACCCTGCCCGAGCGTGTGGGCTTGTATGACGAGGTCGGCGCCGAACGGGTGAACCATAAAGTCCCGGATGCGCCTTTCCTGCTTGGCCTCCTCCAGGACGGCCCTCGCCCCCAAAACGACCTCTTCCTGGATGCTTGAGGCGCCGCCGAGCCACCGAAGTACGTTGGCGCTCACCGCTGTTATTGTCGTCCGCTTTGATACGCGTTCCCGTTCCTCGTTCAGAAAGTCATCTCGTGTCATCGAAATCACTCCTTTTTCTCCGAGAAGGTCTTCAGTCCGTGCCTCGTTACCCGCACCAAATAAACTTAGTGCCGTATTACGGGCGAGACAAGAAGAAGGGTTGTCAGAATGAATAAAGGGTGGGTTGAACGGGCGTCAGAGGCTTACGGGCGACATATGCCAGATGTTTTTTGCGTACTCCCTGATCGAGCGGTCGCTTGAGAATTTCCCTGAGCGGGCGACGTTCATTATTGCCATTCTTGTCCAGAGCTGTCTGTCATGGTAGAGCCTGGAGACCCTTTCCTGGCAAGCAATGAAAGAGGCATAATCAGCGAGGACGAAATACCGGTCTCCCCCGAGAAGCGTATCGACGATCGGGCGAAAGAGATTCGGGTCTTCGGGAGAGAAAAATCCCTCCGACATCTGGCTTATGATTTTGGCCAGCTCATCGTTTTCCTCGATGTAGGCCCTTGGATTATGGCAGACGCATCTGTCCAAGATTTCGTCTGCATTCATGCCAAAGAGGAAGAAATTCTCTTCGCCCACTTCCTCTCGCATTTCCACGTTCGCGCCGTCCAGCGTGCCTATTGTAAGGGCCCCGTTCAACATGAATTTCATGTTTCCCGTGCCCGATGCCTCATACCCTGCGGTCGATATTTGTTCTGAGAGCTCTGCGGCCGGTATGATCTGTTCCGCGAGGGTCACCCCGTAATTCGGCACGAACAGGACCTGCAGCTTGTTCCGAACGAGAGGATGTGCGGCCACCATGTCAGCGACATTGTGAATGAATTTGATGATCAATTTGCAGAGCTGATAGCCGGGGGCGGATTTGCCTGAGAAGAGGACTGTCCTTGGAGTAAAGCTGTCGTTGTCTATGCGCCCTTCCCTTATCCGGTTGTAGAGAGTGATCACGTGAAAAACATTCAGGAGTTGTCGCTTGTACTCGTGAAACCTCTTAACCTGACAGTCAAGCAGAAAGCCCGGTTCAAATCGGACATTCTCGGTTTTTTCAAGTATATTCGCCAAACGCTTCTTGTTTTCCCGCTTTATCTCGTCGAACCGCTTGCAGAAGCCCGGCTCGTCCGCGAATTTTTCCAGACCTCTCAGTTCCTCAAGGTCTGTGGTCCATCCGCTGCCTATGCTTTCGCTGATCAGTGCCGACAGGCTCGGGTTTGCCTCAAGCAGCCACCGTCTCTGGGTGATCCCGTTTGTCACGTTCCGGAATCGTTCCGGATACATAAGGTAGAAATCGTTGAAGACGCAGTTCTTGAGTATATCGCTGTGAAGTTTCGATACTCCGTTGGTCGTGTGGCTCCCCACAATTGCCATCCGGGCCATGTTCACGAATCCACCGGTGATCAAGCCGGTCCTCTCTTTCCTTTCCGGCTCATCCGGGAACCTTCTCGATACGTGAATAAGAAGCCGCCGGTCAATTTCGCGAATTATCTGCAAATGCCTCGGCAGCAGCCGCCCGATCATTTCCTCGGGCCACCGTTCAAGGGCTTCAGGAAGAATGGTGTGGTTCGTGTAGCCGAAGGTAGCGGTAGTGAGGTCCCATGCATCGCTCCATTCAAAACCTTCCTCATCCACGAGGATCCTCATCAATTCCGGGACTGCGATGGAAGGATGGGTGTCATTAAGCTGAATCGCCACCTTTTCCGGAAAGTTCCTGTATCCTTGATGGAACTTCTTGTAGCGGCGCACCACATCGGCCAGCGTTGCAGCAACGAAGAAGTATTGTTGTTTAAGACGAAGCTCCTTTCCGGCAGTTGAATAGTCGTTCGGATAAAGGACTTTCGATATGTTCTCGCTGCTGTTCTTGTCCTCTACCGCCTTGACGTAGTCACCGTTGTTGAAGTACTCGAAATCGAACTCGCGGGTCGATTTTGCGGCCCAGAGGCGGAGGGTGTTGACGATCGCGTTGTGAAAACCGGGCACGGGATAGTCATATGCCATGGCCATGATCTCGTCCGTATCCAGCCATTCGCTACGGCTTCGTCCGTTATGGCCGTGTTGCAGGACGCGCCCGTAAAAGCGGACCGGGTACAAAAGCTCGGGTCGGGGGAATTCCCAGGGATTTCCGTATCTCAGCCAGTTGTCGGGCGCCTCTGTCTGATATCCGTCTTTTATCTTTTGCGAGAAGATTCCGTACTCATATCGAATTCCATACCCGTAACAAGGGTATTTGAGGGTAGCCATGGAATCGAGAAAACATGCCGCCAGCCTCCCTAAGCCCCCGTTTCCGAGCGCGGCATCGCCCTCGTGCTCCTCCACCTCTTCAAGGCTGGCGGCAAGGACTTCTACCGCATCGCGGTAATCGGCAAGGGCGTCGAGATTGATCAGATAGTTGCGGAGCAGCCTGCCAAGGAGGAACTCAAGGGACAGAAAATAGAGACGCTTCGCATCCACATAGTAGTAATGCTGCTGGGTTGCGATCCACCTCTTTGCCAGTTCCGCCCTTACGGACAGGGTCACAACCGTGAACTTGTCGCGAGGGGTTACCGAATACATGTCCTTTGACAGGGAATAGGTGAGCTGATCAATGAGTGATCCCTGTACTGACCGGTTCCCGCCGGTCGGCTTTACGGCCGGAGCTTGCTCGTTCTTATTGATCCGGACTACCACGCTTCCGGGGTCCCCTCTGTCCCGATGTTCTTCAATTGGCGATCCATGCACCATTATATTATTATCGATTGACGGAAAAAGGAATTAAATAAGTGCCGATAAGGGGAATTTTCCGGTTCCTCGCCTATTGCGCGGTCTCAACTGCCGCGAAGGCACGCTCTGGATTGCGGCTAACAGGGCGTTCGTGTTGTTTTGCCCCTTTTGCACCGGCTTCGGTTGCAGAAGAGGAGAAAAGAGTATAATAATTTGGAAGGATAAAATTCACATGGCGGCGCTCACGCGGAGGAGACGAAGATGTCCTTGAAAGAACAAATAGAGAAGATTATTCATTCGGCCCATCAGGACCCTTTCGAGGTGCTGGGCGCCCACGTAATAAAGTCGGGCAACAAAGAATGCGTGGCTGTCAGGGCTCTCATGCCTGATGCAGCGGAGATCACGGTGGTCGATTTACAGTCGGATAGGGAGTACCCGATGAAGAGGCTGCACAAGGACGGTTTTTTTGAAGCCCTTATCCGGGATCGCGCCGAGGTCTTTTCGTACCGGCTCAAGAAGATCGATCGCACAGGGGTTGCGACCCTGATAGCCGACCCTTATTCTTTCATGCCCATCCTGTCGGACTACGATCTTTATCTTATTGCTGAAGGAACGCACTACAATCAGTATGCAAAACTGGGAGCCCACGAGATTACGGTGAACGGCGTCGAGGGAGTGGTCTTCGCCGTCTGGGCGCCGAATGCCATACGGGTAAGCGTCATAGGGGACTTCAACAGTTGGGACGGGCGACGTCACATGATGCGCGTCAGGGGATCAACGGGCATCTGGGAACTCTTCATCCCCGGCCTTCGGGAGGGCACTATATACAAATTCGAAGTGAAATC
>MVRP01000249.1 GCA_002067405.1 Syntrophorhabdaceae bacterium PtaU1.Bin034 | reverse complement strand
GGCGGTCGGGAAAAGGCTAACACTTCACCGGATAAAGTGTCAAAAAATTTCAGGTGAACTGAATTGAATCGAGTTAAAAAGATTCCGTTTCAGCGTGCACCGCGTGAGGGGCGGGGTCTGTGGCGGATCTGGTCGGCATCACGGTGCCCGAAGCCTGGTCGCGAAAGGGTACCTTCTTACCGGAGACGGTAACAGTGAGGTTGAGGAGATACGTAGAAACCAACGGTATACGTCATAGCGACAGGCTCTTAGGATCCCAAGGCCAACGCTCTATCCAGCTGAGCTAAGGGCGCAGCAATTTTCGAGAGTATGCATCAAAACTGTAGTAAAATAGTAGTATCTTTTGTGTGTGAACGGTTCTGCATCTACTGTCGTCGTGCAAGTAGCACATTCACCGGCACAATGAAACTTAGTGCCCTATTTCGAAAGTTCAGTGACGCATTCATGCATCAAGATCCTGACTTTCGCCACCCCGGCGAAAGCCGGGGTCCATGCCCTTGTCTGGATCCAGGTCAAGCCCGGAATGATGGCCCTATGAGCATTGAATACGTCAACGAATTTGCGAAATGCGCTCTATCGCATCATGGCCCTTCCTATCCACGATTGCGTTGAACGTGCCGGTCATTTTTCTATTCTTTTCTCCAGATATTAGCTCGCAGACTTTTGTCCGAGCGGTGAGAGGAAGAGCAACACGCTTTTTCGCTCCAGAAAAACTATATTAGATTCCTCGATTTTATAAAGTTCTGAATGGTAGGAAAAGTGACGCCGTAAATTCTCGCAATATTTGCCCTGTTGACCCCTTTGTGCAAGTACTCCTTGATCTCCCTCTCCTTTCCATCCAATTTGCTTTTACCTATGGTCCCTTTTGGTCTGCCGAGAAGCTTTCCCTCTGCCCTTGCCCTATTCAGCCCCTCTTTTGTCCGCTCCGCAATCAAATCCCGTTCCACCTCTGAAAATAAACTGAACATTGTGACCATTACTTCTGTCTGAATGTCCTGTTTACCGTTCAGTGTCAGGTTCTCCCTCAGGCAGATGACAGTGACCCTTTTTCTCAGCAGTTCATCAATGAGGATGGCTATTTGCCCAACACTTCTAGCCAGTCGCGACAACTCTGCTACGATAACCGTATCCCCTGATTCCAGCCGTGCAAGCAGTTCATCAATTTTCCTGTCTTTAGCAGATTTGCAAGAACCGGCCGTTGATTCTACCCAGTCATCAATCTTCATATGCTTCGAATTGGCATACTGAAATATGGCAAGTTTTTGATTCTCAGCGTTCTCCTGATTGGCACTCACACGGATATAACCCATCACCTTAGCCATAATTCCTCCGTATTCTTGAAACTAAAAGGGGTGTCTTTATGGCCTTGAAGCTAAAGGGTACCTGAACAACAACTCTCCTCATCCCTGACATGTTGCTCAAAAGCATATAGCTGCTCATTGTCCGGACGCAAGAAAAAAAATAAGAGTGAAAAAAAGAGGGTATCGAGGGAGGCACCGGGTAACAACCGGCCTCACCCGAGAAATTAATCAAGACAGCATGCCCTCATTTTCAGCAATAAAAGCATGCCCGCTCCGTTTCAGTCCTTCTTTTCTCATCCAGTATCAATATGGCATCGAAGCTCAATCACCCCTTCTATCCTGAACAACGAATCGTTTCCACCAGAGGTAGTCTTTAATCGTTTTCTCAATCTCTTTTTCTTTTTCATTCAATTCGGTCTTTTCCTCTTCAGCCTGAACAACGAATCGTTTCCACCAGAGGTAGTCTTTAATCGTTTTCTCAATCTCTTTTTCTTTTTCATTCAATTCGGTCTTTTCCTTTGTTCTCTTGGCTATACACATGACTCCCTCTTAATACAAAAACATTATTTATTTTTTATCATATTTTAATAGTTAATCCAATCAATTTTATATCAACGATTCTCTATGAAGCCTCTTCTTCTCGCTGGCACGAACGGTTCTTCTGGTTTTGATCACTGACAGAGGAGCCCTACTTGCTTGGGTTGAGGGAATCACCGGCTATTTCACAAAATACTTGATACTGCTGGGAGCACGTGGTTAAATGGCTTGGCGCCAACGGAATGGAAATTAATAATGGAGCTGAAATGGAAGGTGGTTGAGCTGTAATGGAGGAATGGCAGAACTTGGAACGTTAAAAAAAGCGAGATTACAGCTGCTGAGAGGATCAAAAAGAGAGCAGGCTGCCGGTGGTGGAGATAAGATAAGCAAGATGCTTCTCGAAGGTATCACGAGGACAGTTGGGCTCTTTTGGATAATCATCAGGAATTTCACGACTTCAGAGTTTCTTGATTTTATAGGATAATTCGTCAATAGAAGGATTGTTGCGAAGGGCACGTGAGGATGCGACAATGAAAAGGATTGTAGTAGGCATTTCTGGCGCTACGGGGGTTGTATACGGGATTCGCTTGCTTGAGGTCCTAAAAGATTTGAATGTAGAGACACATTTGATCCTGTCGGACGGGGCGAAGAAGAATATTGAGATAGAGACTGATCTTACCATAAAGCAGATAGAGGGACTTGCCTTCAACGTCCACGATATTAAGGATGTGGGAGCTTCCGTGGCGAGCGGCTCATTCAAAACAGACGGCATGGTTATAGTGCCGTGCAGCATAAGGACCCTTTCGGGCATTGCGCATTCATACAATGAGAACCTTTTGATACGAGCGGCAGACGTAGCACTAAAAGAACGACGAAGGCTGGTGCTTGTAGTCAGAGAAACTCCTCTTCATAAAGGACATCTCTGCTTGATGAGCGAAGCGAGCGATCTCGGCGCTATCATTCTCCCTCCTATGCCCGCCTTCTACCATATGCCGGCGTCGATTCAAGATATCATTGACCAGACAATCGGTAAAATCCTGGATCAGTTCGATATCGATCACCGGCTTTACAGGCGATGGGAAGGCAAGAGCTTCAGAAAGTTGTTGGAACCACATTAAATGGAGCATAACGATATCTAAAGCACAAAATCGCATCCACCTGCAATCCGGGGACGAACTAAGAGGTGACGGAGCCCGGAAGTGGTAGCCACTCAGACTCCGTCATCTAAAGAAAGTCTATGCTGCGAGCCTGCCATTTTGCTGAACAGCGTTTTCAGATAGAGGAGTATCAGTATTCTGCCTTCTTCCGCAGACCAGCTATCGGGATAATCTTTCGTCTGAAGTTTACCACGCCTTCTACGTAAGGTGGGGTGTTGGGAATCTTCGTGATGTCGATCATCCGGTTGATCTCTTGGACTGCCTTAATACCGATTGCGGGCTCCTCGATGTCGATTCGGAAGGTTGTACACGTTGAAGCGTCTCGCTCATGGGTCCGCTCCTACAACTCAAATAGTTTTGAAATGCCTTGCAGGTCGGTACCCAGGCGGGCCAGCTCCTGGGATGCCTTGGTCACCTCTTGCGATGCCATGGATGTCTCGCTGGATATACCTGATATGGACTCTATGTCCTTGCTGATCTGATCGGAGGTCACCGACATCTCCTCTATCGCAGTAGCGATCTGCTGAACCATGATATGGAGATCCTCAACGTTGCTCACGATGGTGGTGAGTTCATTGCCCGCCTTTTGCGAGAGATCGACGCCGCGGTCCACCTTGGTGCTTACCCGCTCTATCGAGGAGACAGCACTCGTTACTTTGCTCTGAATCTCGCGGATGATTCCGCTGACCTCTGAGGTTGCCCCGGTGGTCCTCTCTGCGAGTTTTCTCACCTCGTCGGCAACTACCGCAAACCCCCTGCCGTGCTCTCCAGCCCTTGCGGCCTCGATGGCCGCGTTCAATGCCAGGAGGTTCGTCTGATCTGCAATATCATTGATGATACCGATGATCTCACCTATCCGTTGGGACAGCTCCGCGAGGGAGGTGATATGACCTTCTGATTCTCCCACGGTTTCAGCGATCTCTCTTACCTCTTTGACCGCTTCCTCCACTATCCTTCCGCCATCCTTTGCTGTCTTGGCTGCATTCGTTGCGGTCGTCGCAATACTCGAAGCATTCTTCGAAATATCGAGCACAGTCTGGGACATCTCTTCGGACGCCGTTGCCACCTGATGGGCCCTTTCCGCCTGCTCGCCTGATCCTCTCTGCATGTGTTCGGCACTGGCCGACAACTCGACACTCGCTGACGCCACATCGTCGGAAGCCTGCTTTATGCTCCCGACGATCTCCCGCCACTTCTCCACCATAGCTTTAAGGGCAGTGGCCTGATCGCCAAATTCATCCTTTCTGTCGACCGTAATGTCTATGCCAAGTTTTCCCGCAGCAAGCATTTCTGTGGCTGCAACCGTCTTCCTGATCGGAATAGTGAGGCTTCTGCCAAGAGAAAACGTGAGAACGACAGCGATGCCAAGGATGATAATGCCCATGGCAATCAGGAATGTCATCGTCTGACGGAAAGTGCGCCGCGCTTCAGCCGTCCGGACAGCGATATCATCCTGCTGAAACTGTATAAGCCGGTCTGTCATCTGAAACAAATCAAGGGCAGCCGGCAGGATTGTCCCGACAAAGAGCGACACGGCCTCATCGGTCTTCCCCGCCTGAGCGGCTTTAAGAACATTGTCAAAACCTGTTTCTCCCCTCGCGAAATTTTCCCTGAAGGGGTTTAGCAGTTCTTTACCTTTGACGGACGCTTCCAACTTTTCTAATGACTCCAAGCATTTCCCGGGTCGATCTTTTGTGGTGGCGATTATCTGACCGGCTTTCGACAAGAAGGCCTCGTCCTTGGATAGCAAAGTACCGAAGGCCATTAAGTTGACAGTTTTAATCCCATCCTTCATTTCGTAGGCTGCCTGGATTTTTGCGGTGTTCACCTGAGTGATCTGTTCCAGCCTGGAATTGATCATGCTCGTTGATATTATTCCCGTAATAACAAGGACTACCATAAGAAAGCCAAGAATACCGAATCCAATCGCAAGTCTTTTACTTATGCCGATGTTTTTGAAGATCATGTCCCTTCCTCCTGCTGTAATTTGTCGATCAATCTGAGGACAAGCCAGTAGATACTTGTTTTGTCGGCAAAAGTTTCGGGATCTTAACTAACCGTCTAGTTAATATTCTGAAGGTGAAACTTGACAGTCTGCGAGAAATAAGTTAAATACTAACCGGACGGTATTACAGGAGGTTTTAGTGAAGAGAGCTGATGGTGAAGAGACACGGAGAAAAATCACCCTGGCAGCCTTGGAGCTTTTCGTGCGTAAAGGATATCACGGTACGTCCATCAATGATATCATGAACAAGGTCGGACTGACCAAGGGCTCTTTGTATGCTCACTTTAAGAGCAAGGGGGAAATCTTATTGTTGATTA